>JBOICY010000431.1:0-8695 GCA_050740335.1 Methylococcales bacterium | reverse complement strand
CGGGTATCAAGGTTTCCGATGACCAACTTGCCACTCTCGCCATTCAACGTGACGATTTCCACGGCGAGTGGAATTACAGTTTGATGCCGAGGAAGCAGCATGTCTAACCAATATTGTTCAAGTTATTGTTGCTAGAGTACTAAGCCGCTTGTCCCATCGGCAACGTAAGCATGGCCGCCTCGCACCACCACGTCCCAGGCGACCCCGGCCGTATCGAATGTACCCACAGTGCTCGGAGCAAGGGGGTTGCTGATGTCGATGATTTGCAATCTGAATGAGTCATCCGCGACATAGGCATAGTTGCCGACGACCACCAGATCATTGGCATTTCCAGGCGTGTCTTGGGAACCGACTACTTGCGAATTCGCCCGGTCAGTGATGTCTACAACTTGGAGTCCGGTAGACCCGGCCGCCACATAGGCAAAATTGCCGTTTACATCGACGTTATTGGCGAAACCAGGGATCGCCACCTGGGATATGGCCATCGGCGTAAAGGTGCGGACCGTGCCGGTAGCGGTCGCTAAAAAGCCATTGTTATTGACCGTGATAATGCAACTGCCGTCGGTGCCACCGAAGACGCGCCCGTCGGTTGCACCGAAATTACACACGTTCAAGTCACTCGACGCATAACTGGTGCCGCGGGCAAGCGTGGTCAGATCGATGCTGCCGCCGAGATTGAATTCTCCGGTCACCTTCAACTGCTGAAAGGCCACGGGGTCGATCGTATTGACGTTGATCACGAAGTTCGCGGGCGTCACCGTGATCTGTTTCAAGGCATTGGCCAGATTCGTGCTCGCGGAGTCGGTCGGATCGCTGCCCGAGGCCACTTCGGCATTGTCCGGGACACCGTCGTTATCGGTATCCGCGAGCAAGGGATTGGTGATAAACCCGTCCACGCCGGCAATAACCTCCTCGCCGTCCAGAATGCCGTCGCGATCGGAATCGGCATTCTGGATATCGGTTCCGTACTGGAGTTCGTCCTTGTTGGTCAGCCCGTCGCGGTCGAGATCATCCAAGGCATCCGCGGAATTGGTCGGATCGAGCCCGAGGCGGATTTCGACGTCATCGGGAATCCCGTCGCCATCGGCATTCTGCGACAGCGCGATGGAAAGCCGGAGCAATCCTTGCGTGCCTTCGTTGACCGACTGAATCAGCACCGTACCGCTCTCCTTCGCCGTGACCAGGCCGTCCGGCGAAACGCTCGCGAGTGCCGGATTGCTGATCAGGTACAGGGTGCCGGTCGAGCCGGCCGTGATATCGCTCGTGGTGCCGTCGGGATATCGCGCGGTCACGGTGAGCTGGGTGTTCTGATTGGGCTGCGTCAGGGTCGTCGAAGCCGCCGTGAGCGTGACCGAAGACGGAATGGGGGTTGCGGTACCGAGGTTGATCGGAGGCACATCGACCGAGCCGTTCGCGGGAATCGTGAACAAGGCAGATTCGCCCGAGGTCGTGATCCCGTTCTCGACGCAGGTCGCCCGTGCCCGGACCGGGCCAAAGTTCGCGGGGATGTTCGGAAGCACCCAGGTCCCGTCCGGTTTGACCTGGACCGTGCGGTTCAGTACGCTGACGACGCAGTTTTCGTTCAGGCTGGCTTGCGCTATCGCTGAAAATACGAATACCAACAAACCAACCGCCGGCCCGAAAATGACGATCCTCATTGTTATGTGACTATTTATCATGTCCCGCACCCCCTACCGATAGTTCCGTTCCTGACGGCAATCAAACCGCAAGATATTCAATTGTTTGTTGTATCCGACGCACTTCACCAGATCGCTTTTGGCTAAAAAGCTCGGATTGAAGCATCAGCGCTGATCAGCGGCGCATCGCGCAAATGAGCGGTTGCAACAATCGTCCGATCGGCCGGATCGCGGTGATCCCAGGGCAACTCCAGGTTACCTAGCCAATGTTCAACATCCACAGCGACGATTTCCAAGCCTTTCAAGGCGCGCACACGCTTCACATAGTCGCCGAAGTCCAATCCCAACTCCTATTGTCCTCGTTTGACCTTGATACCGATCTCCCAAAGTGATATCGAGCTCACGATTCCGCCGGTTTGCGGGATTTCATTACAAAGTAGCCGCGCAGGTTCGGATAGCCGCGCCTCATCGAGCGTCCACCAGACGAGCACATGGGTATCCAATACGACCATTAACTTGCTTCCCACTCGCCGACTGTCGGCTCCAGCAGGTCGCCGTGGTAGCGAACTTTGCCCAGCACATCGCCGAAGGCTTCGGCCACGGTCAACTCCTGTCGATACGGGGTGATCTTGAGAACGGGCTGTCCGTTACTGGTAACGATAAAGTGTTCACCCATACTTTCCACAAGATCAATAATTTCCAACAAATTGGACTGCAAAGCTGCTTTGGAGACGACTTTCATAATTACGCCTTCTACTCGGAGTTCCGGTTTCCTTCGATTAAATCCACCCCGTGATAGAGCAGTCAACCCCCAAGTGGCAATTGTGTGTCGATCAAAAACTTCACGCCGCAAGTATTTCGATCCGTTTGACTTGGGCCAAACGAGATGCAAACTCCAAAACAGCCAGGATGTCCTCCCGTTCGAGATCCTCGTAATCTTCAAGGATTTCTTCGATGCTCATGCCGGAACTCAACCATTCCAGAACGGTTTCAATGGGATAACGCAAACCCCGAATGCAGGGTTTTCCGTGGCAAATTTCAGGATCGGATGTAATACGTTGAATTCGTGAGTCGCTCATAGGATCACCCTCCGTCAAAATTGGACATGGATGTACTGATGACACGTGTTCGCGGTCGGCCGATCAGGAGCGCCATCGCGGAATTTGCAGCTTCCATAAACAGTATGCGGTGCGCGATACGCACCCTGCCTAACTGCCTGAACGAAGACAAGCCAGTTTTTCATAACGGAACCGCTTCCTGCAAAACCCCTTGGCGCAGGAACCTGTTGAGCGCACGGTCACTGACTACGTCGACCTTACGACCCAGCGCCGCGGATAAAGCATCGATCAGGCCAGCCTGGTCCAACAGGGTAGCGCCCGGCCGAAAATCAACCACCAAATCGATATCGCTGTCTTCGCGCTCCTCGCCACACGCGACTGAGCCGATTATACGAACGTTTGTGGCATGATAATGTTCGGCGATCTCCACGATCTCAGTTTTTTGCGCCTTTAAGATTTCAAGCAACGCACTCACATCAGTATCTCATCGCTAATGCCAGTCCAAATAAACAACTACCTTGCTCGCTTAACGTGATTAGACGCGTAGGATGGGTAGAGGCGATAGCCGAAACCCATCAAATCCATGCCCCCATTTACAAACCCGTCAAGAAAAAGGTTCTTCTCTCGATCAACCCAATTCGACATTTTCGGAAATCGTACCTCCGTTGTTGATGGGTTTCGCTACCGCTCTACCCATCCTACAATTTGCCGATCCTACGGGCTAAGCCGCCTTAGACCCGTAGCCCGGAGGATGGACGCGATAGCCGAAATCCACCAAATCCATATCCATATATGTCAAAACAAAGTATTTCCTTTCGATTAACCCAATTCGACTTTTCGAAAATCGTATCTTCTTTTGGATGGGTTTCGCTAAGGTCCTACCAATCCTATGGGCTAATACTCGTTGCGACATTTGATTCTAAGTTCGGCAGTTTTTCTACTGTAGCTTTACGGTCACCTGATCTTTATTTATACCGGGACCAGGCCAAAACAATATAACCATTGTATTTTCATTAGACATCTCAATTCCCTTAACCTTAAGCCCGCTGACAGCCTCTTCAGTCAGATGGTCAAAGACATCACGAAGGTCTATTTCTCCGCTAAGAGATTCTTTTCCGCTACTTTCAAGGTCCTTTAACACAGCTTCTAATCCCGTATCCTGTTGAATTACGAGGAACAAGCGATGACTGTCCTTAGCCCAGGCCCGAGCTTTCACGGTCCCATGACCGCTATTCTCCGGAGACACTGGAAACACTCGCTTACCCAAAAAACCTTTCGGATACACAACGCGACCTTTGTTTGCAGCTAATGAGACCCACCCTTCGTCTTTTGCAATGCCAGAAATATCATTCGTAGATGCATCCAGGTCAAACACTAGAGAAATATCGAGCATTCTTATATCGGGTGGTGCTGTATGTCGCGGCAAGAACTGGAAATAGCTTATGTACCTTCCATTGGGAGAAACCATTGGTTCCCGACACAAAAGAAAATCTGACAAACGGTTTTCAGTTATATTAAGCACGGATAAGGATTCCGAACTCGTGCCGACCTTCCCAATCGCAAGCAAATAGAACTTGTACACCTTGAAAGAAAGCAATTCCGTCGCATGATCGTGCCATGTAAGAGCTACAACCTGATCGTGGCCTTCTCTAACAACAACATCATGACGGTACAAACCTTCTATTTCATCGATCACACTGGATCCCAGATAGCTGATCTGGTTCCTCACTATTTCCAAAGGGTAAGCATCTTCTAAAAGCAACCGGTTAACGAGCATTAGTCGGTCACCCGTTGGGTTTTGCTCGATCATCGATTGTGTCTCTGGACGCAAAGGCACGCCAACAAACCGTGCTCGATTGTAGAGCGCATTGCCTCGGAGAATCTTATTTAGCTCTTGGACCAAGGCAGACTGACGTTGTGGCAATGTCGAACTAGGATCGACCAGCAACTGTTTCGTAGCCGCGTCTAACTTTCCCGACAGGTATCGATAGACCGGCTTGGTTAATGGATTCGAGTCGGCTTGCAGCTTAGATAGAAGTAAAGGCGCGTCCATAATGTCGTCCATACCAAACAGGGAGGAGCCACTGATCTGTTTTTCCTGGGCTGCTGTTGGTAATGCACCAGCGAGGAGACACCACAGTATCATACTAAGCGACAACCTTTTGCAGCGACTTTGGACGAGTAGCGTCATTAGAAAATCTCGATCGTAATAAAGTTACCTAAATCATTAAACGCACTAGGTCTGCACGCTTGTCGAGTGGTGTAATTGTCGAGCTGACGGACAAAGTTCGTGACGGGACCGCATGCGGGACACTTGTCAGTTACTGTCTTGTCAATACCTGGATTCCCAAGCTGGTAAATGAATACGTTGCCACCGCCGGAGATCGGCCCGCTAGAGTTTGCGCTGTAGCTCGCAACCGTTGAATCACTTACACCCGCACCACAGCTCGTTCTGATCGCCGTAACTGCACGGTAGGATCTACCGGCTCCGTCGGATGGAGCCCCGGGTCTCCCTATACAAAACGCCTCGACCTGCAAGGTGCCGTGGTTGTTCGAAACGCCGCTGCCATTGAGATCCAGCTGGCCCTTAAACTGACTGTTCAGCGTCGAGGCCGTAAATTGACAAGCAGCGGTAGTAATATAAACAGATGCTGTTCCGGTTCCGGTACATTGAGATTCGTACGGCGTGTTATAGACCGAGTGCCTAACAAGACCATGAACCTTGATATGGTACGCAAAATTAGCCATGCGATTCTGCCCATTCACAGTCCAAGTTGCCCGGATGTTGGTAAAATCACCCTGCGGTAATGTTGGTATACTAAACGATTCGTTGCTGTTCGAACCACCCGCCCGGTTATTCGTAGATATAGTGTGAGTGCTTGAACCAGTCAATTCTAGTTTTAGTGGCCCATTTAACCCAGAAGGGCTTAGCTGCACTTTAATTTGGTCTTGGCGCACGTCGGCGCTCAAGATTTGAACAGTTGGATCGACGCAAGTACCGGATAGGCAGAAACCCGTTGAGCTTGATGGTAATGAACACTGTTGGTTATCCTTAGTAGGGTCATCAATACAAGCGCTTCCCTGACACGTCTTGCAATCCGGACAAGTCCCCGCACTCCCCGTACTATTCGGATTCCCCCCGCAATGCCACCCCGCCTTCATCACCCCGGTCCCCGGATCGGACGCAATCACCGACCCATCCGGACTGACCATCCCCGACCCGATCGCGACAAAGGACGCAAGATCATGATCGTAGGAATACATCTCGGTCTTCGCATTCGGCGCGAGCCCATCCATGTTCGGAATCGTGATCGCCGCAGGCGGATTGAAACTGGTCCCCACGGGTTGGATCGTAACGACATAACGCGGCTGCTGGCCGAAACCAGGCACCATCGGCACCTTGTCCGGATTCACCGGCGTGACGGTCACGCAGCCGGTCTTGGAACCGCCGGGGAAGGTGGCCGCGCCCGGCGCCAGGGTCAGCGAAAAACCGGGGGAACTCGGCATCGTGAGCACACCGCCCGTGGTCGCGGTCACGCACAGCTTGGCGGTGGGATCGAGTGCGGGCAGGTAGATCGGCATACCGACCGTGTTATCCTGGCCGGCCACGGTGACCATGTCGAATTCCAGGGTCGGGTACAGCTTGCCGCCGGCGGTCGCGGTGGTGCCGTCGGCCATCAGTTTCAGGAAGCCCAAGGGCGCCGGGGTGATCTTGAACTGGCCGTTCGTGTCGGCCGGGACCGGCGTGCCGATCTCGACGGGCTGGTTGTTGTTGCTGCCGAGCCGGGTCTGGAATACCCGCATCGTGACATTTTCGATCGGATTGTTGCTGTTGTCCTGTACCACGCCGCCGATCGAGGTCTGCGCGGGGTCGCCGGGCACCTTGGCGCTCGCGGCGAACGCGGCCGCGAAGCCGGTGTTGCCGGCGAAGTTTGCTTCCACCACGTTGTTGTCCTGTCCCGGCGCGGGGCCCAGGGTCAACAGCGCCAGAACGCGTCCATCGCTGTCGCTCACGGTGTTATAGGTGGGTGCGCCGTTGATATTCCCGCCGCCCTGGGTCACGGTAAAGGTCACGGGCACGCCGCCGAGCCGGTTGTGCCCGGCATCGGTCACGACCGCCACGAAGGGCAAGGGCAGGGCCTGGCCGACCGCGCCGAACTGATTGGTGCCGGAGTCGACATTGATCTTGGCCGCCGCTTTCGGGGCCCCGGACGCGATGAAAACCGCGGTTCCCTGGTAACCCCGTAAGCTTCGACCACGTTGTTGCCCGCGCCGGCGCGATTACCCAAGGTCAGCACGGCCTGCGCCTGGCCCTGCGCGTCGGTGTCGACCGCGATCAATTGCCGCGTTTGATTGCCTGCTGTCAGCAGGCCGTCATTCTCGGTGACTTTGAAGATCACGTGTACATTGGGAACCGGCGTGCTCCCGTTCAATAGCTGGACGACCAGCGGCGCGGCCAGAGCGGTGCCGATATTGCCGTTTTGGTTGTCGCCGGACACGATTTGAATGAACGGTTGGGTGATCGCCTCGCGCGTTACGGTGATATTCGTGGTCGCGCTGTTACCGGTCTGGTCGGTGCCGATCACCTGGATGTTGTTCGGTCCGATCTGCAGCGGGATGCCGGTCACGACATAGGTGCGGTTCGCGACCTGTGCGTTGGTGCCGTTCACGGTCACGGTCGCGGTCGCATCATCGACAGTCCCGGTAAAAAGGATCGGGCTCACGTTCACAAAGCTGAAGTTGACCGGGTCCAGGATGCTGATGATCGGCGGGATATGTGCGGTGACGGTGATCGAGACGGAGTTCGTATTGCCGGCGCTATCGGTGGCAACCGCAGTAATGGTATAGCTGCCCTCGTTGAGAGGCACGCTGGCGCTGTAGGTTTCGCCCTTGACCGTCGCCGCGACCCCGTTCACATCGACCATGACCGCACTGCTGTCCGTCACGGTTCCGGTGACCGTGACCGGACTTTGAGTCAACTGCGCGCCGTTAATCGGTGCGGTAATATCGATTACCGGAGGCGTCGTGTCCGGAGGGGGCTGGATGAATAGTCCGGGATTGAAGGTGAAGCGTATACGGTTAGGATTTTCAAAAAACCAGGCCGATTGTAATCGAGGCGCCTGGATTCAGGCTCGCCACGGTCTTGATGAAAACCGGATCTCCCGCCTGACTCACGTCGTTGTTGTTGACAACGGTAACTCCCGGGGAGGATATGTTTCCGATGACGTAATAAATCGGGCCCGAAACAGCGGCCGCGCCGCTATTGGTCAGCGTGGCGTTAAAGCTTTGTTCGCCGGTTCGGCGATTGAAAGTCGATTCTGAAAGAGTGGCATTGATCCCGCTGGCTTGAACCAGCTGGCTCAGATCCACAGCGGCGTTCGCCGCAGTTTGCAGGCCACCCACTAACAAAACGGTATAGATTAAGAATCCAAAAGCTGTCCGGAGCTTCACCATGCAATCCCCCTGTTCACCGGTTGGTTGTTATCCTTGCTTCTTGTCTGTGTTACATACGGTTACCGAAACCGTACCGCCCTGTGCAGACGTCTAACCCAGATCAACCCCGCCATTCCACCATTTGATGGGCGCGTCCCAGTTTTTCCTTGATAAAATCGACGGCAATCTGCTGTTTCAACTGTTTGCCGTTCCAATGGAAAACTTTAAGAAACTGTTCGTTATCAGCGCCTTTCTTATCCCAGTTTGCCAGTAATGACGAAGTAAAATACAACGCTTACCATCCCAGCTGGATGAAACCATGTTGATCCGGTCGATGATCTTTTCGATCGCGCCGAGTTGGTCGTGCTGGCCGCGGTATTCCAGGCCCTTTGGGGATACCTCTGGTTTACCCGTAATCGTAATCTCGACACGCTCGCTCCGAAAGAGGAAATCCGCCGTTACTTCACGCTGACCATGTGGATCAGTATTTATACCTTCGCCGTATACTGGGCCGGCAGTTATTTCGCCGAACAGGACAACTCCTGGCATCAGGTCTCGATCCGGGAC
>JBOICY010000430.1:0-9021 GCA_050740335.1 Methylococcales bacterium | reverse complement strand
CTCGTCATTTAATTCCGGTATCAGATCGTATTGAATGATATTCCAGCGTTGTAAAATATGGGCTCTGTGTGTATTATCCATCATGGCTGTTGATATGGTTGTGAGAAACTATATTATCCCAGAAATGGCCGCCATTTCATATCCCTATTCCGGGATAATTATACTCAAGTCTCGAGTTTTGCAACTACCTATAGCCATAAAGATTTTATTTCGAAATAAACTATGTAATGCAATTAAGCTACGGATCACCTGATATCCAACACTCATGCTTTAACGCACAAAAAATTATTACAAAACTACTTTTTGAAACAATTTGTGTAAAACTGCCAGAATTCATGTATTGAAAGGGACGTTGAAATATGAATTTTAACCGGGCCGTAAGTCTCAATTTCATTGGTTGCGGCCACTCAAGTAATCTTATCCAGCATCCTCCGATTTCGGGTCAGTTTGGCCCAGTATTTACCGCTATAGAACCAGTGAATATAAAAGGCTTCGATCAGGCATTTGACGAATGTTCCCGCGTTGAGCGGTAAATACTCTTCGGCCGCGCACAGTTCATGTTCGATGGCAAAACTTTTTGCGAGGATGCTGCAGCGGCACAGGTGGTATCGGTTCGAAATGATCACCGCGGTTCTGTTCTGGATCAGTTCGCGGGAATTTCTGAGGTTTTCAAGGGTGCTCCGGGAATCCTGCTCGAGGTGCATCGAGTCTAATTCAATCCCTTTGGAGTGGAGGTATTGGAGACCGGCCAAGGCTTCGGAGGTATCGTTACCGGGGGATTGACCGCCCATCAGGATCGCGCGATGACAACCGCAATCGATCAGTCGGTCAAGCCGCGCGATGTATTCGCGATCGGGTTGATTTCCCACCAGTTGTTTCCCGAAAACCAGACAGACCGAATCCGGAGGGAAGTCCGCGCAGTTTGAGGTTTTCGCCTGGTATAGAATCCGGACCAGAATCAAAAGAAAAAAAAAGCCTGACGATCCGAGCAGCACCAGGATCGAGACCAGCAGCACGAACCAGGCGTCGTGGTCCGCCTTGCGGGTGATTTCAGACGGAATCACGGGAAGCATCCGGATTATAGAACTTTGTGACCGAGCAGTGCGGGTCGCTTTCGGTACGTTGATCGAATGAAACCATGTTACCGGTTGATCGCGGTCGCTCTGGCTTCAACCAGTAGCGAGCCATCGCTGTCCGCTACTTCGAAGTGGTAAATTGCGGTATGGGCCGAGTTGGCCACCGCGCTCGCGGTGATTCGAATCGGCGCGCTCAGGGTTTCGGCCGACTCGATATAAAGCCGTACATTTCTCAACGCGGCCAGCATGCCCCGAGTGGCCGAGCTGTTCAGCAAAGCCCCGTGGATCGCCATGGCCTGAACACCGTACTCGAGCAGGTGAATCGAAGATAATTCGCCGCGGGTTCGAAGTGGATTCGATTGTTGTCGATGGGTGCCTGAGAGACAGTAAATCGAACGGTCGTCCCAGAACTCAACCGAATCGATCAGACACATTCGCCCCGAGTGCGGAATCAGGGCTTCAAACTGTGCCCGGTTTAACCTCGAATGCGGGTTTTCGGGAAAGGCCGGTCTATTCATCTTCCCAGTAATCATAGAAATTAAACCAGTTATAAGGAGCGGATCGAATGATTCGCTCCAAAATGTCCGCATAGCCTTGCATCCATTTCTGAAGATCCCGCTGGCGATTGGCCCTGTCCAGCTCGATTTTTTCGGCCAGGACTTCGAAGTGAAGTTCATAACGATTGCCTCCCCGGTAAATGCCGAAAAAAACGATTACCGGGATCTTCAGCGATGCCGCGATTACAATCGGAGCGCTCGGAAGATCGACTTCCCCTCCCAGCAGGGTACATCGTACCTTTTTCCTGGCTTTGTTTTCCATAATCCGGTCACCGAGCAGGCCGACCGCGAAGCCCTGCTCGACCGCCTCCTTGACTTTCAGCATGCTGTCCACGGAATTGAGCGGGATCATCAGTTCGGACAGCGCGGGATTCAGCGCGTTGAGCACCTCGACGATCATCGGATTATGCTGCTCGTACATCAATATCTTGACCGGCAGCGGACACTTCTTCACCGCGTAGCTGCGTAATACCTCGTAACTTCCGACATGGCTGCCAAGCAAAATCGAACCCGTCCCCTGCCTGGAATAGCGCAGCGGGATGTTGTCGTCCGGAAATCGGATGTCCAGCCGCTGAAATTGTCCGGTCATCAGGTAAACCCGGTCGAGAATCGTCGAAGCAAAGCAAAAGATATGGCGTGCTACATCGAGCCAGGTTGGCTCCCGGTTCAAAACCCGTTTCAGATAACGCAGCGAGGCCTTGCGTTGACCCGGCGCAAACAGCAGGAAATACAAGGTGATCGGATAAAGCAGCAGGCGCGCCGCCGGGCGGCCGAGATTCAGGGCGATCCAGCGAATGCTTTTCAGCGCGAGCGGGGTGCTTCGTTCTTGCTGGTTCTGCCAGGATGGGATCAATCCCGTTTCTCCAGTGTCAGCGATCCGGAAGCCAGCTTTCGGTCTCCAAGGGTACAGACGAAACGAAGCGACAACATTCCAGTTTCGGTCAGGGTCACGGTAAACGTTTCATCCGGATGCAGCGGGTGATGAAATTTGGCGGCGGCAATGGCTTTGATCCGGATTTCAGGTTTCCATTCCCTGAGGGTCAGGCGCACCAGATCGAGCAGGATTACGCCGGGTACGACGGGCTCACCCGGAAAATGGCCATCGAGACAGGGATGATTCGCATCGACCCGGAATTGACGGCAGACCGATTCAGGCAATGTCGAATGCTCGGATCAGGCGGTCCAGTTTCAATTTGACGATTTTACCCAGTTCGTTGCGTGGAATTTCCTGAATACGGTAGAAAGGGCGGGGCAGAAATACCTCGTCGATCGATTTTCTGAGCTCCGCAAGAATGGCTTTTTTGCTGCGCCTGCTGATCACCAGGGCTCCCAATCGGCCGTGTTCGGTGAAATAAAAAAGCCCGTCCCGGACCCCCTCGATCTCATTGATCAACCGATTCAACTCGGCGAGGGATGCTCGTTTTCCGCCGATTTTCACGAGGTCGGAAGACCTTCCGGTCAGGGTAAAACAGCCATTCTGATCGATCTCAAGACGGTCATCGAGTCGTAGGGGGTTTCGGAGATGGCCACCCTGTACGGTACAGAAATCCCTCTCGGCACGCACGCGGATACTCTGGTAAGGCTGCCATTGTTCGGATACGGTAAGCCTGCGTGAGGCGAAGGACAATGTTTCGGTACTGCCGAATATCTCCAGTAGCGGGACTCCGAATCTGCTTTCGATCGTTTTGGCGAGTTTTACCGGCATGGCAGCGGTCGAAGAAAGAACCCCGGCCAGATTGGTCCAGCAGAGGTTCGATTCGACGCAGGCTTTTAAATGGGTCGGTGTCGAAATCAACAGGCAGGGTTTAGCCGATTCGGATAAGGTCCTTCGAATGTCTTCCGGAAAGAAAGGTCGATAGCTTTGGATCGTGGCGCCTGCGACCAGGGGCCAGAAAACCGAGGTTTCCAGGCCATACATGTGTTGCGGTGGAACCGTCGAAACCAAATGAAGACCGGAAGCGATTCCGAGGCGGTCTGTTGCGAGGCGCGCCGATTTCAAGAATTCACCGATTGTTTTCGGGATGGGCTTGGGATTGCCGGTGCTCCCCGAGGTAAACGATATGGAGACGATGCAATTTTCCGCTATGCCCGGAAATTGTCCGGCGCCATTCCGCACCAGGCCGGGTGTGATGATAAAGCCTGGATACTGTGAAGCCGGGTCGTCGCTGATCGTGTAGCTGCCGGAATAATTTTCGAGCAGGTTTTGGATGCATCCAGGGCTCTGATTTTGCGGCAGCAGGTTGATCTGGCTGCGAAAAATAACGGCCAGATAACAGACTGTAAACAAATAGCGATCCCGGCACAGATTCAGCGCATAACGCCCTTCCGGCAGGCTCAGACTGATCTGTTGCGCCTGGGAAAAAAGGTCGCCGAGCGACACATTTTCTCGGTTGACCAGGGTAAACGAGCATTCCGGATCAAGGCCCGGAAATCCATGGCAGGAGCCGGGCTTCGGTTTGTTCGACATAAAACTGACAAGCCGGAGATTCACAGAAAAAATTTGCGTTGAAATGCCAGGAAAACCGGAACCTTGGTTACATTTCCGAGACACCCGGTCGATTCGGCTCGACCAGAACGCCGCGACGACCGGCCAGGTAACTTCCCATTTTGGCGCACAGGAAGCCGAGCAGAAAATGGAGCAGCCTTTTCAGATGGGTCGGGTCCTTGATCGCCAGCGCCATATATTTGTGCATGACTCTCTGCTGCTTATAGAAGTATTTGAGGATATTCTGGTATTCGAAATCCAGTTCCTGGATGGTGAGGCCCTCGGGTGCCCAGATAAAATTCATCCCGTTCATTTTCTCCCAGTGATCCTTGCGAATATTGGTTCCGTAAAGTTCACGGTAAATCGGAGAGCCCGGGTAGGGCGTGAATTTTGAAAGATTCATCGTCGTCATCGGCAAGCGGCGAACGAAAGCCTTGGTCTTTGCTATGGTGTGGCTGTTTTCACCGGGGTAACCGAGCATGAACAGCCCCTTGCAGCGGATGCCGGCCGCATGAGTCCAGTTTACGGCCTGTTCGGAGGTTTCGACCCGGGCCGCCTTGTCCATTTGCTGCAAAAGCTCGTTGGAGCCGGTTTCGAGACCGAAGCTGATTTCCCAGCAGCCGGCCTGCTTCATACGTTTCAGCACACCGGGCTTTACGGTATCGACCCGCGCTGTACAGTTCCAGGTCATGTCCAGACCATTAGCGATGATCAGGTCACACAGAGCCGTCGTGCGGATTCGGCTCGCCAGAAACAGATCGTCGACAAATTGAATATGCCGGATTCCGAACTTTTCATTCAGAAATTTCATCATCTTGAAGACCATCTCCGGTGAATTGGCGCGGACTTTCGCACCGAATGTCGAGGTATCGCAGAATTTGCATACGAAGGGACAGCCTCTCGATGCGGCGAGTGTCGCCACGGGACCGCGAGGATAATCGAAAATTGCGGGCAGATAGCGCTTCGGGAAGTCCAGGAGCAAATCCCAGGCCGGCATGGGAAGATTATCGAGGTCGTTAATCGTTGGAGCCGGTGGCGTTTTCAGTAATTCTCCGTTGTTACGCCACAGGATGCCTTTGACCTGTTCCGGATTATCGCCCCGGTCGAGACAGGCCAGCAACTCCGGCAGGACCCTTTCCCCTTCATGAATCACGGCCAGATCGAATTCCGGAAAGCGTTCGAGGGTTTCCGTACTCATCGAGGAAATATGCGGCCCGCCCACAATAATCGGAATCCACGGGCAGGCTTTCTTGACCATTCGCGCGATGCGGGCGGCCTGCCAGACCGCGACCGTAAACAGCGTAATGCCGACATAATCGGGCTTTTCGCGTACGATGCGGTCCGCGACCTCGTCCGGATTGAGGTCTTCGATATCGCTCTCGATAATCGCGGTCTGGTAGCCTCGTTCACGAACCGCGGCCGCAAGATACAAAAGCCCCAGGGAAGGCGAGCGATTGGTGATGTGGCGGACAAACCGATAGCCAGCCGCGATGCGCTCGTAGGGAGGGTTGACAAAAATAATTTTACTCGCGGACATTGGGCACCGATCGTATCCTGGTCGTTTGGAAGAATGAATTACGGAAACTCTATACTGATTCAATGTGCTGTGCTAAGCATAAAACAGTAAAATATTCTATTTCGATTAACCATTAAAGGAAATGATTTTGCCAGAACTGCTCACGGAATTAAAACATCTCATGATCGAAGGCTTGAATCTGGAAGAGGTTGATCCCGATGATATCGAACCGGATGCGCCCTTGTTCGGCGATGGTCTGGGCCTGGATTCGATCGATGCACTGGAAATCGCCGTACTCTTGGACCGAAAGTACGGGGTCAAAATTTCGTCCGGCGATGACAGAAATCCGGCCCTATTCGCGAGTCTCAGATCGCTGGCCGAGTTTGTCGAATCCAACCGAAGCCGATAATGATTGTTTCGATGGCGCTGAATCTTCGACTGCTTGGTGCGAGCGCAGTATTTTTGGGCTATCCCTGTCTGGTTTATCTCCTGACGGACTATGGAATCGTCTGGATAGCCCCGCTGCTCGTGTCGTTCTTCTATCTCTACCGTTGGTTCGGAAGCCGGGATTCTGAAGCACGCCTGGTCGATCTGCTGCTCGGATGCGGCCTGATCGCCGCGGTGATTTTTCTGAAATCTTTATCCGCGAAGTTCCTGCCGGTGCTGATTCAATTGATGTTATTGTGGCTTTTCGGCCGAAGTCTTTTAACGGGACCGCCACTGATCGAGCGCTTTGTACGTCTTGATTATCCCGTGTTTCCGCCCGGAATCGTTGAATACTGCCGCCAACTGACCTGGATCTGGACCTGGTTTTTCGGGCTTAATTTCGCGGTGTGTGGCGCGCTCGCGCTTTGGGCAAGCGACGGCTGGTGGGCATTTTACACCGGGGGCGTTCTGATCGCGTTGACCGCCCTTTTGCTCGTGGGAGAATATTTTTACCGGCGTCACCGCTTCCCCGATCTCAAAATTCCGGACCCTGAAACCTCGTTCAGATCGATTCTGGTGAACGGCCGGAAAATCTGGATGGATGTCGATGCGCGCTAAGGCTAAACTCGATCGAATCCCGGGCGGCCTTCGATTTTTGGTGGCTTTGTCGATCGCGATGCTCGTGTATTGCCCGGCGATCGCCGAAGATTCGGTCGGCGCGGTGGTGGAGCGCATGAAATCGACCTCCGCGGTCCGCATTGCCTATCGGGAAACCCGGTATCTGGAGTTGTTCGAGAAACCCGTGGAAACATCGGGAATGTTTTACGGGATGCCCCCGGATGCGCTGATCAAGGAACAGCTGAGCCCCTCGCGTGAAGTGATGGGCATCCTTCAAGACGATTATTATTACTATAATCCCGAAAACGGCCTCCACCATTCACAGGCGCGGAATCCCGATGATCCGATGACCCTGCAACTCGCGGCCTTGCAAGCGCTTGCGAACGGCAATCAGGATTTGTTGAGGGAGCTTTACCGGATATCCTTTGTCACCGAACCCGGTCACTGGTACATGATCCTGTCGGACCGGAATGAGTCGCAGTCACTGGTTCGAATCACCGTGTCCGGCTCCGCGGGACAGCCCGCGGAAAGAATCGAAATTCACGAGGCGGACGGGGAGCGCAGCGTATACCGGCTCGAAAAAGACGCGGAAGGCGAGGGCGTCAGGACTTCCGTTCTGCTACTCGAAGCGGAACTCACGGGGCAATAGAGGATTCCCTTGGTCAATTGGAGAATCGGGCTGTTCATGGCCGGTCTCATCACGGTGCTCGTGTATACGGTACTCACGGTTCGGATCAAAACCGAACTCTCCGCGTTCCTGATCTCCGGCGATAACGCCGAGGAAATCCTGCTCGCGAGTGAAATGCAATCGGGAGCCATGTCGCGCCGCACCCTGCTGTCCGTGACCGCTTTGGACAAGAATACAGTGCCGCAAAAATTGACCAATGACCTGGTCCGCGAATGGTCCCGCATTCCGGGCGTGATCGACGTATGGCGTCCGGAACAGACCCGGGTCGCGATGGATTCGATCCAGTCGGTCTATACCGGATATGGGGCTAACCTGTACAGCCTGAACCCGGAGCAGGAACTGGATCGGCTATTGTCCGTCCAGGGCCTCGAACAGAGAGCGGGAATACTGAAACAGGCATTGCTCTCTCCCGAAGGAAACCGGGTTAAAAAAATTGCGACAGTTGATCCCTTGCTACTGTTGTTCAACGGATTCAAATCGTTTTCCGGTCAAAGGGCTCCTGTTCAAGGAAGCGCTCGAGGCTATCAGAATCTGATCCTGGAGACCTCGGTATCCGGGCTTGATGTACCCGAACAGACACGCATTCAGCAGCAAATCCTCGAAGTATTCGATCGCTTGAATTCCGGTACCTGCCGCCTGGAAATGACTGGGGTTCCGATCTATGCGGTGGCAACGCAGTCCATGATGATGGGAGACATCAGCCGGATCAGTGTGTTGTCGGCGATCGCGAACACGCTCGTATTCATCGCCGTGTTCCGCTCTTTGCTGTCCCTGTTCTGGGTCACCCTGGTGTTAACCGCGATGTTATCGGCCTCGGTACTGATTACCGGATTGGTATTCGGTTATGTCCATGGGATGACCCTGGCGGTTGGCAGTACCTTAATCGGAGTCTGCATCGATTATCCGATTCATGCCCTGGCGCATGGCCAGTCGGTGGATCGAGAGCGGCGTGTCGCTATAATCTCCAGAATCTGGCCGAGTATGCTGGTCGGCGGAACCACGACCCTGATCGGATATGCCGCGCTCGGATTCTCAGGTTATCCGGGCTTTCAACAGACCGCCGTGTACGCGGGGAGCGGCATCGTCGTATCCTTGTTGTTAACCCGCTTCGTTTTTCCGTGGATGATGGAGAACAACGTTCGCACGGAGGTCAGAATCCCCGGAGTCGCGTGGTGGGCCGATCTTTGCGGGCGCTACCGGCGACCAGCCTTGGCATTGCTGGTTTTATCGATAGCCGGATCATTTTTTCAGTTGACCAACCTGAACTGGGTCGACGATTTACAGAAACTGACTCCGGAACTGGATGAACTGAAACAGCGCGACCGCGCGATCCGCTCCCGCATGGTGAGCATAGAGCCCGGCCGTTTCATTCTGGTCAGCGCCCGAGATACGGAATCCGCGCTGCAAAAAGCGGAACGAGTCTATAGTATACTCGATCGATTGAAGCGGGAAGGCGATCTGGACAGTTACTTCGGCCTTTACCCCTGGCTGTTATCGGCCGGACTGCAACAGCAAAACCACCGCGAATTGAATGCCCGCTTAACTGGCGAGGTCCGGGAGGCCTGGAAGGATGCGCTGCGGAAACAAGGGCTCTCAGTGGAAAAACTGGGTAATCCGGACTATTCGCAATGGAATGGTTTGAGTCTGAACCAGGT
>JBOICY010000429.1:0-2393 GCA_050740335.1 Methylococcales bacterium | reverse complement strand
GAGCACGTTCTATTTCGGCAGGACGATCCCGGCGATAGCTTGTATATCATTCAGTCGGGACAGGTCAGAATCGTGTCGAATCAGACCGAAAACGCCGAATTGGTGGTCAATCAGTTTGGTCCCGGCGATTTTTTTGGCGAACTTGCGTTGGTGGATTATGGGCTGCGCTCGGCGAGTGCAATCACGGTCACACCCGCGGACCTGCTGCTGCTCAAGCGCGAGCATTTTCTACACATGCTCGCGAAGCATCCCTTGCTATCGGTCGAAATCATTCGCGGCCTCTCCGCGAAGCTCCGCTTCGCAGCCAGCTACATCGAAAAGGCCATCACCTGGAGCCAGCGCATCGCTCGGGGTGAATACAACTCGGCCATGGTCGCTATCGAGGAGGAGCGCAGCGCGCCAGCCGGCGGACGCATCGCGCAGGAGGTTCAAATCGATCCATTGATCGCAGCATTCTTCGGCATGGCCGAAGAAGTCCGTAGACGCGAGGAGCAACTGAAAAGTCAGCTGCTGAGTCTGCGCATCGAGATCGATGCGGCGAAAAAAAACCGCCAAGTCGCCGAGATTACCGAGACAGAGCATTTCCGGGAGTTGCAGGCCAGGGCCCGGTCGATGCGCGGCAAAATATCGGAATCACCGCGCGAGTAAACGGAAATGCGAACCGCTCGGAGCATGCCGGGCGCAAAGCAGCATCACCACGTGGGCAAGGAAGTGAAGGCCGTGTACCCGTCCATCAGCCGGATCGACCACGCATTTCAGATGAGGAGGGACGCGGCGATTTCCCGATAGATTGATGTCACCGGATGGGAAGGATGGAGCAGTGAAAAGATGCCGCCGCTCGCCAGGCACATCATTTCCTCTGAATGCGGTAGCACCGCCACCACCTCGCAGCCGTAGGACGCCTCGGCCTGCGCCTTAACTTCGGCCGCACCGAAGACCGCGGGCGTCTTGTTGACCACCAGCAGCATGCGCGGGACTTCCAGCCGCCTGGCCACCTCTACGGTTACTTCGGTGCCGAGATAGTCTTGCTGGTCCGGGCGCATCAGGATAACCAGGATATCCGATATCGCAATGGAGAGGAGGGTTTCCTGATTGAGGCCGGGATGGGTGTCGATGAGGAGCACATCGAGGTTTAAATCCTTCATCAAGCATTGAAAGCCGTCGTTTAACATTTCGACACTATAACCCTCGCGCAGGACGCGAGCAATTTCGTCCCCCCGAGCACTCGACGGAATCAGGAAGAGTCGGCCTGCGCATGCACCGCACAATCGATCGGTGACATCATGTGCGGCGTCCCGGATTTCGCATTTCCCCCACAGGTAATCATTGAGCAAACGATGGGTTTGGTCCCGGTCGAGCCCAAACAGCACATGGATGCCAGGCGACTGAATATCAGTGTCCACGACCCCGACCCGTTTGCCCATTACCGCCAATAAGGCCGCCAGATTCGCGGTGGTGTTTGACTTACCCGTCCCCCCTCGAAACGAATGTATCGCTATTGTCTTGCCCATTTTTCTGCCCTGTCGACTTGATCACACCTAACGGTTACCTGCGGGAATGGAATTAAATTCTGCACTTGAGTACTTCGATTGTAGGCCTGTCCCCAATCGCTGGTGCGTACCCATCGTAGGGCGGAAACCCGAAGGGTGTTCCGCCAAATAACTATTCCATCCAATCCGAATCAACCCCTTCCGAACCGACACAAACATCTCTTCGACTCCATTCGGCAGAACCCGCAGAGCGGTTCCGCCTTACGCGGGTTGAGGCTCTCCATCTTCAAGTAGCATGGTTATGACTTCTTGAAGATTACGATAGAGTTCTTCGAGTGTCTCGCCTTGGGAGTGCGCGCCAGAAAAACCAGGAACAAAACCGACAAACAGTCCAGTTTGGGGGCAACGCCCTATCACCGCAGAATAAACCCTCACAACTAACCTCCAAGCTTCGGATGGGTAGCTATTATCCGGCTACATTGGGCACGGGGCAATCCCTAAAACCCAAGGCCAGTCGTAACCGGCTGCCCAAAGTTGTATAGTGAAGTGGTGCAGCTTTGGGCAGCGATTGATGCGTCTCGTACGTCGGCAGCATCATATTCCAGCGCACCTTATCGCGTCGCCCCGGAAAGCCGGATCAGGCGGATTTGCTGCCTCGATCGTGTGAGGATGGACGGAGCATCATCATGAGGATCGCCGCCAACAGCACCGGGATGGCGCACAAAGCAAAACCTTGTAAGAGCGGCACGCCGTGGTCCTTAAGTTTGCCGAGTACAGGCGTGAGATAGGCTCCGAAGGAGATGCCAAAGAAGTTCATCAGCCCGTAACCAGTCGCCCGAAACCGTGACGGTGCGAGTTGGCAGAGAATCGGCATGTTATTCGCATCGAACATCCCGAAGCCCA
>JBOICY010000428.1:0-2989 GCA_050740335.1 Methylococcales bacterium | reverse complement strand
CGGGTATCAAGGTTTCCGATGACCAACTTGCCACTCTCGCCATTCAACGTGACGATTTCCACGGCGAGTGGAATTACAGTTTGATGCCGAGGAAGCAGCATGTCTAACCAATATTGTTCAAGTTATTTTTACTAGAGTACTAAACGACGCGTTCTAATCGGGCTCCATTCTAAAATGGTCATTCGGATTCGTTTCTAAAATGATGCTCCAAATACCGCTTTTGCCGAACCAACTCGCGAACCCGTTCCGGCACCTTTCCTTTCAATACCCGATCCGATATTTGGTTACTCAAACAAAATGGTACACAATCTGGCGAAACCGTATGACTCCCGTATGTGTACTCCATCGAAAACCTCCTTGTCCTTTATTTTCGCAGCTAAAGCTCACCGGCTAAAGCCAGTGGTTTAAACCCTGTAATGGAAAATTAAGTGGCTATATAGATCCAGCGGGGTGTTATGAAAGAAAACCCGAATAATTTTTTGCGCCTGCTGATTATCGAGGATAATCCTCAGCGAATTGAATTATTTACCGAATGGGTGCCGGCTGATATCAAACCAGTTTTTGCCAAAAGTGCCGGTCGAGCGATTGGTTTGTTGAAAAGGGATCGGGGTCTCGTTTATGCGGGCGTAATGCTGGACCGGGATCTCAATGAGCAACCGGTGATTGAATCAGAGAGGTGGTTGTCAACCAATGATTTTATGCCGGTATTGATTGATTCAATTTGTCTGGACGTTCCAGTTCTGGTGCATTCGATGAATATGGGTAAAGCCAAATCGCTTGTTAGAGAACTTGAGACTGCCGGTTTCTGGGTTACCCGTATTCCCATGGTTGAATTAACTCGCCCTCGTTTTGAACAGCGGCTGGAAGATGTTAGAGAAATTTGGTCAATGATCGGACAGTAATACGCGTGATAATTTGTACAATATCAGACGGTTGATGATAAATATTTTGAGAACAATTGCTGATAGCGAAACATACCCTTAATGCCTTTACAATTGACCAAATCGCAAACTGACTTATGGAAGGCAACGTCACCCATACCGAAAAACGCCGAAAAAAAATTTGGCCGAGTTTCCCGTAGACTTACCTAAACGCGTAGCATTGTGCTTGCCTATTACACTATCCGGCCAAAACGATTTTTATGTTACCTGCTGCCGAACAGAGGCCGCTTCTTGAAATTCGCGATCTATGCGTGAAGTTCAGGACGCCACAGCCGATCAAAGCCGTTGATGGCATTAGTTTTGATATCCGCGAGGGCGAAATATTGGGCTTGGTCGGCGAGTCCGGCAGCGGGAAGAGCGTATTGTCGCTTTCCTTGCTTCGGCTGATCGGTCATCCGGGACGCATTGCGCGCGGGGCGATTTACTGGCGCGGAAATGACTTGCAGCGGCTTGACGAAAAGGCCATTCAAGCGATACGCGGCAAGGAAATGGCAATGATCTTCCAAAACCCGCAAGCCAGCTCGAATCCCTTGCGCACTGTGCGAGCACATTTCGTCCCGTTGCTTCGACTACACCGCAGCTTGACTGTTTTGGAGGCCGAAAATCAAGCCGTCGGCTTGCTCAGGGACGTGGGGATTCCAGATCCCGAAAGGATCATGAAAAGCTATGCCCACCAATTGAGCGGCGGACTCTGCCAGCGAGTGATGATCGCGATGGCGATCTCCTGCCGGCCTAAACTGCTGATCGCCGACGAGCCGACGGCCTCGCTCGATACGACGATTCAGGCGCAGATAATGGACTTGCTGTTGGCGCTGCGGGACCGACTAGGTATGGCGATCCTTTTGATTTCCCATGACCTGGCGTCATCGCCAGGTTATGCGACCGCGTCGCGGTAATGTATTTGGGACGCATCGTGGAAGTCGCGGATGCCTTGACTTTGTACGACGCGCCCTTGCATCCCTATACTCGGATGCTGCTGCAATCGGTGGCAGTACCGGATCCGCGGCAAAGGGAAAGAAAAAATGCCAATCAACTTGGAGATATACCCAAGTCCCGGGACATAATCGCGGGAACCTGCCGTTTCCAAGGGCGTTGCCCGGTGGCGGTGGAGCGTTGCCTCCAGACCGATCCGAAATTAGTCCAGGTCAGCGGCAACGGCCATTGGGTGGCTTGTATCCATAACGAAACTATATTTAGGAGATAAAACTATGGGAGCTTTCGGTTCACGCGGCGGTTTGCTGAGGAATGCGCCGCTAAAACGTGGCACTTGCACCGCCCAACAGCGCAAGAAGTTGGAGCATCTGTGCCGCTACATCACCCGCCCCGCCATCGCCAATGAACGGCTGACACTCAACCGCGCCGGGCAAGTGGTGCTCACGCTGAAGACACCCTACCGAGACGGCACGACCCATATCGTGATGTCGCCGCTGGAATTCATGCAGCGACTCGCCGCGCTGGTTCCCCGTCCGCGACTCCATCTGATCCGCTTCCATGGGGTACTTGCACCCCACGCCAAACTACGTCCCCAGATCGCCCCTGACGCGCCGCTCAACGCCAATAACGCCTCCAAAGGCCATTCTGACGCGCCCCAGCCCTCGGCGCCGAGCCACCTGAGTTGGGCTCAGCTACTCAAACGGGTATTCGAGATCGATATTCAACAATGCCCCCACTGCGGGGGCTCCTTGAGGATCATCGCCGCCATCGTCGATCCCCCCGTCATTGCTAAGATGCTCACCCATCTCGGTTTGCCCGCCCGAGCACCGCTCCGAGCAGCGGCTTGGGCCTTCGATCGATTCCAGCTGGCCTGATCCCTACTGATCCCCGCTCCCATCCGGTTCAGCCCCTGAGCCGATCCTCCCCTTTGGCCATCGCTCGCCCGAGACGCCAAAACGTTCCGAAACATAGCGTCTCGGGCCGAGGAACGGCCCGAAAATGCCCCGATCCCAGGCCCCGGACGCGCATCCTGTTAGCAACAAATAGAAATGTCCGGTTCTGTAGCAAATAAACTGTCCGCTTTTAGATCTAAAGCGGACCCCATTGTCAAGCTA
>JBOICY010000427.1:0-2512 GCA_050740335.1 Methylococcales bacterium | reverse complement strand
GGATAGACACTAACGGTTGCTTTCGCTGAGTGCAACGATCTTCAATTCCATCTAAAGCCTTAAAAAATTCGGAAAGGTTCTTTCGTGCATGATGCTTGCGTATGGACATGGGAACACAACAGGTCTTGCAATGACCGATTGAGCGGTGTCGTTATCTGGTTTCAGATTGTCGTAATCCGAAAGAAACGACTTGGAGGATGGATCTTAATTCTACTTGTAACCATTCAGACCCCCTCCTCGTTTTTGGACGAATTGAAGACCGCTTAACGAATAATCAACCACTTACAGTTGGCATGACAGTGTCGTCTCAGAAAAACACAGGGGGGTCTAAAATCGTTATTTCTACATTGTCAGATTATGGCAAGCTCGTCATACTCGCCGGGAAGCGGGTATCCAGTGCCATGGAGTCAGTAAGCTCAAATCCATCCATGGAGCCTGGATTCGCTTCGCGCTCTATTGGGTCCAACAATCCCCCGGCAATCCCTGCCGGGGCAGGCTCTGCCGGAACGACGATTTTGACGTTGGCTGAAACATCTTGCTAATCGGGAAAATTAATAGGTATCCGATAAATGTTTTTTAAATCTAATTATTAGAAGCATGCTTGTGAAATTCAGCGAATGTGCATTAGGAAAATTTCTTTCAAAGACCTATGATTTGCGTTCGAAATAAACCCCGAGCGAATAAAAGAGGATCAACAGACCCAACGCAACCGACGCTGGCAGCCAGGCGGAATCGATTGGGACGGTTCGGGTTCTGGCCAGGGACGAAGCGCGGGTTATCTCGCTGAATTTCTCGAAGCTGACCAGTCTGTGATAGTCAAAGCCGCTTTGTGTCGCGAGTTGTTTGAGGTAATTTTCATGGAGCGCGGAAAGATGCTCGTTACCGATGAACTGTTCGCTGCCGAAAGGCGCATTACGCGGGTTGTAACCTTGGATTTGTGAATGATCCAGATTCGATAAGCCGAATGTGGAGCGATGCGGGACATCTTCGGCGCTGTAAAAGCCGATTTGCTTGCCCCTCGAGTCGAACTTTGGAATCGGAGCCGGCGTGAGGTCGCCTACGCCGACAATCAGCCCTTTGGTCTTGCCTTTGAGTTCATTAAAGGAAGTGATATAGAGAGGATTCAAGGGCGGCGATTCGTGCCCGTCTGTTAAAAAGATCAGACTGGCGTCAAAATCACGAACCAGTTCCAGAGCGCTATGAAGTCCTTTGGCAACCCGGCTGTCGGCGGCCCAGGCCATGGCCCAATGCAGGTGGTCGATGGCCGCGACGATTTCCCCGTAACTCTGGCAGACTTCAATCGGCGTGAAAAGCAGGGTGGATTGTCGTTCCGAAAAAACGCCGAGTCCCGCGCGGGATCCGCAGGGAAGATCGCGAATCGCCCGCGTCAAGGCCTGTTTTGAAAAATCCAGGCGAGTGGTTGCGCGACTGTCGATTTTGTAGTCCTGGACATTCATGCTGCGCGTGATGTCCAGCACAAAAATGTGTTCAAAACTGTCCCCGGGACGCAGAATCGGGGGCATCCATACCGCCGAGACAATCAGCAGAAAGGCCGTATAGAGTACCGGCCCACACAGTTTTTCGACAATCGCAAGCGATTTCATGGCAGTCCCCTCGGGAAACCGGGTACCGTGGTCCAGGGGGCATCCTTCCGGGCATTTTCATCCTCGGGATCCATGCTGCTGCGCTCCATTTCCGGGACCAGGCGCATGGCCACTTCCAGATTGTATTTGGCATTCCAATATCCGCTGTCGATCCGTAGCGCCTGGCGGTAGGCATCCTTGGCCAGTTCTACCAGAGGAACGGCCTGGGCGATGTCGAAATTTTCCACCCTCTCCATGGCCTGCGATAGATAGATATTACCGAGATTGTAGTAGACCCTGGCTCGAAACCGCGGGTCGCCTTCCTCAAGGATGATATTGATGGTGGCCAGGGCGTCTTCGTAGCGATGTTTTTTGTGTAGATAGAGAGCCCGGGCAAGCCGTACATCCGGTGGGGCGTGCGCGATGGAGTGCGGGGAGACGTCCTGCCCCGCTAACAGGCTGCGCAGGCTATCGTTCTGAATCCGCCGATCGTGCAGTTGATTGAGTTGCCAGATCAAACCGGCGCCCGAAAAGGCGATCAACCCGAGAAAACCGAAAAAGATTCGACGCATCATGATCCGCGTATCTCGATCCACTTCCCGTAGATCAAAATGCCTACGCATGTCAGCGCGATCGCGTAGCACAGCTTGTCGAGATTTTCTCGCGGCAGGAACTTGGTAACTTTCAGAGGCAGCCTTTCCAACCGGTCGATGTCCGCGATTGCCTGTTGTAGAGCTTCGGGATTTTCCGCCTCGTAGGCCTCGTAGGGTACTTTAAGCGACTCAAAGAACAGATGCAGATGACGTTCCGGGCGCACCTGAGGATTGTCATCCGCCGGGTTTTGCGGTAGATCGAAAATGCCGGAACTATTGGCGGTTCTCAGAAAGAGCCAATAGATACGCACGCCTGAATCCTGAAAGGTCCTGCGT
>JBOICY010000426.1:0-5090 GCA_050740335.1 Methylococcales bacterium | reverse complement strand
GCATGGAACGAACTCACTTGTACAGAAAGCTGCATTCTCTGGGGATTCGTTTCAAGGAGAAAAAATGAATCCCATCGAGAAACCGTGATTTTTTATGGAACCGGCCGTCATGCATCCGCTTCGGCATAAATGGGACGAGATCTATAAGAACACACCTCCGGATTTCTGTCCCGGACCGGCCCATGTGCTTCAAACCTACGAATATTTACTTCCCTCACGAGGGTATGCAGTAGATCTGGCGTGTGGATTGGGCGCTAACGCCTTGTTTCTGGCAAAGAGAGGTTTCACGACCCGGGCCTGGGATTTGTCGCCGGTAGCCGTCGCCCGCTTGAACCGGATTGCACGGCAGGATAATCTCGATCTGGTCACCGAGGTTCGGGATCTGGAAAACACCGAAATACCCTATCAATGTTTCGACGTGATGGTCATGACCCGCTTCCTGGACCGCAACCTGACCAATGCACTCATGAATGCGCTGCGGCCCGGAGGCTTGCTGTATTTCCAGACTTTCGTCCGCGACAAAGATCCTTCCCGGGGCCCCGGAGACCCTGAATACCTGTTGGCGGAAAACGAATTGGCGAAGATGTTTTCGGGTCTCGTGCTCAGGGCCTATTGCGAAGCCGGTCGGATCGGCGATGTGTCCAGGGGCTTTCGCGGTGAAGCTTTCCTGGTTGGACAAAAACCAATTTCAAGCGATTTTCAACAAGATTCGGATGAGGTGAGATTCCATGTCACAAATTAAAAACCTGAAACCGGGTGAAGCCTGTCAATTCATGCAGGACAATCCAAGCTCGGTGCTCGTCGACGTGCGCGCCACACTGGAATATTCGTATGTCGGGCATCCCCATGGTGCGGTGCACATTCCCTGGAAGGAGTCGCCTGACTGGGCTTTGAATCCCAATTTTGTATCCGCTGTGCAACAGGAAGTACCGTGCAAGGACACTCCTATATTGCTTTTGTGCCGAAGCGGCCAGCGTTCGTTCGCGGCCGCCGACGCGTTACGGGAGGCGGGCTATACCAATCTGGTCAATATCGCCGAGGGATTCGAGGGTCCGTTGGACGAAAACAAGCACCGCGGCACGCTCGGCGGCTGGCGTTTTCACGGCTTACCGTGGGAGCAGAGTTGAGGGGAGAATATTCTTGATCGATCTTACCAGGATAAGAAAGGCAAAGTTGGAAACCAGTTAGTCTAACAGCACGATGAGCCAAACCTTGAAATCATCGAACTCCGTCGGCCTTGGAGTTTTGACCGCGGCGGCCATCTGTTCCGGCCGGAAACTAACCAACCTGCCGATATGCCCGGCAGAATATCGTGTAGGCTATCGACACCGGTTGGCTAAGGGGTAACTCCATCCGCGCAATGCCGTGTCGAACAATTCGTTCATTGTTAGCACAATACAATGACCGATGCCTTTTAACTTTTGATAATAATATGTAACCCGACCCTACCAGGCTAACAGAAAAAAATTGATGATAGAGAAAATCCTAAACTCACTTCGGGATTTGTATTTATCTGACCAGCATCCCTGGATTATTGGATACTGCGGCGGTAAAGACAGCACAATGGTCGCTTCGCTAATCTTAGAGATGATTCTGTCCTTACCTAAAGAGTTGAGGCAGAAAGAAATAGAAATAGTTTGCACAGATACTCGTGTTGAAATTCCTGCCGTCGTTGGTCGTGTGGCAAACGAGTTGTGTCTAATGCAGCAGTGCTGAGAGTAACCACAGTAAATGATATTCTCATTTTCACGATAAATGAAGGTTGCTAGGCTGTTTCTGACAGGGCTGTTTTGGATCGGGCTTATTGATGGGATTGGGCAGTGGTTCTGTGGTGAAGGGAAATCAGAAAGGGATTACGTCGTCCAGATCCGATTCGATCTCGTGATCAGGAGGGGCATTCATTGCGTGGATGATTTGATCGAGTAAAACGGGTTGGTAGTGTTGCCAAACGGCATCGACCAGTTCGGTGAGGCACTCGAACAGTGCCGGGACGGCTTCGGGGGGTAAATGATCCGGCAACGGGAATCGACTGGGGTTGCGGTTCATTGAGTTACTGGATGTTGAGAGAGGTTCCAACGCGTTTAGAGTGGGTCGAAGGGGTGGCTCCAAACAGGTTCAGGAAAAGTTTTTCATCGAGTTGGGAGAGGTCTTGTTGCGCGGCCGCAGCGAGCAGTTCCGCGGCTGCCTGGTGGCGAGGACGCGATAATTGCCGAGCGCAGGCAGTCACAGAGTGTTTTTATGAGTTCCGGGGCCATCAAGCTGGCATTACCGGCTTGGCTCTGCAGATGTTTCAGGCAGGCCATGAGTTGGTCGCGGCTGGCGTATTCGAGGATCAGGCGGGTCCGGATACGGCTCCCTAATGGCAAGAGTTGGTCCCGGCGCAGTTTCGCGGTGAGCCGGGCGTCGCCGGCAAAAACCACCGAGAGGATGATACGGGAATCGAACTGAAGGCTGCTCAGAAGGCGCAGCTCATTGAGGACCGCGGGCTGCATTTCCTGCGCTTCATCGATTAGCAGAACGGGTCTGAGCAGGGTGCCTTCGCAATGGGCGATCCGGCGTTCCCGCAGCAGCTTGAAGCCGCCCCATCGGTTGTGCGGTTTGAGTTCGGCGCCGAACAGGTCGCCTGCCTTTCGCGATAGAAATCGGCCCGGTTGCTGCCGGGACGGGTCATGGCGCCAACAGTAATTTCGGGCAGATTCCGGAAAGCCGTTCGGCCAGGAGGCGCAGGACGACACTTTTACCGGTGCCGGGGTCGCCGGGGCAATCAACGCGAAGCCGCCTTCGCGGACCAGGGTATGTTCGATGCGCCAACAAGAGTTTTCGATTTTCGGTGTGAGGTAGAGGGCGTCCAAGGGCAGTTCCGGGGAGAACGGGTTGTATTTGAGGCCATACAGGGCGAGTAGTTTCGGATTCATGAATCGGTTTCCTCGTCGTCGTCGTGTTTGGGAAGAGACAGGCCGGCGGAAGGCCAGTGGCGGCATAGTCCGCCAGTAGTTTTTTCAGCAGCGGTGGTATTTCACCAGGGGTCCTTGGGGATGCCTCGAGTGGTTGGGTATCCGCGGACTTGAGACGCCGCCTGTTTGCATCGGCGTTGGCAGTTTTATCCAGGGGATGGAGTGCACAAAGGGGGTTCAAGGAACTGGGATTGATGGCCGGTCGACGGCGCTCAGGTCCCAGCCGGCATCACTGACCGGCAGGGTTTCCAAGTGACGATAGCGGGAAGGGACCTCGAAACGGACACCGGCAAGGCTGAGCGTGCCGTCGCGTAAGCGCTGACGCCGGGTGACCAAGGAGCGGAAAGCCCGACTAAGCGTCCCGCTGTCCGGACGATCCCGGCCGACGGATGCGCTGTCGAGGTACCGACGCAACGGACCAACAGCGATTGAGGGTTGGCGGGTCCGATGGTACTCTTGCTCCACCCACGCTTGGGTGATCGCGTTGAGCCGCTCCAGGGAGAGCTCGGCGAGCGATTCGAGCATCGCCATCAGCCGGCCTTCGAGATTAGCCCAAAACGACTCCTGCTTGGCATTTTGGTAGGGACTGTACGGCAACGTCGTCTGGTGCAGAATGCTCAGCGTATGCAAGCCCTGTCGAAATTCGTCGGCCTGCATGGCCGCGCCGTTGTCCGTCATTGCCGCGCCCTCGGCAAACCGCGTTTCTGAAAGGCCTGACACAGACCATGGACCAGCGTCTCGGCGGGCTCATCCCGGTATCATTGCAGGTGGCACACCAAGCGGGAGGGCAATCGTCGATCACACCGAGTATTAACGGGGTGATCCACTGACCGCCTCGGGTCAGGACTTTCTGCGCGCCGTGATGGAAATCCAAATGCCACAGGATCCTGCGCTTTGCGGGCCGCATAGTACCAACGTTCCAAAGTCGCAAAACCGAAACAAACCGGGTTGCCAGTCATCGGATGGCGAAAGCTCTGCCCTGCCAACCGCTTCAGCGTCCGACGCAACTGGCCCGGTGACGGCGGCGCCGCCAACCAGGGACCGAGGCAATCGCAAACCGTAATCGCGTCCAGCTTTCCTTCTTCTGAAATGGATTCTCGGTGGCCATGGCCTGCCCCTCCCGACTGACTTTAGACGGTCGGCAGTTTAACTGCCCCCGTCCTTGCGGTTACGAGCGCATCTTCTGCGGGTCGATCTCTGCCCCATCAAAAAGCGGGATGAAAAGGGGCAGTGACCGACAAACCAACACCAACAGTTGGCCTAATCGGTCACAGAGTGCTTCGCCAATGAAGGTCGCCAATAAGTTCACCCGGCAGATGCCAGACCTCCACAGGCGGCATAAAACGGCCCTGCTGCGCCTGCCAGCAGCGGCTTTCCGGAAAACCTCACGCCAAAAATGACGCCAGCGCGAGACCGTCTGCGGGGCAATATCGAGCACTTCGATCAACCACCGGCGGCGTTTCTCGGTCAACCCGTGTGGCAATGCCGTGGCCAACACCACAATCATACTCAGATACACTTTGCGTCCCAGAAAGCGTACCGAAGGCGGCGTTCTGCGACGCCGGCAACCGCCCCGGGCACAGCAGAAACTCAATCGCTAACAATACGATTCATCGAGCCCCGAACGGAACCCGCGCGGCTTGCGGGGATAACGCGCGCTGTGCAATGCCCCGCCACACGAACACCCCGCCTTTTGCTCTTCATCGGCGATCGATTGATCGATTCGAAACAGCAGTTGATAAAATCTGGCATCGGAAAGAAAACAATGGCACACTGAAACTGTCTCCCGGTTATCTCTACAATCACCAGGAGACAGCCCCCTTCGATAATTTTCAAGTTATTTGAGGGGGCTTTTATGTGTCCATCAAACAATATGATCAAAATGAATGGAAGACCCATCAATTATTTTGGTCATGCTCACCGGTATTCCAACCCGTCCGTGCACCGACCGCCGAGCACATGCTGGCCCCACTGGTTCGGAGCATCTAACGGATTATGACTAATTTGTCCGGAACAAATTAGGACCGCGAAGCGACCCGAAGGGTGAAATACACGGAAGTATTTCATCAGATTATTAACTCGGAAAGGGTATCTTATGGAAGAACAGGGTATTACCTACCTGGCCGAGAACGATTC
>JBOICY010000425.1:0-6805 GCA_050740335.1 Methylococcales bacterium | reverse complement strand
GTCCAGAACACAAGGATGTGATCGCTGCTGTTGCCGTCCTGGGAACTGGATTCCGGCAATCCCTGCCGGAATGAAGGATTTATGTGATTCAGATTGACTGCCTACTAGGTAGCTTCTCTCTGGCATTCTCGATGCCCGGAACGCATGTGTTCGAACGTATACTTTCCAAAGGGTTGCGTTAGCGAGGAGGGAAGGCCGTTACCATCTATACGCATACGCAACATATACCTACCCTTGTTATTGATCATCGCAAATGCCATCCGTCCATTCAGCATTCCGCCACTGAACGAAGCAACACCGGATGCCGGGTCGAAGATGTACGTGCCGCCCGGCCCGCGTGTGCTCGAATAATTCCCCTGCCCATCGAGTGGCAGGTCACCGAGTTTGCAGTCATTCGCCGACATCATTACGGTCAGGCGATAGCACTGGTAGTAGCCGGCGGGCGGCGAAGATTGCGTTGCGCCCGTGGGGGCTTGAGGAACACAGCCCATCTGGGACACGTCGGGTGGATTGGGCCGAGCCGGCTGAACCCCGAGCGTCGCCGTCAGCGGCACACTCTGCCCGGAACGGAGCAGTTCAAGTTCAAGCCGGCTTCCTGGGGGTAAACGTCGTATCGACTCGGTCACTTCGCTTGAGTCTTCGACGAATTGCCCTTGCAGGGTGAGGATAAGGTCGCCTGATTGGATGAATGCCGTATCCTGCCGCCTTCTTGAATTCCTTGGCTCCGGAGATGCGGTCAATTTCGCTGGTAAGTGCTGCGATACCCTCAAGACTCCTGATCACATCGGGGTGATCGGGGCCGAGAGCCTGCTCGTTGATAGCGAGCGCCTTCTCTCCGATGGCGAGTGCGCGCTTGTAGAGGGGTTCGGCCTGCTCGTACCGGCCTTGGCGGTAATAATGCCCTGCGAGATCTTCCAGGCTTGTGACTACATCCGGGTGATCGGGGCCAAGAGTCTTCGCGTTGATTTCAAGCGCCTTTTCTCTGATCGACAGTGCGCGTCTGTCGAGCGGCTTGGCCTGAGCGTACCGACCTTGGGCGCGATAGGTCATTGCGAGCTTATCCAGACTCCTGGCTACATCCGGATGATCCGCGCCGAGGGCATTCTCTCTAATCGCCAACGCGCGCGCGTAAATCTGCTCCGCCTGCGTGTACCGATCCGGTTCGTCGTCAGCTAAAAAAAACGTCGCAATGTCGTCCAGCGATGCAGCCACAAGGGGATGCACGGTGCCGAGAGCGTTTTCTCTAACCTCCAGTGCGAGCCTGTGCAGGGATTCGGCAGTACGCCATAGTTCTTGTCCTTGCTCACAAAATGGATCATCCTTGAGGTCCTTCAGGTAAATGCCGAGATAAACGCTATTTGCAGCACCCCCACAGCCACCATCCAGAGTATCAATTCCGCTTTGGTTTCTGAGATGTCTCGCTTCAAGCCTGCTTCCAGAAGTTTCAAATCCTGCTGAGTGGAGAGTACCTTCAGATTGATTTCAAATACTTCGGACAAAGCTTCCGCTTCTGCCTCGGCTTGTTCCGGCAACACTCCGGCTGCTTTGAGTTTGCTGGCATATTTTAGGGTATCGAACGTAATCGTAACCATGATGTTTTTCTGCTCGAAGAAACAACAGTTTGATTATAACATGACTACATGGGTCACCATGTTATCCGGCCGGGGTCGACAGCGAATTCAATATTCTGCCAGGCGTATCGGCACGTTGGTCAGGCAGTCCAGGTTAAGATAGCGATCCCTTTCCGACCTCCAGGCGCACGCCGTTTGAGCGCTTAAATACAATGCGCGCAGCGCCTCCTTGCGTAATATTTTTGGAAGAAGTACTGCCGGGGATTCATCTGGGATAGCGCCTCATTGCGGGGCATCCAGAACATTTGCCGTCTGCGAAAACGCGTTGCAACTGTCCGGGTTTCTACACACTGCCATATAAACCGCCTGGCGACCGCAACCGCGGACCCCCACCGTGTATTCGGTCCACGGGCCAGCCCAGGCGCCAGCGTCTCGCCAGCCATAGGCGCCAGTCTGTACACCCTGGATCACTTTCTGCGAGAGCACCGAAGCGGTCGCCTGGGGGCAGTTCAATTCGAACTTGCCCCGACTCTCGGCGGTACGCAGGGCGCTTGATGAATTCTCAGCGAGAAACTGGGTATCGGTTACACAGCCGCCGACCAGAACCGATAATAGCAGCGCATGGGCGGTGAACTGCAAGTTTCGCCGTGTGAATACTATGGGGGATTGAACAGCTCCGTATTGGCCGCTTCTATTTACTTCACGCATCGAGGTCTCCTCTATAAAATTTTTGCTGTTGCAGCGTCCGGGCGTTTAGAGCAACCGTTCGATCGGCCTTATTCGGCGAAGGGAGCCGCCAATCGTGTACGATTATTTTCTCCTCACCAATAAGCCGTAGCGCCCAGGAACGGCCCGTTCAGGGTGGCTTGCGTGTCGATGGCTTTATTGCTGACGTCCACGCGCAAAGCCTTGTATCCGAGTTCGATTGCGATGGGCACTTCGAACACACTGGTCCGATAACCCACGGTGCCCAGTATACCGCCGGTAAAATCGACATTTTGTGCGCCGAAGCCGCCCACGTTGCCGTCGATCTTGACGAACCATTCACGGCTGAAATCGATGAATATCCGCCCCCCGATCACCGGACTGGTGAATGACTTGCTCGCGGAAACGCTCCGCAGCCGCTGCGGTGTGAGGGTGTTGTCCAGCCAGATCGTCCGCCCCCCGGCGTACAGGTCCAGGCGAAAGGATTCCCCAGCCTCCTCGCCTTGCCAATTGGCCAGATCGCGGGGACCGAGGAGCCGGACCATGAAGCCATAATCCAGGATGCCCATCTGGCTTTTCAGGCCCACGCTGGCTAAACCCAGGGGGCCGGTTTTTGGCTTCAGATCGAGGTCGAAATAGTTGCCGTCCAGGTACAGTCCGAAGCGCTCATAGCGGGTTTCGAAGCGGCCATTAAATCCCAAGGGGAAGCGATGCGAGGCATCGACGATGTCGATGAAATTCTCGTCGACGGATCGGTTCACCGGACCCGCGGAAAAACCGCCATTCACGCCGGGCAACCACAAATAGACGTTGAGGTTGAACGACCAGGGGTTTGCTCCGGCGGGTGAAGTCAACGCGGCTGTAGACGCGCCGCCCTCGACAGCCAGGCACACGGCAGAGAACATCACGAGCCCCAGCCCCGCATAAACCCGTCTCTTGGTCTGGTTTTTCAAGGTGGCGGTACGTCTGGTTCCCGGAAGCATTCAGGCTCTCTCCAAATCGTAGAAAGATTGGTGCGGAACGACGCGCCGGCGCCATCCTACAGATATTGCCAGCCGGGCCTCCGCCGCGGCTCAGAAGCCGATCAGGGGCTCGCCGTGCCTGTGGTCCACGACGACAGTTTTTCCGCCAGGCGTTTGGACCAGTTCGTGATCGCATTCTCGGCATCGCCCCACTGCCACTGGAATCCCGCCTCGATCGATCCTCCGCCGATCTGGCGATCGACCACGGCGCTTAACATTCTGCCGGTTTGAGAATCCGTAAGCTTTGCAGCACCCTCGGCTCCGCCGACGAACGGGAAGGTACCGGTCGCCAGGTACTTCAGATTACTCAGCATGTGCGCCTGCGGGATGATCATCGACACACTCCGCAGTCCCGGGGTGGCCGCTTCGGCATCCAGCATCGCCACATCGAGCTTCATGACGCCAGGACCCGGATTATCGACGATTTCGAATTTCTTACCCAACTCCTCCCGGAGTTGTTGGTGGAAGAAATTCACGAGCAATTGCTGATCCGGGCCGGAAACCCGGGCCGATTCCCCGCCCCAAAAGGTCACCGGATCAATCATGATTTTGTTGTACTGAGTCCATCTCACGGTTGGGTTGATGTAGCGCAGCGCCGCCTGATCCTTGCCGCCGGGGGTGAGCTTGGTGCAAATACCGCCCAGAAAACCGCATGCAACTCCCTCCTGCGTCAGGGGAGCCTTCTGTGTCGTCGTACATGCGCTCAGCAGCAAGAGGCAGAGACCCGGCAGTGGCAGCAAAAGCCAGCCACGAGCCGGTGCATCCATTTGAGTCTTTATCTTAGTAGGCATTGATATCCCCCCTGACAAATTGTGTTGTGAAAAAAGCCGGTGATTGCTCACTTGGCGCGGAATTTCTTTGCCTGATGATTCGTTTTCCTTACAGGAACAATCGCGCCATTTTCACAACTTTGGTGAAAATGACCATAGACCGGATCTGAGGTGGTCTGCCTGAATAATGTTTGGGTATAAGAAAAACAAATGCCCTGATTCATTGATTCTTAAAGTACTCGAAGACCGATGGCTTGTCAATTCCGATGACGACTGGCGCAAGAATGGATCATCAGGGTGATCGAAATGTGCAAGGTGGCGTTGGTTTCGACACGATTCGGTTTTCGAGATCGGCAGGGGTATCGGCTCACAGATCGGCCGGGTATTTCGTGTCGGTGATTGTTCTTGCCTTGCGCTGGCTGGAACACCGCTTGATGGCAAATTTCCATCTCCGGGGGTAGTATCCACGTTTAACGATTGTTTTAACCACTGCCGGAGTGCGCCGATGACCGTGACACACTCACTCGAAGGTTTAATTAAAAAGCACTATCCCGAGGCCATGACGGAGGTGGCTTTCATTGAACGGGTATGGCAAGTCCTTGACGATGAATACCACATCGATTTATCCAACGTACTATTGGCGAACTCCCTGTGTGCCGACGATGTCATTCCGGTGCTCGAGTCCGAAATGCCTTTACCCAAGGTGCAAGGAAAACTCAACAAACATTTCCTGGGCCCATTCTCGATGGGTGGCTTGGCGGGGATACCCTACTCCGGACTCACCGGTGTATTGACGGTCGCCCACCATATCCCGGATGGAGGTTCGGCGCTGATTGCTTATGGCCCTCACATCGGCATAACGGATCAAGGTGAACTCGGTAAGTTGCTTCGTCCTGGACAACACAAGGAATCGGCCGCGTGCGGCGCGCTGACTCTTGCGCTTAAGCACTTCCAATCTTCGTCGGATTACCGACCGGCGTACGATGACGACGATACGGAGCAAATGACGCTGGAGCGACGGCTCCTGCCTTTCCGGGAACAAATCCTGACAGCGGAAAAACCGCTGCAAGCTGCTACGGAGATTGCCTATACAATCATTCACGAATTGATTCATCGCTACGTGCGTACCCAAAAAAAGGAATTCAGCTGCGAATATCTCGCGTTGGCGGGGGGAATCGTCATTAACACGAGTCCTCAAACTGAGGACTATGTCGACTTGAAGCACCTCAGTGTAGTGCGTGTTTCTGAGATTTGAAAGCAAATAGCCATTGTATCAATGGCCCCGTGTACCATACACTAAACCACCACCGGCGGCAGGTTCCGACTGCCGGCCGTCGACCCGCCGCGGTCTTGGATCCTGATTAATTCGAACCGCAGTTTCGAAGAAGAAGGTAAACAGACAATCTCAATACAATCTGCAAGCTGGGAGATGCAAACATGACAACTGTTGAAAAACAAGTTCCAGGCGGCAGCGGTAACCCGGAAGACGTAACCTCTCCCTTCTCGATACGTACCTGGCTACTGCTCGCGATTCCCGTAGCGCTCGTCCTGCGCTGGTTCGATGCGAATCCGATCCTGGTGTTTGCTGCTTCTCTGATCGCGATCTATCCGCTGGCCGAATTGATGGGGGAAGCCACCGAAGGCCTGGCAGCCACTCTGGGGCCTACCATCGGCGGTCTGCTCAATGCTACGCTGAATAATGCCCCGGAAATTATTATTGCGATGTTCGCCTTGAAGAATGGACTGGGCGAAGTCGTCAAGGCTTCCATCACGGGTTCGATCCTGGTCGAGCTTCTGTTCGGTCTCGGCCTCGCGATGTTTTTAGGCGGACTCAAGCATGGAACCCAGCGCTTCAATGAAGAAGCCATCCAAATAAACGCGGGTCTGTTAACCCTGGCTGGCTTCGGTCTGGTCATCCCCGCGATTTTTCGCATATCCTCACCCAGGGCCGAGGGGGAGTTGAGTTGGGAGATTTCGCTCATTCTCCTGATCGTGTACGCATCCAACCTCGGGAAGACGCTCTTTCAGAAAAAGGCCGAACCCGGCAGCGCCGTCAGTCCGATGGTTTCCGAAAAATCGGAAGCCGGTGAATCGCCGGCCCTGTGGTCGCAAGGAAAGTCGACGGCTGTGCTCACGGCAGCCACCCTGGCCATGGCCGTCATGAGTGAAGTGGTGACCGACGCCCTGGAGCCCACCAGTCAGCAACTCGGCCTGACCGCCGTGTTCAGCGGCATCATTCTGCTCGCGGGAGCCGGAGGGGTCGGCGAAGTCATCAGCGCCACCCGCTTCGCGCGCAACAACAAGATGGATCTCGCGATCGAGGCGTCGATCGGTTCGAGCATTCAAATGATTCTGCTTGCTGTTCCGCTGCTGATCTTCAGTGCGCCGCTGTTGGGCGAGCACATGGACCTTCTGTTTACTCCTTTCGAGGTCGCGGCGATGGTGCTGACCATTGTCGTGATCCGCAACCTGACCGCCGACGGTCGTTCCACCTGGATCGAGGGCATGATGCTTCTGGCCGTTTACCTGATGCTGGCGATCGGATTCTTCCATTTACCGGCGGACGTTGCTATTGCGGGATGAGGGAATGCTGTTGACTTCAGCCATTTATGCTTCGACAGGGCCCTCCTGAGCGTAGCCGAAGGGTGAACGGAACAAGCGTTAAGTCAACAGCGTTGGGGATGAGGCAGCATTTCTCATTATGGCTCGTCTTCGGCCTGTTGTAGGTTGGGTTGAG
>JBOICY010000424.1:0-4501 GCA_050740335.1 Methylococcales bacterium | reverse complement strand
CTCTAGAAGTTTTCTAAAATTAGCAATTTGCTTTTGGAGGCTTCTAATCCTGCCAGCAATTACCTGTGGATCCCGTCCCTGTCCTAAAAAACCTCTATTATCGCCAGAGCGAGGATCAGCTTGGTAGTCCCGAAGTTTCTGCTCATGTTCCTGAAGTCGTTTCCTCAACTCTTTACATGGATCATCCGGCGGGCAATTCGGGTTACCAGGCGAAGCGATTGTCCCGAACTGCGCTTGAAGTGCAGGTGTATCTGCGGAAGAACTAAGGATTTGGTTTAGTGTAAAACCCGCTAGGGCTGCCGACCCCACAAACACGGCAGCATCGCCTAATACTGCGATTGCTGGGGGTATTGCGGGCAATAAGAATGCTATTTCACCAGTCGGGTCAGTAAAGCTCACCGGATTTTGATTCACATACCCGTATAAGTTCGTTCCTCCGGCCAACCCGACGGGATCACTCTGCGGATACCTTCCCGTTCCCGGGTCATAATCTCTGTAGTAGTTCTGATGCAGGTTAGTCTCCTTGTCATAGAACTGCCCGGGGAATCTCAGGTTGTTAGTGAAGACGCCCAGGCCGCTGGGGTTCTCATTGGCAGGTGTTGAGCCGAAGGGGTCGGAATCCCAGCGCCACACGATCTGGTTGGCTTGGTTGGTGATCAGCCGCGGGGTGTTCAGGTGGTCGCTGTGGATATAGTAGGCGGCTCCCCCGGCAATCAGCAGCACCGGGGTATCGCCCAGGTAGAGGTACTCCCGGAGGGGGGCTGCCGCGCTGCTGTATTCGCCGATTAGGCGGCCTTCGAGGTCGTACTGGAACACCGTGGTGCTGCCCTGCAGGGTCTTTGTGACGCGCTGCCCCAGGGCGTTGAGGCCATAGCTGACGGTGCCTAGGGCCGTGCCGGCACTGGTTAAGCGCCCGCGTCCATCGTAGTTAAAGAGGTTGGCCCCATCGGCGATTGCAGCCCCGTTCGCGTCGTAACTGAAGTTTTTCAGGGTGGGGCCGGAGACGGTATTGAGCTGGTTGGGTCCGGCGCTTGCGCCTGCGCCGGCTTTGACTTCGAGGGCGATACCTACGGCCGCCACCGACCCGCTCCAGCTGGCATCCACCGTGGGGTCGGCGCTTGCGAATATATAGTGCGAATATATAGGGTCAGACACCATTTAACTACAGCGCACCGGCATATTCGAGACGCAACGGTCGAGTCATACATCAAGTCTACCACAACCATACTAGAAAGTATAGAACTGACCCCCTTTTTTTCGATACTAGAAAGTATAGAACTGACCCCCTTTTTTTCGCGCACAAGGAACTCGCACGCCGGCTCACACAACTCGAATCCCGCATCGAGCGCAAACTCGAAGCCCAGGACGAGACCATCGTCGAGATCCTCTCCGCCATCCGCCAGCTGATGGCCCCGCCGGCGCCCAGCAAGAAGCGCCCCATCGGGTTCATCACGCCAGAAGAGAAATAGCCGGCCCTGACATGACGACGCCCAGCGTGCATCGGGAGGGTCGGGCGTCACCCGCTAAGCTCATTCGACGGCTGTAAGTTCTGTGGATTCGCCCGAAGCATATTGCTTCAGAGTATCTTCGCTCTTGAATTCGAGAGTGCTGTACGTGATCTCTACGCCGTCACTGGGTTCGTTAGCCATCGCGAGCGCGTTTGAGATCTCAATGATCTTCCGCACGCCCACGTAAACCCAAGTGGCGGGGCGATCATCCCAGTTAAATGTTCCCGAGGAATCGCCTTCGTTCTCTCTGCCTATAGCCGCAGCCTTGGCTTCCGCTTCGTCGGAGCTTGTGGCATGCACGAGATAGACGTTCTCCCAAGCGGGAAACGCGTTCTGATTCCCGTCCTTGAATCGGACAGCCATAATCACGTGAACACCGTACCACGTCATCGGTCTTTTCCTCAGCAAGCTCAATAGTGGCTGTCTCGCTTCCGGATATTCCTGCAGTGCAGGAATTTCTGGGCCTGAATAATATCTCTGACAGCCTTGGTGTCTCCCATGCCCTTCGCGGCCTCTAACATCTTTGCCAGTTCGGTACACGGGTCGCTACAGTTCTTCTGAGCTCTGCTCTTTGCTTCTTCCGTCGCCCAGTTTCGTCCTTGTTCCTTTCCGCCCTTCGCGAATATCAGGAAATCCTCGATTGTACTGCCAAGGGCTGCACCAAATACAGTCCCAATGGCAGTCCCGATCGCAGCGCCCTGCACTGCACCGTATGCGCCACCACCGAGTGTCCCAAGACCAGGTGCCACGACAGTTCCACCTGCAGCACCTCCAGAACCACCGATCACGCCGCCGACTACCGCGCCGATACCGCCACCAATCGCGCCACCAATCTGAACGCCAGTCTTTGTTTGCCCAGTTGGGTCATAATAGCTCAGCGGATTCGAGTCAACGTAAGCGTACGTGTTGATGCCGCCCTCGAGTCCGGTGGGATCACTTTGCCCGTAGCGCCCAATATCCGGGAAGTACGTCCGCCACCAGTTGTAATGCGTGTTCGTTTCCTTGTCGAAATACTGCCCGTCGAAGCGCTTGTTGAAAGTGAACGTCCCGAGCCCGCTCGGATTCTCATTCGGCCCGTTGTTCCCGAACGGATCGGTGTTGTCCCAGCGCCACACGATCTGGTTGGCTTGGTTGACGATCAGCCTGGGGGTATTCAGGTGATCGCTGTGGATAGTGTAAGCCGCGCCCCCGGTGATCAGGATCACCGGAATATCGCCTAGCTTCGTCGATCTGCAAGGGCTTGACGTATAATCAAACTCTTGGTCAACCGCTTTCAGTCTGGGAGTTGAAAGACTTTTCTGCGCATGGCGGGAATCAGCAGCAGAATTGTTTCTCCAACCCATTTAGACGCCTCCTTTGCGCCAATCTCACTTAGCATTGACACTTTGAGCGCGATTGGGATTTCTGGCTTTTCCCCTTGTTCCAACGGATAGATAAGCAATCGCTCAGTTTCGTCGTCGTAGTGAAGTACAAAGTCGTTTGTAAGAACCTTTTCAATACTCATGTAATTTTTCCGTTCTAAATTGGAGTGTCAACCCCCGTAAGAGGCTGCCATTCGGATTCTGGCCTGCCTCGTAGGCACTGTGAATAGCGTTGAAACGCAGCCGTCTTACAGATCCTAATCGCCTGCTCTGGGTTGCCGGGATAACGTGAGCCAGCGATAGCTTCGCATAAGCCCTCTTCACGTTTACGTTGCTTCTCGCAGCGCGCTTCTCGATCATCAGCTTCCTCATCGCATATTGCGTTTTTGATTGCTCGCGCTGCACGGAAGAAAGATTCAACAAATGCTTTATTCTCAGCTGTGCCGGGGATAAATACCGGGGGCAACGGAATTGGAACTGGCGCTGGTACTGCTTGTAACCCTAGTGGATCGACATAGCTAATAGGATTCTGTCCCACGTATCCATACAGATTCATTCCCCCCTCTAACCCTATCGGATCACCCTGTATATACCTCCCCACCCCCGGATCATAATCCCGGAAGTAGTTGTAATGGGTGTTCGTTTCCTTGTCGAAGAACTGCCCGGGGAATCTCAGGTTGTTAGTGAAGACGCCCAGGCCGCTGGGGTTCTCGTTGGCCGGGTTGTTGCCGAAGGGGTCGGTGTTGTCCCAGCGCCACACGATCTGGTTGGCTTGGTTGACGATCAGCCTGGGGGTATTCAGGTGATCGCTGTGGATAGAGTAAGCCGCGCCCCCGGCAATCAGCAGCACCGGGGTATCGCCCAGGTAGAGGTATTGCCTAATGTAGTTCTAGATCAGTCCATTCGTTGGGTTGTACGGAAAACTCCCATTCAGCCTGAGCCATTGCCTTATCGATGGTTTCGTGGAACGTATCGGTAAGTTCGTTTCCAGCGTCGTCGAGGTAGAGAAGGTAGAAACCTTGCTCATCTGGATAAGAGACAATTTCTAGGGCAGCTGGCGGCGGAAGCGCGGTTTCTCCAATATAGTGCTTTGTTTTGCCAGTCGGGCAATGACGGCTATCGAGATTGACTCGTCTTAACACGTGAAAAGCGCTCATCTCACCGCATCCGGGGTAATTAAAACCCGCTTATTTTCAATGACTTTCCCACCGGGTTGGTTATATGCTTCGAAGTGGGCATGCATGCCAGGTCCCTTGACTTCGTGGGGTCCAAAGCGCACTTGGCGCAGGCTGTCCGCTGAAACAAAACGTCCTGGAGATATTTCTTTGTAACCTTTGCCGAGAAACTTTTCTGTAGCGTTAAGGAATCCGCTTTCCGTAAGTCGTCCGCCAAGACTTTCAACTGCCCGGCCACCTCGTTCGACAGCTCGTATGCCCAGCCCCAAGCCTGTGGCGCCCGGTATACAAGCACCAGCTATATCAGCACTAAAAGCGGCAAAATTCTCTTGGAGATTGTCCCGGTTTCCAAAAACATTATCAGCGAGAAGACGATAGATGTCGTACCCGATGAAACCAAAGTCGACAGGCGTGTCAACGAATAGCCCACGTGGATCAATCCGACTAAGTGGATTCC
>JBOICY010000423.1:0-9832 GCA_050740335.1 Methylococcales bacterium | reverse complement strand
GAACTAGCACATGGGCGTTCCCTCCACCTGCCACAACGTCCTCGGCCTGGGTCTGGAGGATTTGCAGAAGCCCGGACCGGTTCGGCAACAAATACACGCCGTCGCGCAGCACGCCGCAACCCAAAGCCTTGAGCGCCCGCCAGACGCGCATGCGGCCGGCAGAGTTGTGGGTCGGCAAACTGACAATGAGGATTAGCCAAAAACAACGCATCGAAACGTTTCTTTATTACTACATTGTTGACTATTCTACTACACTAGCGTATACAGGAGTCAACCGAAATTCTTAATCGTAGAGGTCTATAGCCTCCACGGTTCCTTGCAGAAACACGAATATAAATATTTTTAGTCAAAACATTGGTCCACAAACAACTAAATGTTCGATGTGCGTGAAAAGCTGGGTAATACGACGAATTCTGCCCGCAGCGGCCGGAATCCTGATCATTCTGGGTCTTGGGTTCTATTTCATGCCGGACCTTGAACAACACCCGGTAGCTCCAAGAAATCTTCATTTTTTGCCAGCCATCGAGGAGACCAATCTCACTCCACCCAGCTCGGAAAGGCTCGTCTTTCCAGGCGACCACGGTATCCATCGTCAAACCGGGAGCGAGGTCTGGCAATTGCTTGGACATCTTGAGACGATAAACGGCGGCCGTTTCGGTTTCGAGGTCACATTGCTTCGTATCGATCTTGGCACCGACCTGAGCCAAAGACGATCCGCATGGGCCACCGATCAGATCTTCCACCTGAGCTATGCGATTACACCGTTTCTCGACGGCGAAATCTATAGAGACCAGGAGACCAGTCGCCGGGCCATGGGGCTTGCTGGCTATGATCCACAACAGCGGAAAATCTGGATCTACAAGAGGGCACTCAAATTTCATGAATCAGATCCGAAGTTGCCGGTCATGGAGCTATCTATTTCCGATAGCGCATACCCGGCCAGACTGGAATTCTCGACTGCAAAGCCGGTGGTTGTCCCTTCGCTTTCGACTCCGTTCCGCTACTACGCCATAACCCGGATGAAAGCCCAGGGTAACCTGAAAATTTCCGGTAAAAATCAAATGGTTTCGGGTGAAGCGTTCTTTGACCACAGCTGGGGGAAAATACCCGGGGGGGGCGGGCAACTGGTCCGGAACCGCTTCATGCTGCAACTGTCGAACGGAATAGACCTGAACCTGCTGCAATCGCGGCGAAGGGACGGTACCGGAAACGCGGTCAATACGGGTTTCCTGGTTTTATCGGAAGGCGAAACACTTTTCTTTGAGCCCGGCGATCTGAACATCGATCCGAACGGACATTGGACCAGCGAGGCATCCGGTATCCGCTACCCGGTACAGTGGCGTATCCAGATTCCCGAGCGAGACCTGGAGCTTGACCTGAAGCCTTGGATGGACAATCAGGAAACAGCCGATTCCCTGATTGACTGGAGCGGCATGGTATCGGTATCGGGTCATTCCGGTGCGACCCCGGTCAACGGATTCGGGCATGTCCAACTATCAGGTCACTCACCGCATAATTCTAAAAAGATACCGGACAAGGAATGAACCATTGCTTTGATTTTCGAATATTGATAATCGTGCTGGTTACGCTATTCATCAGCGGCGCCTGTGAACAGGAACAGGCCGAGCAGGAAATTCAGCTGCCGCCTCTTGGCTTCGTCCCGGCCACTGTTCAACGCGCCGGAGATCCGCAAGCCGGATACGATGCGCTGGTCAATCAGCCTTATATCACCTGCGGCGTGCCCTATTCCGCTTACCGGCGCAGCGCGAACCCACCGGAACCGGACCAGCTCATTCCGGGCCGCAGCGCACAAAATCGCGATCTGCCCTACCTGTTCACAAGTCACACGACCGAAAAGAATGTCCGTCTCATCAGCTCCAACTGCCTGTTGTGCCATGCCGGATATTTCAATAACCAGCTGATCATCGGCCTCGGTAACGAGTTCCTCGATTTTACCGTCGATCCCTCCGTCAATGCGGAACAGATCGGGGCCTATATCGATGACGACGAAGAAGCCCTGGAATGGAAAAAATGGGCCGACCGGATTGCAACCATAGCGCCCTATATCAAAACCGATACCGTCGGGATGAATCCGGCCGTCAATCTGACCTTTGCATTGATGGCGCACAAAGATCCCGAAACCCTCGCGTGGTCGCAACAGGCTCTGATGGAACCACCGACGCAAAAGCCCTTGCCGGTCAGCGTGCCTCCCTGGTGGCGTGTCAAAAAGAAGAACGCGCTGTTCTATAACACCGAGGGTCGTGGCGACCATGCCCGAATCATCATGCTCGCGGCAACCCTGTGCACCGATTCGGTCGAGGAAGCGCGCCGTATCGATGTACTGGCCGCGGACATCCGGGCCTATATCGCGTCACTTGAGCCCCCTGAATATCCGTTTCCGATTCAATCGGACCTTCCCGCGAAAGGCCGCATCCTGTTCGAGCAGAACTGCACCCGATGCCACGGAAGCTATGGAGAGGAAGCCGCCTATCCGAACCTGGTATTCGACTACGCCGAAATCGGCACCGATCCGGAACTCGCAAAATTTTTCACCGCACCGGAGAATATCCGTTTCGTGCGCTGGTTCAACCGGTCATACTTTGGCGAAAACTCACGCGGCGAACCCGCGCCCGGCTACATCGCGCCTCCGCTCGACGGGGTCTGGGCAACCGCACCCTATTTCCATAACGGCTCGGTGCCGAGCATCGAAAGCGTGCTCCACAGCGCATCCAGGCCCCGCTACTGGCTCTACCCGGAACAGCCTTCCGATTTCAATCAGAACACGCTCGGCTGGAACCATCGGGTACTCGACCACGGCAAAGAGGGAGGCCGGGATAAAAACGAACGCAAACGAATATACGACACCACGGCCAAGGGTTATTCCAATTCGGGCCACACCTACGGCGACGATTTGAGTTCTCAAGATCGAAGCGCATTGATCGAATATATCAAGATGCTCTAAACCGAGCCGCACGCCGCGGGTCGTATGGCTCTGTATTGAATCCGGGTGCTAGACTTCGCCCAGCATGCTCCCCGAGGGGAAGCAATAATGCCCGATCGGCTTTCTCCGACATCGATCGCGGTGTCACTACGACCGGCGGCGCGACGAGATGACACTCGATGAGGTGGAGGAAATCGGGATTTAGGCGTTGGTGCTTATTTGGACAAATTTGCCGAGCGCCTAACCATTTGAAATCACTGATCGTCCTTCCTGCCGATGAAGCCTTGGTTTGTTGGACGAGTTGTTCCCGTGCCAGGGCCGGATTAGCTTTTCGCTTGTGAAACGGTGACAAATATGCCAACGTTATAATAATGAGGAACATACGACCGATTTCATGGCTGAAAGCAACGCGGCGGGATCGCGAGACTTTCCCCGATGCCGTGCAAAGCGACATGCTCGACGCGCTCACGATTGCCGCCGAGGGTGGCAAGTCTGGCAAGGCAAAACCGTTCAAGGGCGTTGATGGCGGCGTGTTTGAAATTGCGCTCCTGTAGCGTGGCGATCCTTTTCGTACCCTCTACGCGGTCAAGATCGGCGCGGAAATCTGGGTGATCCACGCCTTTCAGAAAAAATCAAAGCCAAGGATTAAAACGCCGCAGGCGGAGGTCGATCTTATCTTCGAACGGCTCAAGAGATTGAAGGAGATTTTGAAATGACAAACGACGATATGGAACTGATACATGGCACCGGCAACGTTTTCGCTGACTTCGGACACCCTCATGCAGGACTGGAGCAGGCGCGCGCCCTTGTTGCCGCGCAGATCATCCGCGTCCTCTATGATCGCAAACTTTCGACCCGCGAGGCCGAGAGAATGACGGGAATTTCACACTCGGAATTCTCGCGCATCCGCAACACCCAGCTGCGTCGGTTCCCGCTCGACCGGATGATTACGATATTCGGCAAGCTTGATGAGGACGTTGAAGTCAATGTCACCTTCCGGCCCCGCCGGACCGGTGTGGACAGACCGCAGCTTTTGTAAGGTGACAGCACAGATGCGGGATAACGAGAAATTGCAACGGGAAAAGCGGCTTGAGGAATTGGGCCACGAAATTCAGAAAAGGATCGACAGCGGCGAACCGGCCCCCTTGGATATCGAAGAAATCAAGGCGCGAGGCCGCAAGCGGCTTGCTGCGCAACGAGGGGAAGGATGAAGTCCTGATACCGCGTATCTTGAGACGGCCCGAAGCGGAAAACGACCTTGGCGAAATCTGGTGTTATATCGCGCAAGACAGTCCAAGGTCTAAGGCGAATTATTGAGGAGGTTAGGAAATATAACGTCCTTTATTACACATAGGAAAGCCGCCTTTCCCTTCCCCATTAACCCGTGACAACCTTCCGCATGTTATGTATAGTACGTAACATACAGAAAGCGAGGCCCCATGCAGATGATTACCGTCACGTCCGCCGAATTTCAACGCCACTTCGGGCGCTATCAAGACGCCGCCCTGACCGAACCCGTCGTCATCAGGCGCAACGGGCGCGAACGAGTCGTCATGCTGTCGGTGGACGAATACCACGGCCTGAAACGACGGGATCGTCAAGGGTTGGCGCTGGCGGATTTCACGGAGGCCGACCTTGCGGCGATCCGCGCCGCCGAGCCGCCGCCGGAAGCTGCCGCGTTCGACTCCGAACTGGGCGGATGAATCTTGTCGTTTCCGCAACCCGTCCCGGGTCTGGTGATCCGCTATGCCTATCTGTGGCGGGCGGTACACCAACGCGGCCAAGAAGAAGGTTTGAAGGATCGGTCCTGCGCCGTGGTGTTGGTCACCACGGACGAGGACGGCGACCAGTTTGTGACGGCACTACCCGTCACGCATACACCCCCTTCCGATCCGTCGCTGGCAGTTGAAATTCCCCCTGCCATCAAGCAACGCCTGGGGCTGGACGATGCCCGCTCGTGGATCGTGTTGAGCGAGGCCAACCGCTTTGTCTGGCCGGGGCCGGATTTGCGTCCGGCGCAGGTTGGCGATCCGTCCAGCGTAGCCTATGGCCTGTTGCCCTGCGCCCTTTTCAAAGAAATTACCGCTAAACTGTCCGCCGCCATCACAGCCCGTTCGATGCGTGTCGTGCCCCGAACCGAATGACGGAGCGCGTTCCATGAACCAGTCTATCTCCCCCAGCCGCTCTCATCCCCCTGCCCCACGCTCATCGCCTCCGCCGGAGACAAGCCCATGTCCGCTTTCAGGAATTCTTTGCCTCCAACATCCGCAACGCGCACACGTGCCGCGCCTATGTGCGGGCGGTGACGGATTTTCTGGACTGGTGCGCTAGGCCGGGGGTTGCGTCAATCGCCGAGGTACTAAAAGGGTCAGACACGATAGGTACTAAAAGGCAGAGTAGAGAACGGCCTTTCGGCTGTCCTTCCTCATCAAACCGTGCATGCGGTGCTATTCGCCCCATCCCTGGGGCTCACCCCTTCGGGGCCAGCTTTCAGCTGTTCAAATCCGTTCCCGACGGATTTGTCCCGCACACGGCTTTCCGATGCTCTTCATACCAAGGCATGCGCCTTTTTCCAGCCCGCCCTGGTCGGAACTTGGTATAACCCATATTTCGTATAAAGCTGCTGACTGGGAAAACGACCTAAGCCGATTCCTCGATCCTTGACCTTGTGGCGTTTCATCAGATGCTTTCTCATACGCTGCTGTGTATGCGTCTTGACCTTCTCCAATGCTTGACTGGATCTGCTGTTCCGTCCCGAGGAAATCGAGATTTTTCATTCCGACCTATTTTAAGCGGGATAGCAGTGTTTGTGCCGTGTTCATGGAGGGATCTGGTGAACCTTGATGAAGGCGGGATGAAAGGCCTGGTTTAGAACGGGATCTCGTCGGGAAGTTCGCGGCAAAACAGGCGCTTGAAGGGATCGTGTTTCAGCGGCGTAGGGAGTTCAGTTGAGGGTGGTACCGAGTTGCGGATGGCCGATCACCCAAACAGTGATCCAATCTTTCGAAGCGAAGGCGAAGTGGAGGAAAGCGGGCAGGTCGCGGAACAACTCGACGCGGAGATTGTGAGCTTGGTCGAGCATCCAGACGGGAAGACTATGCTTGGCGTCGGCGAGATCTTGGATGCGGTCCTGGCTGTGGCGCCACCGTGGTGCGCGTCGCAAGGCGGGTTCGAGTCCGAGCGCCCACGCGAGATTGCGCTACCGGTCGAAGCGGGAGAAATCGGTATCCGCGGAATAGATGACGCAGCAACGGTGCGGATTCAGTTCGGCCGTAATAGGACGCAGGGCAGCGGTTTTGCCGAGACCGGCCGGTGCGGTCAGCAAACCGCTGCCGGGCTGTTCGAGAAGCCAAGCAAAGGGTTGTTTCAGGCGGGTTAATTGGCCGTCATCGAAGAGTTCGCGGGTTGGTTTGCCGAGTGGAACCTGGCTGAGTCCGAAGTGTTTTTGGTCCAGGATTAGTTCTCCGCATCGAGGTTGAAACGGCCCACCGAAGCCTGATCGAGTGCCGGGAGTGCATGAGCCATATCATACTGTCGCGCGGAACCGAAGCCTCGAACGACCTCCTGGGCAAGCTCATAGAGGGCGTTATCAGAGGGGTCATCCGGGATGATGACGAAATCATAAGTACGTGCATCATGCTCATGATTGGCGGGCACGAAAGCACGGCCCACATGATCGGCAACGCTCTGCTTGCGCTGCTTCGGAATAAATCCGAACTCGAGAAGCTCAAGGCGCGGCCGGAGCTGCTGGTGTCCGCAATGGAAGAGCTGCTTCGGTACGACCGACCCTCCGTCAGCGTACTTCGTCGTGCACTTCAAGACATTAAGATGGGAGGGACGCTCGTCCGCCAGGGCCAGTTCGTGTTCAACGTGGTTCGCGCTGCTAACCATGATCCGGAGGTGTTCGTGGATCCGGATCGGCTGGATATCGAGAGGGGAGACAATCCTCATCTCGGCCTCGGTCACGGCGTTCACTTCTGCGTTGGCGCGTCCCTCGCGCGCCTGCAGATGAAGCCCGCGATTGGACTGACGATTTCGCGTCTGCCTGAACTCGAGCTCGCCGATACCACGCTGCGTGGGATCCCCAGCCTGGCGACCCGCGGCCTCGAGTCGTTGCCTGTGACGTTTCAGGCTTCGGGGCAACCCTGATCACTAAGCCGGTATGCGGACGCAGCCCGGTTCACCGTCCGTACCTCTGTCGGGTTACGCCGTGATAACCCCGACCCACGGATACTCCCAACATGTCGGGACGTTCCCGATATGTTGAGAGCGCGCGCCGCGGAGGATCCCCTGATCCGCACCCGCTCTCACGCCACCAATCGCTAAATAAACCCTGCACGACAGCCACTTGGAGTCTCCAGGCCGCGGTCGTATGGTCTCTGGTACGCGCCTTGCCCTATTCCGGTTGACACCGCATGAGCGGTGGTCACGACCCAAACCTTCGGCCGGACAAATGAGGAGAGACCCAGTTTCCGGTTCCTACCACCTATATCCAAGAGGAGAACGACGATGGACAGCACGAAACGATTGATCGCGGCCGCGCCGTTGGTATTGAGCCTAGCCGCCTTCACCCAGGAGGCCCTGGCGGTCACCGACATCACCGCCTGCCAGACCATCAGCGAGTCGGGCTCGTTCCGCTTGACGGAGAACCTGAGCGCCAATGGGGACTGCCTGGTGGTGAGCGCCGATCGGGTTGAAATCGATCTCCAAGGGCACACGATAGGCGGAGACGGCACCGGGTCCGGGGTGAGGGACCAGCGCGGCAATTTAGCGATCACCGTTCGCAACGGCACGATCGCCAACTTTCAACGGGGCGTCTGTCTCCTAAGCACCCAAGGTGCCGTGGTCGAACAACTCCGCGTGGTCGAGAGCGGCGATCTCGGCATCACGCTGCGCAGCGGCCGGGTGCGGTCTAACGTGGTGTTCTCTATCGATGGCACGGGAATCGTAGTCCGCGCGGCGGGCGTCGTTTCCGACAATTTCGTGTCTCGAGTTGGCACGTTCGGCATCTCTGTCAGCGGGGGCAGCATCGTGGTCGGAAACAGCGTGTTTATGGCTGGACGTGATGGTGTGTCCGCCACATGCCCAGCTCGGGTCGCGGACAACAGCGTGTTCGCCTTCGATGCGAACAAGACCGATGGATTCACGGGTGTAGCCATCGGGACCAACGGGGGCAGCGGTTGTTCCGTCTCGGGCAATGCCAGTGGTCTGTGACGGCCCGGACGGCGTCCAGAGTCTTTCCGATCTGATCCAGCGTTGCTGCCAGCGGAGTCGGTGCTGCGCGTGGACGAACGATCCTGTGTATCTTTCTAATTGTTTGAGGGTAAAAGGTCAGTTGGGGACAGACCATGGTGTCCGGTTCAACGGACACAGGGTCATCGTGCTCTGTTCCCGATATTTCCAAGCCAACCGACACAAATCGTTGTGTCTCATCATTAAGAGGAACCTGACATGAAAAACTTGTCGACTGCCTTCGTGGGTCTGCTCCTGGTGTCATCTTTAAACGCATTCGCCGTTGATGACCGAGGTAATACCGCCACTCAAGGTGCTGAAACGTGGCTTCGCGCCGCGCAGTATATGATTCCAAAACCAAAGTATGTGCACGGACATCTTACGCTGGTCCCGCCGGTCAAACTCGAAGTGAGTCAACTGATGGATCCTGCGGCGCCGCAGTCACCCTTTGCAGCTCCTTGGTCCTTCACTCCCCACCCCACGCTTTTCTTCGGTCCGAACGGTGTGACACCCGATTCTAGCCAGGCAATCTTCGGACATGCCGGAAATGGAGAAGTCGTCTGCGGGGACATCGGCGGTCAAGGCACCCAGATGGATGCGCTCGGGCACTTTGGTTTCATCAACCAGCCAGGAGATACACCCATGTACTTCGGCGGTCTCACGCAGGGTGAGGTCATGGGTTCAACCGGCCTCAATCGTCTCGGCATCGACCGAGCGGAACCGATCATTACATCAGTCGTGATGCTGGATGCAGCCAGGTATTTGAACAACGGGAACACGCTCGCGCCGGGCTATGCCATTACGCAAGTGGACATCGAGTACATCCTGTCTGCGCAGGGACTCACCAATCGCGGCATCAAAGCAGGTGACGTCGTGTTCATCCACACTGGTTACGGTGCGGCATGGGCAAACAGTCCATCCACTTATTACACGCAGGGACCGGGCCTCTCTCATGAAGCCGCAGTCTTCCTCGCTGCAAAAAAGATCGTGCTGGTCGGTTTGGACAACCCTTTCACCGACGCAGCGGTGAACGAACCTGGCGTAGGACCATTCCCTCCCATGCCGTCCTGGGAGGGCGGAAACAATCCATGGCTTCCATTTGGAGTACACCACCACAACCTCACGCAAGCAGGCGTTCACCAGATCCAAAATCTGAATCTGACCGAAATGGCGCAGAAGAAGGTGCACCTCGGAGCGGTGTTCATTCTTCCGATTCGATTGAAAGGTGGATCGGGAAGCGCTGTCCGTCCGGTCGTGATCGGTTACCCGAACGATCAACCCTGAAGGCGCCACAATCCGCCTTGATGACCGCGAGCCCGGCGGCCCGCGTACTTCGCACCACGGTATGTGGCTCGAGTCGCGGGTTCACACTAAGAGGAAGAGCCTATGAGCCAATACCGCAACCACCTGCCGCAACTCGACAACATCTTGTTGATGACGGATGGTGGTCTGGAAACTACCCTGATCGACCACGAGAACGTGGTGCTGCCGCAGTTCGCGGCCTTCGATTTTCTCAAGGATGCAGCCGGTACGGAGATCCTGCGTCGATATTTTGCGCGCTATGTCGATATCGCCCGCGCCCACGGCATCGGGATCTTCCTCGAAGCCCCGACTTGGCGCGCCAAGCTCGGTTACGATGCCGCGCACACGGGCTTCGGT
>JBOICY010000422.1:0-2715 GCA_050740335.1 Methylococcales bacterium | reverse complement strand
CCCCCGACGGCTCGCACGATTTCGACCCGATCCCCGGCCTTTAACCGGGTATGCTCGAAACAGTGGCGGGGTACAATTTCGCGATTCAGCTCGACCGCGATGCGTGCGTCGGCCAGCCCCAGTTCCGCAATCAGGTCACGGATCGAACACCGCGTTGCAAGCCTGTGAGGGGCGCCGTTGACTATGATCTCCATCGAGCCCCAAAATCTATACGGTTTGGCGTTTCCGTTGAACATTGCGCCGGTCACGGACCGCTTGGGCCAGGGTGTCCAGTAATTCCACAGTATCCTCCCAACCGATACACGCGTCGGTGATACTTTGCCCGTAGGTCAGTTGCCGGCCGGGCACGACTTTCTGACTGCCGGCGACCAGATGGCTTTCGATCATGACACCCAGGATATGGGTGCTGCCGTGCGCCACTTGATCTGCGATGTCCCGCCCTACCACCATCTGCATTTCGTGCTGTTTGTTGCTGTTCGCATGGCTGAAATCGACCATCAGCGAATCGCGCAGGCCGGCTTTCCGGAGGGCGTCGGCGGCATTTTCCACGCTGGCCTGGTCATAGTTGGGGCTTTGACCGCCGCGCAGGATCAGATGGCAATCGTTGTTACCGGTGGTCGAGAAAATGGCGGAATGGCCGGCTTTCGTCATCGACAGAAAGTGGTGCGGCCCGCAGGCCGAGCCGATCGCGTCGACGGCAACCTTGACCGTTCCGTCGGTCGCGTTCTTGAAACCCACCGGGCAGGAAAGGCCCGAGGCGAGTTCCCGGTGAACCTGACTTTCCGTGGTTCTCGCACCGATCGCGCCCCAGGAGATCAAGTCCGTGACATATTGCGGAGTGATCAGGTCCAGATATTCGGTGGCCGCGGGCAGACCGAGTTCATTGAGATCGAGCAGCAGTTTTCTCGCGATCCTCAGCCCTTGATTGATATTGAAGCTTTCGTCCAATTCAGGGTCATTGATCAGGCCTTTCCACCCGACAGTGGTGCGCGGTTTTTCGAAATAGACCCGCATGACCAGCAATAAATCGATTTCGAGCCGCGGCCTGATCGCCAGCAAGCGATCCGCGTACTCCCTCGCGGCGTTTGTGTCATGGATCGAGCATGGGCCGACGATCACAAGAAGCCTGTCGTCCTGATCACACAGAATATGATGGATACTCAAGCGCGTGTCCCGGGTAGTTTTGGCCGCCGCTTCCGTGATCGGGAGTTCCGTGTGTATGATTTCCGGCGCAGCCACTTCCCGGATCTCTGAAATTCGGAGATCGTCCGTGGTAAAAGTGTTTTTTATTACCGCGATGTCGTTCATAAAACTATTTTCTTGCGTGTTCGGAGACCGCAGATCGTCAATTCGTTGTCTTACGGGCTAAGGTAAATGAGAAATTATAACTTTCCTATCGTTTCGATAGCTATAGCCTATTAACCGTCTGTTGCTAACACCAGCGCGAACGATACGCCCGTGATTGACGACTTATCGAACCTTTAGACATGCTTCCGCTTGAATAAAAGCCGGTTAGTTTTGTCTATTTACCCCTTGGATCCCGAAGAGTATTCTCGAACACATAATCCGCCAACGCCCGGCCCGCGGTTAAACCAGCCTGGTTGTCGAACTGCCAGTGGATGCCGCCATAAATCCGGCTCTGGCCGGCTTCTTCCACGGCTTGCGAAAAGCTATCCCAACACCGCTTCACACCGGAAAGCGCCGGCCAGCGCCGCGGATCGGGTGATTCCCCGCAAAAAGCGCTTGCGTCACTGCCAAAAAACCTTGCCAGCAGCCGCGCGGAACCCCCGCTGAAAGTACTGTGTCCTGAAGTGTACGCTGGAAACGGCGGCCACGGAATCAAATTGACCCAGCTTGGATCGGGCGTCGTCTCCGGATTGCCGTCGTCCCCGGTCTCTCGCGCGATCGCCGTGACCGGACGCACGTAATTCCAATGGTATTTGGTTTCCCAGGAGGCAACCGCGGCGTCGGCCTGGACGAGGCTGAGCAGCCCGAACAGGCGGGCGTTTTCCGGCATCGATAGCCCGCGTTGCTTCGAGATCTGCTGAGCGATGATCTGCCAATGACCGGGCGGCGTAACGGTGCCAGGGCCATCTTCCCAGAAATAGGCGACCAGAGTCTGCTCGGCCGTGCGCTCGGTGCTGTTCACGCCGCCGTAGGCTCGCACCTCATTGAATGCCTTGACATACTCGGGTGAATTCAACGCGGGTGGCGCCGGCGCGCGGAACTGGCTGGGACTTTTCATAGCAAATGGTTTCAGTACCTCCCAAACCGGCAACAGGCCCGATCCGAACGCGGGCGCCGTCGGCTGCCAGTGTGCCGCGCCGGCAGGTGGTGAATAGGATACTTTAGTATTCGCGCCATCCCGGCTCCGCAGTTTCAGGATGCGCTTGGCGACATAACGTCCGTATTCCTGTCCTCGCGATTTGGCTTGCCCTTCCGGGAGGTGTCCGAGGGACTTTTGGTACGGTTCCTTCAAAACCGGATTCAGCTTGGGATAGAGCGCGCTCAACACCTCGTAGGCGGCCGTCGCGACAGCGGCTTCCGGCAACGCACCCGAAGGAGCTTTGCGCGCGACGTGGTACGGTTCCCGATGCGCTTCGATGCCGTTTACCGCATCGAAGATTGCGATGTGCATCATTGCGAACGCGCGCGCGGCGGGTTCTCGTGCGTGCGCCGAACCGCATCGAGCACGATGTTGTTCCAGTCGATAAC
>JBOICY010000421.1:0-12647 GCA_050740335.1 Methylococcales bacterium | reverse complement strand
CTGGAGAGGAGATCTTGGAGTTGCAGGCGCACGGTGGGCGGATCATCCTGGATCTGCTACTGGCCCGCGCCTTGGAACTTGGAGCACGTGTCGCTAGGCCTGGAGAATTTTTAGAGCGCGCCTTCTTGAATGAAAAGATCGATCTGCTTCAGGCGGAAGCGGTATCTGATTTGATCGAAGCGACCACCGTCCGGGCGGCGCGTTCCGCACGAAACTCCATGCAGGGTGCTTTTTCGATACGCATTAACGAGCTTGTCGAAGAACTGATCGAGCTTCGTGCTTACATCGAGGCGGCGATCGATTTTTCTGAAGAAGAGATCGAATTTCTTTCCGATGGAATAGTCTCTAAAAGGCTTGCCGAACTCGAACAGAAGGTTCACCAGGTGCTATCCACGGCAAGACAGGGCTGTCTCCTTCGAGAAGGAATGACCCTGGTGATCGCCGGCAAGCCCAATTCCGGAAAATCGAGTCTGTTAAACGCCCTCGCCAAGAAAGACACGGCGATCGTCACCAGTCAACCCGGGACAACGAGGGACGTGCTGCGCGAGACCATAACAATCGATGGGATGCCGGTACATGTTATCGATACCGCGGGCTTGAGACATAGCGAAGACCCGGTGGAGCGCGAAGGAATTCGCAGGGCTCACCTGGAAATTCAGCAAGCCGACAGGATACTCTGGATGATCGATGTCAGCGATCCCGAGCGTAATCGGGCGGATGATCCTTTCTTTTCGAATGAAATAAAAATCACTAGAATTTCGAATAAAATCGATCTGACCGGTGAGTTACCGGAAATAACGAGTTCTGGCCAGGGTACGGAAATATTCTTGTCGGTAAAAACTGGCGCAGGCATGGATCTACTTTACCAGCATCTCAAAGCCTCCATCGGTTATGACGATCAGATCGAAGATGTTTTCATTGCGAGGCGGCGCCATATCGATGCCCTCAACGCAGCCACAGCGTTGATTCGGAGCGCCATGATTCAGCTGACCGAATACCATCGTCCGGAACTGGTTGCCGAAGAACTCAGGTTGACCCAGCGGTCTCTAGCTGAAATTACCGGGGAATTTACCACTGATGATTTGCTTGGAAGGATTTTTTCCAGCTTTTGTGTCGGAAAATAGTTGAATAGTAGAGACTCGTTTAACCGCCCCCTTTTTGTTTTTACAAAATGTGTGGACGATATATGATCGTTCCGGATCTTGAAGCCGGGTCCATTACGCGGAGATCAAATGAATGAACCGAAATGAACGAACCGCTGTGGCACGGCATTTGCTTGGTTTCTTTCTCCTTAGTAACCTGCTCGCAGGATGTGGAGCGGAAAGAATCCCGGCGACTTTCGGGGCTTTCGAACCCGTGAATCTTAACGACCGATTTAGTTCCGGTGCCCTTAACGGAAAGATTGAAAATTTCGTGGTAATCATGGATACCTCGTCCACGATGAATAACCCATATCTTTACGAAGTTTTTGACAGCAACACAATTCCGACCTTGTTTGAAGTCGAGAAAGAGGTTCTCAGGCGGTTGAATCAGGCGATTCCGGCCATGCGCCTGAATGCCGGGCTACGAACATTCGGATTTGGTTCGTGTCAGTCGTGGAGATTTTCTCTGGAACGGTTGAAGCTCGGGCCTTATGTCAAAAAATCATTCAGCGACGCTGTGAACTCCATAGAGTGCGCGGGTGGAGGTTCACCAATGGATTTTGCGATTGCTATCGTGGGATCGGATCTTGAGTCGATAAAAGGCAAGACCGGAATCATTATCATCAGCGATGGCGAGTTGGGTGACGATGCGGCCGTTTCCGTCATTGAACTCAAGAAGCAATACGGAGAGCGAGTCTGTGTTCATACCATTTCACTCGGTAATAATCCTGGCAATAGGCTGGCTATGCGCAGACTCGCCGCGTTAAGCCGGTGCGGGTACACTACCATCGCGGAAGAGTTGGCTACAGCATCCGGTATGGCGGAGTTCGTAGAGAAGGTATTCCTCAAATCCAATTGAAGTTCTTACTGTTATTGCCTATTGCATCACTATGAAATTAGGCTTTTCGTATTCTTTGCATAAATACCCCTCGCTTATCAATCGAGCGTTCGATGAAACATGCGTACCCCTACCGCCAGAACAAAAATGGTAAAAACTAAGATCGGCCAGATATGCGGCAGGAGTATAGTCAGTCCATTACCTTTAAGCAGAATACCCCGGACCAGTTGCAGAAAGTGTGTCAGCGGCAAGACATTGCCAATAACCTGAGCCCATTCGGGCATTCCGCTTCGTCCATATAGTGAGTAGACACCAAAACGGTGATACCGGACGCTGAAAGATGGTGAATTTCTTCCCAAAAATCGCGTCTTGCCTTGGGATCGACCCCGGCGCTGGGTTCGTCCAGCAACAATAGCCTGGGTTCGTGCATCAGACAGGAAGTAAGCGCAAGACGCTGTTTCCAACCTCCCGAAAGAGTGCCTGCGAGCTGATTTCGGCGCCCCGCGAGACCCAACCTTTCAAGCACCTGATTGACAGTCTCTTTACGCTGATTGATACTGAACAGCCGCGCGATAAAATCCAGATTCTCGGCTATGCTCAGGTCATCCCACAATGAAAATTTCTGGGTCATGTAGCCGACCAGACGCTTGATTTCGGCACTCTGGGTCAGTACATTATAGCCCAGACAATTGCCGGTACCGCTATTCGGTATCAAGAGCCCGCACAGGATTCGGATGGAGGTGGTCTTCCCGCTTCAAACGTTCTTGCCAAGACCACTAACTAGATTCACAAGATTCTGGCCTGTGCTTCCGGTTGCCAGGGACGTTGCGATGATCGCTCCCGTGCTGGAGCCGCAAAACAGGTCGAAGCGTTCACAAAAGCTACACTTGAAATGATCCTCCAGTTCACGAATCGCCGCCGCGGTGGCCAATCCGAGATAACCCCCGCCATCCACGCTCAAGATCCGGAAAGGTTTTTCTCCCGGTTCGATTTCGCGGAAACCTTGTTGTTTGCTCGCTTCAGACATGATGAACCGCCTTGATTTCGTGAGTGAATCCCAACATCTTGCCAAGGGAATTCAATTGCTTGGTTGTGCAGTTGCCCTCGATTGTCAAGGCCGGGGCGGACCCCTCCGTCCCCGTTTCCGGACCATCCGCCCGTGATTGCCACCAGAGCGCTTTCTCCGGGCTTGATCGTCCCCAGATCAATCGCCCGCAGGCATCCCGCTAGCGCGAGCGGGCCGGCCTGTTCGCGAATCTGCTGCTTACCGTCGATCCGGCGACTCTGAATCCGCAAACCAGCTCCCTCGAGATTCTCCGTGGCGGCGCCTGAATAATTCGCGTATTCCGCATTCAGGATACGATCGACCCGAGCTCCGTAGCGCCGGCAAAAAGAACCCATCCAAGCGAGCAACTCAGGGGGGTGGCTTCGAGCGAAAAAGCGTTGCTTCGACGACGGGTATCGTAGCCGAAGCGGATAGTTTTTGGCCAGACAGGAATTCGAAATAGGGACAAACGGCTTCCTGTTGTATTCCGAGCAGTTTAGGAGGAACGATGCTGCAGCCGAGTTCTTCAATCCCCTGATCAAATCCGAAGATGCCGTAAGCGCTTGGACGTGCCAGTCGAAGGGCCGCGGCGGTCGCTGGTCGGCCAGAAAATACGCCCGCAGTTTATTGGCTTCGATTTGGTCCTCGAGACCGGGAAGCAACGGAGGATCAAACAAATCCGCAAATTCCGCGGCGATGCTTTTCTGGTCACCCTTGCTGCCGTGAACTTCGATGACGGTTCCGAACTTGCTTTCCTGGAGGCAATTCGGTAATTTGTATCGCGACGAGCGCGGACAGAATACGATGACACGGATGTCATGCCGTTCCACATAGGTGACTCACGAAGCCGAAGCACCGGTGTTTCCCGATGATTGAATCCGGCCAATCCTGGCAGGGGTTTTCGCAAGCTCGACAAGGCCAACTTTTTTCATGAACATCGTTTTTCAAAGCACATCCTCGATCACGGATTTGCTATGATGGGATTTTTTCGTAACAGTTGTCCTAGGAACTCAGCGCGATGAAATGGTTAACCTTGGTTTCTATTCTGTTGCTCAGCCACGGAATACCGGCGCAACAGATCTACAAGTCCGTCGATCAAAACGGCAACGTCAGTTATTCATCAGAGCCTGCCAAAGCTGCGGTCCAAGTGGAAACCATAGCGTCTCCGCCGACGCCGAGTCCCGAGGAAGTCGAACGCGCGCAGCAACGCTATCTAGAACTTGAAGCACGGGACGCCCGAAGGGAGGAAGAACGGCGCGAACAGGAACTGGAAATTCTACTCCAACGGCAAATTCGGGCAGATCTGGAATTAAAGCGGCAGATCGCCATCGCCAATCGGAAACCCGCAAATGTTACTGTGATCAACCAAAATCCTTATTATCAATATCCTTATTTTGGGGGTGGCGTGAACCAACCGGTGTGGCACAACCGAACTGAACCGAAACACTTGCCTGGACCCCAAAACCCTGAATTACCCAAACCGTTCGGGTCGGTGAATGCCCCCCTGCACCCTAAGTCTGGCACCGGCGGCGGCTTTGTCTGGCCAGGCAATTCATCCGGCGGCTTCGTCTGGCCAGAAAATTCAACGAGACATGGCCGACATTGAAATCCATTTGTCACCACTGACCTTTCCAGAACCGCCGGCCATTGTCGTCAGCGATGAATTTTTTCTGATCGGTCGGGAAAGCCAGATGTTCAGGGCTTGGAAAGACGCTCGATTGAAGCGCCTTTCCAGGGAACACGCGCGCTTCGAAATCAAGGGGCCCGCGGCCAGTTTATGCGATCTGGGCAGTACCAACGGGACAAAAATTAACAATGACCCGCTGACCGCGTACCAACCGTATCCGATCAAGGACGGTGATATCATCAGTTTTGCCAACGTTTTCAAATACGAAGTTAAAATAGTCCAGTGTAAGCCAACGGAAGACACCGTAATCACCCAGGTGACCAGCGAGCACGTCCGGGACGAGCGAATCGTCAAAAACAAAACCATGTTTATCGCGTCCGCGGATTCCTATCTGAACATGCTGTGCGAAGAAGACGATCGGAATGATAGAAATAACAGCCAACAGACTTCCAGTAAGAACTCGCGTCTATGGATCATTATCGCCGCGGTTGCCGTGATCCTTGCTGTGGCCGGCGGAACCCTGTTTTATTTGTCGACCTTCTGACAGGACATCGGTGGATTGCTTCCTGTACCGCCAGTTTCGATGGAAACCGCCAGGGACCCTTCATTCGACGAACGTACTTCAATTGGAGATTCCGGTTGTTGCGATGGGTACTGCAAGGCAGGTTGTGCCAATCACTGAACCGATATGATAGAGCCAGCGCCAGCGCCAGCGCCGAATAACTACCGGGACTTGCTATCCGCTGTCCCGATTTTCAGTGCCTTGAGCGAGGATGAAGTCTCCTGGCTTGCGAGCCACCTGGTCACCACTCGTTACCAGTTTGGCCAGACGGTTGTGAGTCAGGGTTCGTACTGCGAAGGGCTCTATGTGATCTTTTCCGGGTCGGTCCGCCTGTTTGTTCAGGAAAACGGCAAGGATATCAGCATGGGATTGCGCAAATCCGGCGATATCTTTGCAGAAGTGAATGTTCTTAGAAATTCCCCTCTGGAGTTCACCGCCCGGGCAACGGCCGGATGTGAAATTCTGAAAATCCCGCGCGTCGCCCTGACCGATCTTTGGGAGCAAAATCCGAAAATCGAAGAATACATGACGCGTTACGCCGCGGTTAAAGCCACCGGCGGCCTGGTTGCCAGCCTGTTCGACCTGAAGGGCGAGATCGGTAAAAAGGAATTCGAGGCGATGATCGAGACGATCGGGATCAAGAAAGTCGATTCCGGGCAGGTTGTATTGCGCCAGGATAGCTTTGAAGATCGCAGGCTTTATGTGATCCGCCAGGGGCGGGTCCGTGTAGTCCGTCAAGAAGGTGACCGGGAATATCAAATCGCGGTTCTGGGCAAAGGGGAAACTTTCGGAGAACGTGCCCTGCTGTTTTCGGACCACCAACCGGCGACAGTCATGACGCAAACGAATTCGACCTTTCTGGTGATACCCGACTCGACCGTTAAAACGATCCTCGAACATCATCCAGGACTCAAAACCAGTTTCGAAGAGCGGATTACTTCTTTTGAACAGGAACTGGAACGAAAGCGTAAACTCGCGAGCCAGAAACTGGGCCGCTGGCACTTCAGCCCGGTCGAAGGGGCGGGGATCGGAGCAAGGATTCTGGACCGTTTCCCGCTGGTTGAGCAAGAAGAGGAAATGGACTGTGGCGCCGCCTGCCTGGCGATGCTATGCCGCTATCACGGGATCCAGACCACCTTGGAACAGCTTCGCGATCTTGCCGATATCGATCGCCGCGGCACGACCCTGGAGTCTCTCGCCGTGGCCTCCGAACGTCTGGGCTTCATCGCGCGTGGCGTGAGCGCGAGTTTCTCCGAATTAATTGAATTCGAGCTTCCCTTGTTGGTTCATTGGCAGGGTTATCATTATATCGTTGTCTATGGCGTATCCGGCCAGCAAATCCATGTGGCCGATCCCGCGCTTGGATTCCGTAAAATGACCCCGACCGAATTTGAAAAGGGTTGGGACGGTACCTGTCTGTTATTGGAACGGGATGACCGTCGAAGCAAAGTGATCGACACCGGTCAGCCCAAAATCGGCCCGGACGATTTGTTCAAACCGGTGCGTCCGTGGATTTCAGCGTGGTTGGCGATGGCCTTGTTTTCAGGAGTGTTGGCCGTTGTTCCACCGTTCCTGATTATGGTTATCCTGGATGGTGGAAAAATTACCGGCGGTTCAGCAACGCCCGGATTCCTGGTGCTCGGGTTTCTGTTTGTATCCGGCTTTATCTGCCTGGCGAATCTATTGCGCGGCCTTTTTGCCGGGTTTCTGAAACACCGGATAATCCGGCAGGCTACCAGTAATTTCATTCAACAGATCCTGTATCAACCACTGGAGTTCTTCGAAAGACGCAAAGCGTCGGACCTGATGGCACGCTTCAGAGACAACGACAAGTTCTGGATTTTTTTCGCCGAACAGGGCGTGGAATTACTCGCTGCATTCTGGACGGTCGCTTTATCCTGGCTCGCGTTATTTTTCTTCGATGCAGGAATGGCCGGGATCTATATCGCGATTCATCTGATTGTGATAGCGATTCTCCGCTTCGCGGCAACCCGAAGCCACCGTGTTGTGACAAACCATTCCGGGGATGCGCCGGCGGTACTGAGAGACGTGCTCGAGGGGGTCGAAACCATTAAAGCCCAGGGAGCGGAATTCTGGATGCGTTGCCGATGGGAATCAGCGACGGTTGTTCGGAACGAATCGAAGTGGAAAAAATTTCAATACACCTCTTATGTGAAATTCGGGACTTGGATCATTCAGACAGTCGCGCTGACCTTTCTGGTGTGGCAAGGAATTGCACTTTATTCGGAGCAAGGTCTGACAGCCGGCGAATTCATGGCGGCTTTCCTGCTTGCGGCCGGGAGCTTCCCGGCACTGGGCAATCTGGTCGGTGGATGGTTGGAATGGCTGGCCGTTCAACCCGGACTGCAACGGGTTCAGTCGATTAACCGGCTGGCTCCGGAGCAGAGCACCGAACAAGCGGCCCAGAATATCATTCTGCCCGAACTGAAAGGCCGCTTCATGATCGAGAATCTTTATTTCCGCTATCAGAAGCATTCACCTTACGTGATCGAAGGGCTGGGCTTGGAAATCGAAGCGCGGCAATGGGTCAGTTTTATCGGTCCTTCCGGAACCGGCAAGACGACTCTCGCCAAATTGCTCATGGGCTTTTATTCGATTCACGAAGGTCGTATCGACGTCGATGGTTATCCCGTCAATCTATTGGAAAAGGGAAGCTACCGACGCCAGATCGGTTATCTTCCTCAGAATCCTTTCTTGATCCGCGGAACATTGCTGGACAATATTGCCCTGGGGATTCGCGCTCCGCAGCGAAAACGAATCATCGATGTGTGTCGCCTGGTCGGGCTCAATGACCTGATCAATCAACTGCCCGCAGGTTATGATTGTCCGGTATCGGAGTTGGACGAACTGGATTCGAATGACTGGATGGTGCGTCTCGGGGTGGCCCGGGCGCTCTCCAGGGGCCCCTCGGTCCTGATTCTCGATCAGGCCTTGTCAAGGCTTGAATTGCAAGTAGAAAGTGATATTTTAAACCAAATTCGCGAGACCTACCCGGCGATTACCATGATAACCTTCTCTGAACGGGTCAATCTATACCTCGAGCCTGACCGGGTATTTTTACTGTATAACGGGCGCATTGCCGAAAGCGGCTCATCGCAGGATTTGAGAGCACGAAACGGGCTTTACGGCGAATTGCTCAGCGCTTCAGATTTCGATCGATGAGATCCCTGACCCTGGAAAATCTGTCCAGCGTATCGTACGGGGATGCGCTGGAGCGCCTGGAACTCGTGCGCAACAAACTGCGTTGGGCGGCACGACTCGAACGCTCCGAGATCGATGATCTTCTCGAACATTGCAATGAACTCAAGGACGATATCATGCTGCTGTCGCGCAAAAGTCGCGACGGGGCTTTCGAAGCGGTATCGGTGGGGCATGAAACCAGCATTAAGCCGGGGAAAAACAGGCGGCAATCGTTATTGGAACGGAATTTCAAATTCGAAGGGGTTTTCGGGGATAGTCCTAAATTACTCGAAACCCTCGAGATCGCGGAAAAGGTCGCGCCAACCGATCTACCGGTTCTGATCGACGGAGAGAGTGGGACCGGCAAAGAGTTGATGGCCAAAGTGGTTCACGCGAATGGCAAACGAGGCCAGAAACCATTTATTTCGGTGAATTGCGGCGCGATTCCGGAAAACCTGCTCGAGTCGGAATTGTTCGGACATAAAAAAGGCGCGTTTACCGGAGCGACGCAGGATCGAAAAGGCAAATTCGAGAGTGCGAACAGCGGAACGATTTTCCTGGACGAAATTGGCGAACTGCCCTTGATCGGGCAGGTAAAACTGCTTCGGGTGCTGCAATCCCAGGAGATTCAGCGAGTCGGCGCCGATGAAACCATCGAGGTGGACGCGCGCATCGTCGCCGCGACCAACCGGGATCTATTTCAGATGGTGCAGGATGGTACCTTCCGGGAGGACCTCTATTATCGCTTGAGCATCATTCATATCTCGTTACCTTCGTTGCGTGAGCGTCCGGATGAGATTCCATTGTTGCTGCAATATTACAGCGATGAAGCCGCGGAAAGTCTCGGTTCAAAGCCGCTCAAAATGACCCCGGCGCTGGAACGCCTGCTTCTCCGCTACCGCTATCCGGGCAATATCCGGGAACTGCGTAATCTGGTCTACCGCTTGTCGTGCCTTTCGGATGGGGTAGCCGATGTCAAGAATCTGCCCGCGATGGTCCGCAAGCAACTCGGCTTGACGCAGGATGAGGGCGCGCTGGAATCGATCGAAAACGGCGCGGATCTGTCGCTTTCCGACCTCAAGAAAAGAGCGATCGATCAGGCCGAAAAAGAATATCTGACCCGCGCGCTCAGAGAGAACGGCGGGAACGTCGCGGAACTCGCGCGGAGCATCGACATGAACCGTTCCTACCTGCAAACCATGATGAAGAGACACGGCCTGAGCGCGAAAGATTTCCGCAATCATTCGAAGGTGGAACCTGAATAAGCCAATTCCGATCAGGTCCTCCCGAAAACCCTCTGAATCAATGATAAAGCCCTACCGGAGAGGAACGAACGTAGCGCATGGGCCGACCGGTAAAAGGCCTCGAAACGGCCAAACCTCGCTCCCGTTCCCCGAAACAATGCCCCGTTTCGCTGCCTGCAGAATAGGCTCAAGCCCGCTTTCGGCGCCCGTGGAAACTCCGGATTACGGGCTTGGCTCCTCGGATTGGGAATCGCAGGCTCTTAATAGTCGTTCCTTAAGGTCCTTATCGGAAGGCTTCTCGAAAGGAAATCCCGCCGGTTGTTTTTTCCCTCCGCGGCAAAAGCGCATGACAGCCTGTCGATCCAACTCCTCATTTTTTTTCAGGTCTTTAATAACAATGCTCATCGTTTTCTCCGGGTTGTTGGTGAGTGTGAATATTACCGCAAGAGCAACTATCGTACCTTTTTATTATAGGCTTTGAAATACAATTACTTAATGATTCTGCTATCGGTGAACCGTTTGAATTTCGCATATTGTGTTTTAAAAAAGACAACAAAATCCATTAAAATTTTCCCGAATGTTTTGTGATGGTTGACACACTCGTATTGCTCGCTGAATGGTTTCCCATTCCGGCCGATCAAAAACCTCGCTTCCGGGCTGTCCAAGTTCGGGTAAAATGACGGGGAGATTGAGTTTTTCATTTCAAATTTCAAAGGAGAACCGGGGTGATTGTAGCGCGTATTGACGATGAATCGATTTCGGCGGAGGGTTTCGTCAAACTGCTAAAACTGGAAGGAAAACTGGATTCACTTTTGGAAAAGGTATTAGTCGACAAACTTCTGGTGCACGCCGCGAAAAAGGCCGGTATCCGGATTTTTGGTGAGGAAATCCAGGAACGCGTCGATCAGTTCAGACGCATGAACAACCTGCACCGTGCCCGGGATACGATCGAATACCTCGACAATGTCGGTCTGTCCGAGGAGGAACTTGAAGCATTTATTGTTGAAATCATTTACCGGGAAAAAATGCGTGAATCGATACTGGACAATACGGCTGTCGATCACTTTTACAAGCAGCACTATCCGTCTTTCGAACGAGTTAGCTTGAGCCACATCACACTCGATTCCGTGGAGAATGCCCGGGAAATTGCGGCAATTCTAACCGAGGAGCCCGATAGTTTCCCAGAACTCGCTCGGCAACATTCGCTTTCCAGGGACACTCGTGATCAGGGCGGGTATCTGGGCAAAATCCCGCGCGGCGTTCTGCCGCACGCGATCGAGGCTAAAATTTTCAATGCTGATGCCGGCAGTGTACTGGGCCCTTTCGAGGTCGAAGGTCAGAACAAGATCGAAATTTTCCGGCTGATCGAAAAACATGTCCCGCAAATGGATGAAAAGACCATTGCTGAAATCAAACAAAAACTTTTCCGAAAATGGTTGTCCGAGCAAATCGATTCTTCGTCCAATGTTCTTGAACTGCTCTAGCGTTTACGGCCTTGGCCGTAGGATGCTTTCCTTCGGACTCAAGGGGTTACCGAGTCCTAGCAGGATCATGCGGATGCTCGGTGACCTTCCCGCGGAATCAGCGGAAAAGTCCGGGTACAGTCAAACGATATGAGTAATTTCCAGCCCTTCGAATGGTCTTCCAGTGGACGATGCGCAACCGGAAACGTGCGAAAGATCAATGAAGATAATTACCGGGAGTTCAAGCACAAGGGTATCTGGGTGGTTGCCGATGGCATGGGGGGGCATGATTCCGGTGATCTCGCGAGTCGTTCGGTCGTCGAATCACTCGAAAAGGTCAAAACCGGTACCGTTCTGAATGAAACCCTGGATCAAATCCGCAGCCAACTCGGCGAAGTCAATCAATTCTTGCAGCGTAAGGCCGCGGAACGAGGGCCGAATCGAACCATTGGAAGTACGGTTGTAGTCATGGTGGTTCATCAGGAACAATGCGCGTTTCTGTGGGCCGGCGACAGCCGTCTCTACCGTCTTCGAGCGGGAAGACTCGAGCGTTTGACGCGCGACCATAGCCAGGTGCAGGCCATCATCGATCTTGGAATGTTGAAACCGGAAGACGCCGAGGGACATCCCGCCGCCAATACGATCACGCGTGCGGTCGGCGCCTTCGAGACCATCGATCTCGAGGGTCGCAATACCGATCTGCAATCCGGGGATGTTTACCTGTTGTGCAGCGACGGATTGTATAAAGAGCTCTCCGAAGAGGAAATTGCAGGAATCCTGGAGCAAAGAGATTGCCGGAATGCGTGCAACGATCTGGTCGATCTCGCATTGAAACGCAGATGCCGGGATAATGTGACGGCCCTCGTAATCGATGTCTGGTCCACCGAGAAAACGATGTTGCGGGAAAATGTCTGAGTCGCCGATCGACGCGTGATATGCCTCCGGAAAGAGCGGATTCTATGATCTTTTGAACGACCCATTCCTGCGATCAGAATTGACCCAAATGGCCTGCACAATTAGAGCATCGGCCGCCTATGGAATGACCGGGAAACTCGTGCTAGAGGTCTTCAGGCTGAAGACCCGTATTGCCAAGCATGCGGGATCCAATCTTTTTCTGGTCGTGGAATACAAAGACAATATCAGGCCAACCATCCCGCGACAACGTGCGATGAGACCCCAATTGACGATTGATCTGGCAACCTGTACGCAGTAGCGCGGCGAGTACACGCTTGGCCTTGCATGACGAGCATCGACTTACGCCGCAGCGAAAGAAATACTGATGGGCTCAGGCCGGCTCTAGCTATGCTCAAGTTGCTCGGCCAGGACCCGCAGCGCAAGTACCTCAGCGTTAACCATAGCTTCGTCGGGTGTCGTGCCATAAGTATCCTAGCAAACATAACTTGAACATTTGTGCGATGCCTTCGATCCTTGGGCTATGGATAACATGGCGACGATAGCGAGCAAATACAAAGCCTTGTCCGGTCGATTGGACGAAGCGACACGGCGGCGGTGGGTTGCGGTGGAG
>JBOICY010000420.1:0-7087 GCA_050740335.1 Methylococcales bacterium | reverse complement strand
TCATTAAACCTATTGAGCGTACGTGCTTCTTCGAGAAAACGCTCCAGTCCATAGTTAAAATTTTCACGATGGTCAGCGCTGCGAGGTACAACCTTCAAGTCATCGGTTCGCCAGGCCCATTCGGTCGGAAAATATTCCTTGATGGCCACATCCCCGAGCAGAACCGTATCCCAGGCCAGGTAGGTCACACCGAAGCCACCGTCACCCAAAATTTTTTTGATTTCGTATTTCTTCAGACGGCCGCCTACCGGCAGTGCGAAAGGAAATGCTCCATCAATCATGTGCAAGAGATAGAATTAACTGATAAGGACGGTATTTCAAGGACAGGTTCATTGAATCCCTACATTTCCGCGATTGGTAAGAACGATAAAACCATCAGGAGAACCGATACTGCAATTTTGTTTAGAATAAAATAAAATACTGATTTCGTCTTTCGCGCTGTTTTATTACCATGCTGTTTTCGTAGAATTCCCGTTCAATGTATGCATAGAACTCCGGCAGATTGCAATAGTCCCGCTGTTTTCGGATCACCTCCCCGCCCGGGTTCGTCGAATCGACCAAGCCCGGGGTCCCGGACCGGCTTGATGATTGCCCAGGCCACCGACCGTGGTAATCGGGAACACAATGAAGATTACCATGTTTGTAAGACAATCGCCGATGGTACGCTTTTAATGGTTGCCGATGGGTTGGGCGGCCATCGGGGAGGAAAGTTTGCTGCGCATTATTTTTGTGCGGCGGTCGCCGCGCAGCTGGCCGATTTTGCCGGTGCCCTGCGGCAGACCACGGAGGCAACGTTGCATAAGATGGTTCGAAGTGCTGCCGAGTCGATGCAAGCCCGAATCGCTACGGAACACCCGGGTCTTAACCCACGAACCACCGTCGCCATGGCCTGGCTGACGGCGGACGGCACATGGACTCTGCATGTGGGGGATTCGAGGTTCTATCTGTTCGGGCCCGAGGGTATGAAATTTCGTACCCGGGACCATTCGGTCGCTCAACTGCTGGTCGATCAGGGCGAAATTAAAGAACACGAAATGGCCCACCATCCCGATCAGGCGACCCTGCTCAGAAGCATCGGCGGCAGAAAATCACCAAAACCTACCATTACGCCGCTTGAAGCGTTGCGCCCGGACGAGGGAGTGCTGTTATGCAGCGATGGTTTTTGGGGGGCCGTGAAGGTCCCGGAGATGCAGTTGCTTCTGACCGGCGAGTCCCTTCAAACCATACTCGAACAATTGGTAAGTATAGCAGTCGCACGGGCCTGTCCCAATAGCGATAATGTGACCGCGATTTTCGCACGGCCGCGCCCCGATTAGGGAACCGCCCGCGATTCGAAAACCGATCCTCCAATTCGGCTTCTTGTCAAAGGATTTTACTTTGCTCCGAATCGCCCGTCTCAACAAATCAAAATTCATTCCGCTCGGTGATTCGAAAGGTGATCCCTTGCCGGAGTACTCCAATTTGGTTCGATTGATCAGAAAACATCTTTCTCCTGTAACCGCCTCAGTTCTGGCGGCACCGACCCGGATCACAGCGGATGAAGTCGAATGGTCGACGGACCTGTCCGGTCAGCCGGTCCGTTTCGATGCGCTACCCGTAAATCAGCAAGAATCCGCGCGCAAGCTCCTGCAAGACCGTTTGGCTTCCATTTCGAAACTGGCTGAGGAATTGCCAGGCATCAATCCGGATGCGGTTGGCCTTCAGGACATTCTTCGCCGTGCTGTGCACTACCCGGGAGATGACGCTGTTTATGTCGTGAATGGGCAACCTTTGGTCACCTTTTGGGGCCACAGGCATATCGACCGTCGTGAACCGGTATTGATGCCCGTTGCTTCCCCGGAGACTGCGATCGGTCAGTCAAAGCAAAAAAAATCGCGGCTTCCGTGGCGTTTGTTTTCGGCGGCGGGAGCCATTCTAGCGGTGTTGACGCTTCTGGGCTGGTTCTGGCTTAAATATCAGGAGATGAATGAGCGCTACCAGGAATTGCAGGCCCAAATCGATGCCGCAGCGGGCCAATGTGGAAAGTTGGAGGAAATCCTGGAATCGAGCCCTTTCCTACAACAGCCGGACGGCAGATTCCTGTCCTTAAAGCTGCATCTGATCGGTCAAGTCAAAGCCTGTAAAGAGGATGCGACTTACCGCGACCTGCTCGCGCAAATCGAGGCCGCGTCCATTCAATGTGATGAACTAGCAGAGATCCTCGCAACAAATCCCCTGATCCAGGGGCCCGACGAACGGTATGTAACAGTTAAACAAAATCTGATTGAACGAGTCACAGCTTGTAAAGCCGATGCCGCCTATCGAAACCTGCTCACCCGGATCGAGGCCGCGTCCGGTCAGTGCGATAAGCTTGCGGAGATCCTGAAAACAGATCCTGTGATCCGGCGACCCGACGAACGGTTCGTGGCGCTTCGACAAAAACTGAGCGAGCAGAGCGCAGCTTGCAAAGCAGATTCCGCCTATCAGAATCTGCTCGCCCAGCTCGAGAAAGCTTCCGGACAGTGCGAAAAACTCGAGGAGATCCTCGACACCGATGCATTATTGCAACAAGCGAGCGGGCCCTATCCGGAACTCCGGCAAAATCTGGCCGAGCAAATAAAAAGCTGTAAAGAAGACTTGAGGTACCGGGATCTAACCCGAAAGATTCAGGCGGCTTCCAGAAACTGCGTCGAATTGAAAAAGGTTCTAAGCTCCGAACCCCGGCTCGAAAGCCCCGGAAGCCGCTTCGTTGAACTGAAGCAACAACTTACGGAATCCGTACAAAACTGTAAACGAGATGCCGACATTAAAGACCTTAAACGCAGTATCGAACAGTCTGCGGGCCAATGCCAAAAACTGGAAACCCTGCTGGCTTCGGATCAACGCCTCAAGGAACCGGAGGGCCCGTTCCGGGATTTGAAAGGGCAATTGAAAAAACAGATCGAGACTTGTCAAGCCGGGCAAAAAAAAGATCCGGATCAACTGTGTCCGGGTGAACGCCCGGTTCAACTGGCTCCCGAATTGGTCGTGGTATTCGATGCTTCGACCAGTATGACTTGGCCTATGGGGATCACACCCGAATCACAAAGATTGCGCAATCAGGCACAGAATATTCTGAACCAAAGCGCCCCGAACGGTCTTCTGGCCGGATTGGCGAACATTCAGGCGGGTCTCTTGTTCAATCAAGCCTTGGCCATCGATCAACAGATATTCGGTACGGTCAATACCCGGTTAAAGGCCGCGAAAAACGCATTATCCAGTATGGTCAGAATCATACCATCCGACGTCAGTACCGGATTGGTCGTTTTAACCGATTGTCCCTCGGCACGGAAAATCGGCTTTTATCCACCGCAAAAGAGAAATGTTTTCATGCGGGACATCAACAATCTACCAACCTATGGTGGTACACCTTTGGCCGATGGTTTGAAGCAGGCGGGTACCATGATTGACGGTGTCAACAAACCATCGACTATCGTGGTTATCTCGGACGGTGAAGAGAGTTGCCAGGGAGATCCTTGCAAAGTAGCCTACAATCTCGCCGCGAGCAAGCCACGGTTAACCATTAATGTGGTGGATATTCTGGGAACGGGCGCCGGAAACTGCGTGGCAGGCGCAAGCAAAACCGGCAAGGTGTTTACCGCCAGAAATGTAAAGGATATCATTTCCATGACGGAACAAGCCGGCAGTTCGATCGCAGCTCCGAAGCATTGCAAAAAAGGCTGATATCGGGCATTACCGGACTGCGGGTTCGGGGGGGGTGTCTGGCGTGATCGCCCTTTGAATTAAAAAAGCACAAAATGCCCGAACACTTTTCCTTTCGGACTCGCTCTCGAACCGAGACCGTGATCGATCAGTTTTCAGCATTGCGTCAGGCTTGAAAATAGCCTGCCTGTTTTCAAGCCATGTACCCTAAACATTTTATTATTATGGACCATTTAGAGAATTAGCATGGGCGGTGTACTGCTTCGATCGGGCAACATCAAAAACTACAAACCCCTGGGTGAAGAAGGGACCCCGGTCTATAAATCCGCCAATCAACTGCGCTCGGCGATCCAGCGCCATCTCGGTCTGGACAGCGCGAAGATTCTGGCTGTTCCGCAGGCGAATGAAGATGGTGACCTCATCGATTGGTATGCGAGCGAGCCTGGTTCCGTTGTCCCATGGTCAGCCGCGACCGATGAAGAACGCAAAACGGCAAAAGAAGAACTGGTCGCGATTCAGCGGAACCTTAGCGAATCCGCCGCGAGAATGCAAAGCACGAACGACCGTGAACGGCGGGTTTTCGGCCGCTTGCTGGAACATGTGATCCGCTTTCCGGATGACCAGCATGTCTACCTCGTGAATGGAAAACCGGTTTTGACCTTCTGGGGCTTCGTCTTTCCGAACGAATCCGACGATAAAGACTGTTTGAAAGTGCTGAATCTGACACCGGCCTTGCCGGCAGCTGATCCCGCGCCGAAACCGCCCGTTCTGGAAAAAAGCGATCGCCTGGCGCCGGGTAGAAGGTTTAACTACTGGTGGTTATTATTATGGGTCCCGCTTCTGATCGCATCGATGCTCTATCTATTTCGCGACTGTAATCGGGTCGATGCCCCACCGATCCCTCCGGGCCTGGAAGAGAGGAAAGCTCCAGACGATCCGGACACAAAGGGAAACGAGAGTTCCGAACGCGTGGAAGTGCGGGAGCCGGACGACAAAATAAGAGTAGTCAATGATCGGACCGGATCACCCGATGGCACGGACATCTATTCAAATGGGCATAACATCTCGACAAATGAAACACACGAAGCCCTTGGCCAGGAGTCGACCGACGCATCAGTCACGGAACCCTTGCCCGGGCAAAAAGACCGGGAACCCGGCGTGTCTGACGGCGATTCAGGCGCTGTGACTTCTCCAGAAGATCGAGATGGTCAAAATACGGGTGAAGAAAATCAGCCGCCCGAGGACGGCGTTGCGGGCGATTCGACAGACCCGCAAAAGTCCGCTGAAGAGACTGAAGCGCAAAATAATCAAGAACCTCAGAAACCGGATACAACCGCCCCGGATCAGGTTCCCGATCCCGGCGAATCGAACCAAGACCCGGATGAGGGAGAAGCTTTACAGATCCCTGACGAAGCACTCAAAACCGGTTCGACTGAATTTCTGGACGGAGAATGGAGCGCGAGTTCCGGCGTGGTCGATGCCAAAACCGGGAGGCCTCTGAATCTCAAGTATGCGTTCAAGGACGGCAAGGGTAACCTTACAGTCGAGCAGGGCGACGGGTCGGTTTGCGCCGGGCCAGTGAGCGCGCAGACGGCAGCAGGAAAACTGAACTTCTCGAGCACCGGGACGATCCAGTGTCCCGGTGGTAAAGTGTACCGTCCGGTCGATGTCCAGTGCACTCCGAATTCCAGGGGTAAGGCGGACTGCCAAGCCAAATATGATACGGGCGAATCCTTCGACCTTGAACTGAGCAAATCAAAAAAGTGATAGCTCAGTACCCGAAACCGCGCACAACTGAACTATCCGGCGGATTGCAAAACGATCGATGATTCCAGAACTCACGAAATTCGAGCAAAAAACCACTTTGATCATGGCGACCGGAGTGCAATTCCTGGACTTTGGATTAAAGCTCGATTTGCGCAAAGAACTGCCCGGTGATTTTGTCGTACAGGAGGGTAACCGTTCGCTGGTGCGGCTTAAATACGATGATCGCCTCGCGGGGTGTGTGCATCCGGCCAGACCGGGCCTGCTGGTCCAGCCGAAACTGACCGTGCCGGTCGATCAGTCTTTTGATCTGTTCGACCAGATCTGGCTGCCGGTGCCTTTTTTTCGGATGGCGCCGCCGCGGCGTTTCGCGGACGGCCCGACCAACTGGGTCAGAGCACGCATTGTCCGGCTGAATCCCGGAGACAGTCCGGAGAACAGTACCCACCGGCTCACGCTCGCGCTCGATACCAAAATTCTTCAGGAGCAGGCCGGCGCCGCTTATCTGGCTCCGACCGCGAACGATGTGCAAGCCGGGGCGGCATTCAATCTGGCTTTTCGTTGTGACGAGATGGCGTGGTTTCCGGAGACGTTCTGGGTAGCCGGCTGGTTGCTGGAGGTCTTCGAAGAAAAAGCCAGGGAGGTACTGCGATTGTCGGAACAGGATATCGAAGAAGAAGTTTCCGAACTGATGCACCACGCCCATTATCTCAACTGGCTGGCTCTGATCGGAGAATACGCGAGAATTCCGGAAATTAAAATCCTTCCCAATACACCCCAGGATATTGAAAGGCCGATTGAGGTGGATATGGTGCTGGATGTCGGGAATTCCAGGACTTGTGGAATACTGATCGAAAATCATCCTCAGGATGAAAGCGGCGGCATGAAAAAACGCTACGAGCTTGAAACGCGCGATATTTCGATGCCGCATCTGGTCTACTCCGAACCATTCGAGAGCCGCCTGGAATTCGCCGAGGCCACCTTCGGGAAAGCCCATTTTTCCGTCCAGAGCGGGCGCAACAACGCTTTCCTCTGGCCGACCATCGCCCGGGTCGGCAAGGAAGCCACCCGGCTGGCCAGCCGCCGTCGCGGCACCGAGGGATCGACCGGATTATCCAGTCCGAAACGCTATCTCTGGGACCAGGACGCTTACGAACCAGGCTGGCGTTTTAACAGCGCATTCAGCCGCAACGAGATCGAACCGCATGCGACCGCCATGCCTTTCAGCAATCTGATCAACGAATTGGGCGAAGCGTTATATACCCTGCCGCTCGACGAGCAGATGCCGGTCTTTTTTCCGCGCTATTCCCGGAGTTCGTTGATGATGTTCATGCTCTCCGAAGTTCTGGTGCAGGCGCTGAGCCAGATCAACAGCCCCTCGCAGCGTTTACGGCAAAGTCATGCCAATAAGCCCAGACACCTGCGCAATATCATTCTGACGGTTCCCCCTTCGATGCCCAAACCGGAGCGCGAGATTTTCGAGAATCGCATGCGCGAAGCGGTCGGTCTCGTGTGGAAATCACTTGGCTGGCATCCGGAAAACGACCCGATCGTAAATGCGGAAGACAAAAATGCCTGGCCGCCTTTTCCCCGGCTTCATGTGCAGTGGGATGAGGCGACCTGCGGTCAGGTGGTCTATCTC
>JBOICY010000419.1:0-2279 GCA_050740335.1 Methylococcales bacterium | reverse complement strand
GGGGTATCGCGCGTGACATCGGCCTGAACCAGTACCATCCGGCTCAGCATCCGTTGCACGCGGGGGTCGGAAAAGGTGTAGTAATCCATTTCCTGGCAGGAGATGCACCAATCCGCGTAATAATCCAGCATGACCCATTGTCCCGCGCTGCTCGCCCGGCCAAGATGACGATCCAGGTCATGAGACGAATTTACAGGCGTGAAAACAACCGCTTGTTGCTCATTTTGGATACCCCCCGCGGCCAACTTGTGCAAGGGGCGGAAGATCTCGCGACTCCCCGACGCGACTCCGATGATCAGAACGATTCCGGCCGTGAGCATGATGATGCCCAGGCCTTTCCACAGACGCGCCCAACCCGAGGCCGAATCCGGCAGGGCGTCAATAGCGCGAAGATAGACCGCCGGGACGATCAGCAGCGCGGCCCACAACAACATGCTCACAGTCGGCGGAATGACCCGTTGCAGCATCCAGACCGCCACGGCCAGCAATAACACGCCAAAGATCGCCTTGGTCGCGTTCATCCAGGGGCCTGCTTTGGGCAACAATTTGCCGGCCGATGTTCCGATAATCAACAGCGGGAAGCCCATGCCGAGCCCCATGACAAACAACGCGAGTGCTCCGAACACCGCATCGCCGGTCTGACCGATATAAATCAGCGCGCCGGCCAAGGGTGCTGCGACACAAGGGCCGACGATCAGGGCCGACACGCCCCCCATTGAGATCACGGCCAGTAAGGATCCACCCCTGCCGCGATTGCTCGCACCCGCCAAGCGCGCCTGAATCGCGGCCGGTAGTTGCAGCGTGTAAAAACCGAACATCGAAAAAGCCAGCAGTACGAAGATCGCGCTGAATGTAATCACGACTCCGGGGGTCTGAAACAGCGCTTGAAGATTCAGGCTGCTGCCGAACAGTCCGGCGAGAATCCCGAACCCGGTATAGGTAATCGCCGATGCGAGTACGTAAGCTAGCGACAGCAGGAAAGCCCTTGCTGTCGTGATGGATTCTCCGTGACCCACGATAATCCCTGAAAGGATCGGGATCATTGGAAAAACGCACGGGGTGAAGGCCAGCAACAGACCGTAGCCGAAGAATACGAGGAGCGTCAGCCCAAGCGAGTCGTGCTGCAACGAGAAAGCGATCTGGTCCTGTTCCGATTGTCCAAGGCCTGCGCCGGTCCGGGATGCGATTGCCGATGTTGACGAGACCGCACCCGCGGGCAATTCCAGAAAAATACTTTCTTTCATCGGCGGATAGCACACGCCGCGCTCGGCACAACCCTGAAAATGGGCGATCAGGTTGATCGCTACAGGCTCGGCCGCGCTTCGGGTCAGGGGCAGATTGAATCCCGTCTGCCCATGAAAGATTTCGACATTCCCAAAGGCTTCATCGTATTTCGGGGTCCCGCGCGGGATATCGATCTCATCGAGCGCTACGCCCTTGGAATTCGCGAGTTCGAAGCGGAATTTTTCCCGGTACAGATAGTAACCGTCCGCGATCTCCCAATTCACATGCAGCGTGTTTCCGTCCTTAACCGTGGCGAAAAAGCGGAATGCGTGATCGGCAGGGAGCAGTTCATCCTGGAACAACGCGAGCCCGAAATTCCGCAGTTTCCGGCTAAGATCGGACGAGGTTGGCAGCACATCGACCCGCGGCGTCCGCGGCCGTTGCAGTTTCAGGTCGGTATTGATCGGCGGGTAACAGACTCCGACGTCCGCGCAGCCTTGATAAGTCACCCAGAGTTCGACGGTGTCGGGTGCCTGGGCGCCGATTGTCAAGGGTAAGGAAATGTCAACTTTCCCGCGGACTATTTCGACTTCGCCGAAGTAGTCATCGGATTTGGTTTTTCCGTGTGGTAATTCAGGAACCCCGGTTTCGACCCGCGCGGTTTTGGAGACGAACCGGAACTTTTCGCGGTAAAGATAGTAGCCCTCGGCGATGTCCCAATGAAGGCTAACAGTGGTATTCGATTTTTGTTCGGCAGTCAGCCGGAAAGCCTGTTCGGGTCGCAGCAGTTCGTCCGCGGCAAATGGATTAGCACTGACCGTGACAAGGATCAGAAGCAAAAACATCTGCTTTATGGATTTGAATTCAGGCATTGACGGATCCAGGCCAGGTATTCTTCGGAGCCCTGTTGCACAGGGACAGCGATCACTTCCGGAAGTTCATAGGGATGCTGTTCCAGGATGCAGAGTTCCACTTCGGCATACCGGTTGGATGCGGTTTTGATCAGCATCAGATGCTCCTGCTCGTTTTCCATTTTGTCCTTCCAGATATACACC
>JBOICY010000418.1:0-1975 GCA_050740335.1 Methylococcales bacterium | reverse complement strand
GACATGGAGTTGGGTGCCGATCGATCCCGCGTCTGGCTTAGCCCAGGGAAATCCTCCGAGTGGCGTCGCGGCATGGTATTGCCTGGTTGATGCGGTGGCGATCGCCGGGGCACCGGTGGTGGCTCATTGGCTGGATTGGTTTCGGAAAAACTTTCGGTCTATTCCGGTACTCGAAAGGGATCTGGACTGCAGCATTCAGGCGTCACTCGGTTGGTACATAAATCACGCGAAATTTCCAGTTCTTGCGCTGATCATAATTCTTTAAGGCGCGTACTCGCCGCTTTTTGTTGTGGGCGCTGGAAAAAGTTTATCTCAGTGGTCCGGCTTTGTGTATTCAAATTGGACGATTTCCCAATTATCGTATTCGAGCGGATCGCCCTCGGTCCAATGGATTTGACAAACAAATTTTTCTTTTGATGGGTCGGTCGAAGACTTGCCGCCGGTCGCGGCGTTGATTACATAAGTATAGTTACCGAGCGCCCACGCGGTGTAGTCATCTTCGGTCAGCTCGCCCATGGCAACGCTTTCGTAGTTGTTTCTAAGATACTGATTACATTGAAGCGCGGCCTGTCTGGATTTCTCATTGGACACCGTGGAAAACTTATCTGCGGGGTCGTCGGAATCGACAAGAAAAAGGTCCGAGGATACAACTTCTTCCAGGAAGGGTTTGACACCCTTGATCAAGAAAACATAGGCAGCGATTATAAATAGGATCAGTAAAACAATGGAAGTAAGTTTGTGTTTCATGGCGGTCTCCGTTATTTTCGGAAAACTGTTATTTTTCTAAAGAACTCAGGCGGATAAGGAATTCAGGTGGATAACGATGACGGATCGAGGAGGTTCAATGGCATGGCGTGGGCATTCAATCCAGATTTATGAAGGTTCCAGCGGTTTCCAGGATCAGAAAATTGAAAATCTGCGAGACGATCGATTAAAATCGAGTTTTCTTTAAGTTCTGCTTCAACTGAGAAAGCATTTTAGCATGAATAAACGGGTCGTGATGATGTTCGGTTTTGCATTCGTCATGGTCGCAGGGGTTGTCGTGGTACTGGTTTCCGAGAAAAGCGAGGAAGAGGTCTCGGCCGAAATATTCATGTTGTCCAGTTTTCGATTAAGCCAGCAAGGACAGCAGATTTGTCAGAACGAGATAGAACGCGCGCTCGGGGAGAAAGTTTATTCCCCGACCCGCTGCAACCGGTGGTCGGGTTTCAATCGTGTTGCTGACTTGGGAGGGTGATGGCGGTAAAAAATTAAAAAGATCACCTGTACGTATAGTTTGGACAAGGGTGTAAATTCGTTGATTCTGGATGACAAGACGATCATCGCCAAGCAGGAACGAAAAAAGGACCATTCGGAAGTAAAAAACCTTGACAGGTATCGGCGAGGTGATAAACTCTAGGAACCTTCAGGGAGAGCAGGCGTTCAACGGGATTCGTCCCGCGAACAGCACCAGGGAATAGGCCCCGAATCGCTCGGGGAAAATATAAGTCAACAATATCATTGGAGGTTAATATGGCTGCAACATCAGCAAGTGTTACAACTGCCGCTGGCGAAGCTCCGTTGCTGAATAAACGGAACCTGTATGTGTGGGGATTGGCGTATTATTGCGCATATTACTTTGTCGTTCGTTGGTATGAAGGTGTTTACGGTTGGTCAGCAGGGCTCGACGCTTTCGCGCCGGAGTTCAATACCTACTGGATGCCGATTCTCGAAATCGAAATTCCGTTGGAATTCGCAACCGCCACCTTTATCGCTTCGTACCTTTGGAAAACGCGTACTCGCGATTTTTCGACCGTAAGCCAGCGTGACGTTCTGCGTCGCCACTTCCATCATTTCGTATGGCTGGTTGCATACGCCAACGCTGTTTACTGGGGCGCTAGCTACTTTACGGAACAGGATGGCACCTGGCATCAAACCATCGTTCGTGATACCGACTTCACACCAAGCCACATCATTGAGTTCTACATGACCTATC
>JBOICY010000417.1:0-3844 GCA_050740335.1 Methylococcales bacterium | reverse complement strand
TCAGGAGGCTTATCCTGCGTTTTCAATGCATCGAGGCAAGCGGCAAGGGATTCTTTGCCATCGACGATCGTCACGACTATAGAAAGAAGCATGCCCTTGCCTAGCCTCCGATCGTTACCGTACGGTGTTCTCTGCTCGAGCAGTACACCGCCTGTGCCACCTCTACCGCCAACAGGCCCGCGGCACCATCGGCGAGCGTAACCGCTTCGCCCTTCACCATGCCAAGGAAATCCGCCAGTTCCTGTTCGAATGTCTTGAGCGTAGTGGATTCCCAGCCACGCAATTTTTCGCGAATCATGATTTCAGGATAAATCTTGAACTTGCGTTTTCTTTTCCCCCCCGGCTTGTCCTGCGTGATCAGCAGATTGAACATCGGTGCATAATAGGCTCTCACCATTCCTTTATCGCCATAAGCTTCCAGAAAAATCCGATAACCTTTCCATTCGGTCCAGGTCGCTTGATAAATGACCGGAATATCGCGACTGGTTCGCATCACCGCGATCGCATTGTCTTCCGAACCCTCGATTCGCCAAATCTGATCGGTCGCGACCGCCGACACTTCCACAACATTCCCGGCGACAAAGTTCACCAGATCGGTCATGTGAATCCCGACATCCATCATGGTTCCACCACCGGATACCGCACCTTTGTACATCCAGTCCTCCCGGAAACTCCCGAGTCCATCGTGCCCGCCGAATACGCGCAGATGGTCAACCGCACCAATCAATCCTTCTTTCAACGTTTTGGTCAGGAATTGCACCGACGGGTAATAGCGGTGATTAAATCCTACCGCGAGAGTTCGTGAAGCATCCTTAGCTGCCTGGAGTATCCGCCGGCAACTGTCCAAAGAGTTTGACAGTGGTTTTTCGCAGAGTACGTGGCATCCGGCCTCGAATGCGGCAAGGCACATCTCTTCATGCAGATGAATCGGCGAACAAACGATTACGGCGTCGACTGACTGGTTTTGTAAGAGTTCCCGGTAATCCACGACGGCAACCGCATTGGTACCGCGGGTCGCGGCCAATGCCTGCTGCAGGTCCTTGTCTGCCGCGCCGACCAATTCGGTATTTCCATTATCGATGACGGATCTGCAACGGAGTTTACCGATCACTCCGGCCCCAAAAACGGCGATTTTCATGATACTTATATTTCTCGGTTATAGAATTTAAGCGGGATCGTTACTGATTCTTGTCAGGCTAATATTTCGTAGTCGCAGGGCAACTGTCGTCTCAGGTTCAAAGCGTTTCAGTTCGCCGGGCACGGCCGGATTTCCGAATCGCGCGGTAGATCCAGGCCGCGAGAATCAAGGCCACCACGCCAACGATACCCGACCAGCTTGCCGGCACCGGGAATGTCCCGACGGAAAGGGTAATCCCCGTCACTACTCCGACCAAGTGTAACAGTCCGGCCAGCAGAAATATATCGGAAGCGGTCAAGCCCGGCAGTCTGTCGACATCCCAAACCAAGACTTGACCATTGACCCGCGCTTGGAAGAATGGTTGGCGGCCGATTGATCGACCGTTCCTGCAAAACCGGCTGACTGGCTACAAGCGGCGCTTGCGCATCTTTCTATGGTGTGTAAAATCACAGACCATGAACAGTGCGGAGTTCATCAGGTTATTGCAGGACGACGGTTGGGTGTTGCGTAGCGTGAAAGATTCGCACCGCGTCTTCACCCACCCGACGAAACCGGGGCGCATCAGCGTGCCGCACCCGCGCAAAGACTTGGGCACAGGTCTGACTCATAAACTCATGAAACTGGCGAAATTGAAATGAGATATCCCATTGCCATCGAAGCGGGCGACGAATTCCACGCCTTCGGCGTGGTGGTGCCCGATCTGACCGGCTGCTTCTCGGCCGGCGACACCCTGAACGAAGCCATCGACAATTCCCGCGAGGCGATCGAACTGTGGCTGGAAACCGTGATTGAGGACGGCGGTACCGTTCCGGACGCCAGTCCCATCGACCGCTGGCGCCTCGATCCGCAATACGCAGACTGGATCTGGGCGGTGGTGGAAGTGGATGTGTCCAAGCTCGACGACAAGGCGGAGCGCATCAACATCACGTTGCCGCGCAGCTTGTTGTCCCGCATCGACAGGCATACCCGGACCAGCCACGAAAGCCGCTCCGGTTTCCTCGCCCGCGCCGCCGTCCGTGAATTGGCCCGGGAACTTGAGATGGGGTCGATCTGAAGGGATCCCGCATGAAACCAGAGGACGGAAACCGGGGTTACAGATCAGGCCTTACTTTGTAAGGCGCCTCCGCTATCCTTGCACAAGCAACGGATAATACTACTTTTATAGACCTGACAACTTCAAGTCGGTTCGAGTCTTGTGCTATTGAAATAGACCTGGCCCTGATCCCCGATGCGATTGTCCACGACCATCACTGTCACTGATGGTGGTCTCCCCGGGAACAATCCTCGTGGCAGGTGCTGGACGAATTTCCCGAATGGAAGCGATTTATCCTGGGCAGGTATTCTGCGGAGACCCGGATCGGTCGTTTCGAGTTGTTTCGGTTAAATCAGGGACCAGGCGCGGTAAGCCTGAAATTCAGGCGCGAAGAGCGAGCACGGCCTTGGCCATTTTCGCCGGGAACGAGCGGCGTATTTGTGATCCATGGGTTCCGGCACGCCATTTATTTTTCCTGTTCCCGTGAGTCTTGATTTGCCATACAATCAATTACGAGGACTTCATGGTTCAACAGGATTGAAAGAGGCAGCCCGATCATGGCGAAGGTGATTTTCTGGAATACCGCGCGCGGGACAGAGAGCAAAAATGTCAAGTCTGAAACATTGGACAACATGGTTGACAACCTGATCGCTCTTTCGGCGCGCGACCCTGAACTGATCGTCCTGGGCCCCCGGGCTCCTTGAATGATAGGATCATGCTATGGCAACTGTCCTACCCGGTAAAGAATCACCGCAGGTCGAGCGGCAACCTGTCGTGCTGCATTTGCAACCGGCTGTGGAACTCGCGGATGACCAGTTTTTCGAGATCTGCCGGATCAACCGTGAGCTGCGGATCGAGCGGAATGCTCAAGGGGAACTGTTGATCATGCCACCCGCGGGAGGTAAGACCAGCGAACGCAATGCCGAGATCACGATGCAATTGAGGATCTGGGCGAAACGCGAGGGTACCGGTGTAAGTTTCGATTCCTCCGGCGGCTTTGTGCTGCCCAACGATGCGGTACGTTCTCCGGATGCCGCCTGGATCAGGCGATCACGCCTGGAAAGCTTGACTGACGAGCAGAGAGCGAAGTTTATCCCGCTCTGCCCCGACTTCGTACTGGAATTACGTTCGCCGGCCGATCCCCTCGGCGTTTTTCAGTCCAAGATGCAGGAATACCTGGATAATGGGGCCCAACTGGGATGGCTGATCGATCCTGAGGCCCGGCGGATTCACGTTTACTACCCTGGGTCGTCTGTCGAATGCCTTGAAAAGCCGGATTCGCTGACAGGCGATCCCGTGCTTGCCGGCTTTGTTTTGGATCTCAAAAAGATCTGGTGAGAAATCAGGGCCTTTCGCGATACTCAACCGAGCCGCGGATTTTTTGTGCGAAGAATGAATTCAGCCTATTGGCAAGCGGAGCGGCTCGCAATCAAACCTTTCCTCGTATCATTCTCCTCCGAACTGAAAGACGGGGTCCAGAACAGAAAGACCTTAACTTTAGATTAATATTATTGAGAGTGTTTACTCATAGATAGATAAGAATGTTTTCTGATAGCCCTGGAAAATATCTGGAGTGGTAAGGGCAAGCCAAAGCTTGAAGGAGGCGTCAATCATGGCCTCTTTCTTTGAAACGACTTTTGTGCGGCGAGTCATGCGACCGAGGTGATGGCGGG
>JBOICY010000416.1:0-6890 GCA_050740335.1 Methylococcales bacterium | reverse complement strand
CGGCTGGATGGCGTCCGGCCTGCGCGGCGACACGTTACGGGAACGCGGGCGGCGGGGCGTCTCGATAACGCGGATTATGTTGCGTCCCCCCGGCTTCGGGAAAAAACGGCGGCAATCTGCGAGCCGGCGAGCAATTGCCGCTCGTCTCCGGGGGGCGCGTACATAAGTCAAGGTTATCAGATGACCCGGCGCACCGGGCGGGCGCGGCCTCCCGCTTCGCGGTCTCGCGGGCGGCGTGAGAATTCTCACTTTATTCTATGAGAATTCTCACGCCTCAATCATTGACACGCCCTATCTCAAAAGCTCGCTGAGTCGCGGGATTGTGTGTGTAAAGTTGTAAATCAATAACGCAACAGCAATCACCATCCAAATCAAAAATTTTCGGGTGTCTGTTGCACGCTGTTTAATTGCCGCAATTGGTCGGTTGCAGTTTCGGCACGTCTGCGCTTCGAGGTCGTTTGTATGTCCGCACGTCAGACACCGTTCGAGTCGATCATGGCGAACCATCTCAAATTTTCCTTTCGTTGCTTGTGTTTAAATATGTGGCCGGTTGCGACGGCTTAACACTCGATGCCTCAGCAATCGGCGTGCCGCCATCCGGTTTGGATAGCTCGGATCGGCTTCCCTCCGGTTCGCGGTCGGAGAGCGTTCAAATTTTGAGGGAGTTTTGAAAGCGGGAACCGCTTTCGCGTGGGGAAGTTGTGGGAGAAAACGGGCTGAAATTTCGCACGCCGTATTTTTCACGTCTGACTAGCTCACGGCTTTTTCCAGAACCTTTTCGTTTTGTCCAGCAGTTTTATCCAAAATTTTGACCCAATTTTTTCCGATTTTACGCTTTAGTACTGCGAGCAATTTTATGCTCGCAACAGGCAACCTTTGCCTGTTCTAAAACCCTTCAAAATAGGAGAATCTCTGAATGTTCAGAAAAATTTGCCTTCTCGTTTTGTTTTTCAGTTTAGGAATAGCAAGTCTAACTCAACCACTATTCTCGAATGTGTCAGCAGCGCAGGATTCTAATACCCCACGCTCACCCAAACCAGCAATTGCACATCATCCCACCAGTCCTGTACGCATCCTCGCCGTTCACAATCTTGACGTGAGTCAAAAATATTACTGGCGAAACGTCACTATTGACGTACTAAACCTCACAACAGAACCGATCACCAAAGTCCAAGTTGACCTTCGACTTGCGGTTCAGGGATATACCAAAATTATTGATTTTGGTTCTGATACCCCCCTCTTACCCAATCAAACGATCACACTGAAATGCACCTTCTCATCAAAATTTGATGAGACGACTCAGGTTGAAGCTGAACAATCCTTTAAAGCCTGTTTTGCTCCTTATTTCACAGAGTTCAAAGGGTTTACGTGGTTCAATGGACAATATTGCCGCTCATCAAAGTCTACCAGTGAGGGGCCGATCTCTACGCCTGACAAAGCCCTGGAAACCCAAATGTTGCGCCAGATGAATACTCCGCTCAAGTGGAAGCAATCCAAGGAATTCTTGGAATACAACGAGTTGATCAGCAATCCAAGTGCTGCTCCGAACGGTCCACTTGCATGCAGGTGGACCCCAAACGGTCATCGGCAAAGATCGTGCCCTCAATCCTGTGGGGGCACGAAGCAGTCACCACAATTCATTGATTGTGCTGACCGTAGTGGATGCTATCGCATCGATGTAGCGCAAAGAGATTGTAACGGTTGCTTGATTTGGGAAGGAGACGCATCTTATTGCGGAAGCTACAATACCGACTGATTTTATTCCTTTTCCCACCATCACAATAATTCCAGTTTTTTAAGGCGGTTGATTTTCGGCTCACGGCAAATCCCCCCTGTTTGACGGGCAAAATCGTTGAGCGGGCATATTAGCGCGAAGGCGGGGGGTTTTGGCGCGGGAGCGTGGAGCGCGGAAGCGCGTGATCAAGAGCAAAGGGCGGCGGTCATCCGATAACGGGGGTTTATGTCATTGCCCCCGGCGACCGGGGGAAGGGCACGCCCCGCGCCGCCTGAGAAACGGCGGCACGTGTCGCGCGACGCGGCGAAGTCTCGCCGCCCGGTCGCCGGGGGCGCTGACATAAGGGCGGTTATCATACGCCCCGGCGCACCGGGCGGGCGCTCGTCGGGCTGGCCGAGCGGCACGCATGCCGCGCCGCGCCGGTGATCTAAAGATGCACCGGACGCGGCTCAGTCGTTCTCAACCGTCAGGGGTCGCCGTTTATCTTGCGGGCGGCCAATCACGCCGGGTTCAGGGGTGGCCGCCCGCGCCCGCCGCTGTCTCAGGTTCAAGCAAAAAACGCTTGAACCTTCGCACGCGGCCTGAAAGATTAACCGCCGGCGCGAGCCTTACGGTTCGCCGTTAAAAAAGACTTGCTAAATCGTAGCTTTGTGTTACGATTTGATTATGCGAATCACCAACATTAAAGCCAATCTCACGACCCCGCCGACATGCGCCGCGTGCGGCGCGCCACTTACGATTGACCCGCACCAGGTCGGGAAGATCCGCCGCTTTTGCAACGACCGCTGCAAAATGCGCTACCAGCGCGGACAGCGACCGGAAGCGGACGGCCTGGGACTTCAGGAAATGCTGGAGTTTCTGGAGGAAGTCAAAGCGGAGTTTATCGCCGGCTACCCGCGCCACATGCGCAAGCTGGAAACCATCGTGCAGAGGCACTACAAAACACATAACCGCCCGCCAGTCTGATAATTGCTGATAAAAACAGGAAAGAGCTTGCCGGAAAAAATAAAAGGGCCTAAAAACACAAACAGCCACCGGTGTAAACGGTAGCTGCTTGCTCGAAAATTTTAGACTGGTTCAGTCAAAAAAACCGACAACAAAGTATTTAAAGAGTATTGATTGAACGGGTCTGAAGCAAGCCTTTGGAGGAGATAAAATGTTACAGACCCGAAAAACCGCCCCAACCTTTCCCCTCATTGACTTGGCGGAACGCCTCGAAGCGGAAACCCACCTGAAAGAATACAACCGGAAGTTTGTGCGGGACTACAGCAGTCCTTACGGGATCCAGTGGCCTGGACGCACCTGGAAATTACAGTACCGGCGTCTGGCGGATCCGGCGATCCGTGCCCACCTGGAGGGCAAGTATTGGGTCGGATGCCGGGCTTCGTGGTATCCCTGGCAGTGGACATTGGACCTGGACCGCCCGAAGCCGTTTTTTCATGAAGTGGTGGCCGATGAGTTGAGCTTGTCGCGGAGCGAATACCTGCTGACGACTTCGCCCTCGTTTCGGGGAGACGGAAGTCAATACATGTATCTCCGCTTGACGTACCGCGACCACCTGCCGACGTATCGGCTGGGGGCTGCGGCATTGGACGGAGCGATCAAGCGACTATGCGAACGCTACCCGCAATTGAAACGGGTGATCCGGCTGCCGTTGGGACGGGATGAGCATATCATCACGGAAGACCACCGGATTTTGGAGGGGTTGCCGTGGTGGGAAGGGATGAAGTTTTTTGACGAGTTGGATCCGGTGTCCGTCGAGCGGCTGCCGCGAGCGCCGCGACAGGCGGAATTGCCGTTGATCGAGCCGTCGGAGATGACCAAAGACCTGGATGGCCAATTGCGGCGGCGGTATCGCAAGGGCGATCTGGAGGACCTGGAGCGACACGGGCTGGAGTCGCCGCGCACGCGGAATCAGGGCCAGTTTCAGATGGTTTTGCTGTGGTGGCTGCGCAACGCGTTGCCGGAAGACGCCTACCGGGAAACGTTGAAATGGGTGTGGACGCGGCACAACGGGCAGAGCCGGACGGTGAACGCGGGAGACCGGCGGGAGATCGAGCGGGAGTTGCTGGCGCAGACGGCGGCGGTGTTTGAGCGGATGGTGAGATGGAACCGCTACCCGGATCAGCCGCACAACTGGGAAACGGGCGTCACCAAGGCGGACCTGGCGTGGATCGTGCAGTTGTTTCCGGGGGATATAGTCAACCAGAAACGGTTGTTTCGGCTGGTGTGTTATTACCGGCCCAAAGGTCATCATCAGTGGGTGTACATTCCGTGGTGGGTTTGGCAGGAGATTGCGAGCGGATGGGAGTATCAGGAATTCCGGGCGGCGTTGGAATCCAGGAATATGCTGGACTCGATTCACAGTTACCGACACATTGAAGGCCATCCGGAGATGAGCTACAGCAAAAAATTCAAGTTGTACCTGCCCGCGACGAATGAGGATCCGATTCAAGCGGATGGCCGGAACACGGACGACTACTACGACGCATTGCGGATTGTTTTCCCGACCGTGCGGGAGATCGTCGAGTTTACCGGCGTGTCAAACCAGCGTTTTTATCAGGAATTAGGGCGTAAAAATGAGATAAGTCTTTTAAAATGAACCACTCCCGCTTTCATAAGGCATATATATAAATGTTACCCGCGTTTTGCGGTTTGGAACGCGGGTTTATCGATGTGGACCAGAGGGGGGGCCGGGGGGAGATTTTAAATTTTTTTTGAGGCGTTCGACGATGCTTCTTCCGATAAAGCCTCTTCAGGGAATCCGACAGGAGTTAAGAAAATATGACTGTTTCAACACAACACCAACAACTTGCCTTGCCGCCGTTACCTTCCAATGGCGTGACCGGTTTCAGTGACCCGGCGTTTGCCGTCAATAAAAACTTGCCGATTCACCGCTGGGTGCCCTGGATTGCCGGTTTCTCGCGTGATTTCGTGACCAATACACTGACACGCTATCTTTCCCGACCCGGAACCGTGCTCGATCCATTCTCCGGAGTCGGAACCACTTTGGTGGAGGCCCTTCTGCACGGGCATCAGGCAGTCGGCTTTGAGATCAATCCCTATGCGGCTTTGGCCAGCCAGATCAAGGTGAACGCCTATCGCCTTTCCAGCGACTTGTTTGCCGGCACCATTCGCCGGTTTGAAAGCTTCTATGAAAACAAGGCCAATTCCGACTATCAACCGCACAGCACTCCACCGGCAGGCTTTAAAACCCGTGCGGCGTTCTATAGTCCATCGGTGCTTCGCAAGGTTCTCATTGTCCATGATTTCATCAATTCTTTGGCAAACCCCGACTTTGGCGATGTGTTTCGGCTGGCGTTTGCCGCAACGATGGTGCGGTATTCAAACTATTCGTATGAACCAAGTTTGAGTCGGCGTGTTACGACTGGGAAAGAAGCGATTGAGGATTTTCCGGTTGGGGAAACCATTTTGACCAAACTGAAAGAAATGGCGGACGATGTGAGGTGGTTTCAAACCCGGATGAACGGGACTGCACTCCAGGCGCAGGTCATCAAGGACTCATTTTTTGCCTATTCATCGCATATTTCACCGGATTCGATTGATTTGGTGATCACCTCACCGCCGTATCTCAACAATTACCATTACAACCGAAATACCCGGCCACAACTGTATTGGCTTGGTTATGCCTGCCAACCAAAGGATTTCAAGTCTCTGGAAGACGCCAATATCGGGAAATACTGGCAAACGGTTCGTGAACTCCCACGCCTGGACCTCACCTTTACACTGGACAGCATAGATTTGGCTGAACGGTTGGAAGCGCTGAGAACGTTGCACCCTGAGAAAGGGGTGTACGGAGGGAATGGTTGGGCTAATTATGCAGCCTCATACTTTAATGACTGTCATCGTTTTGCGTTGGGGCTAAAGGCCGTGCTCAAAACAGACGGACGGGCTTTGGTTGTGCTTGGAAACAGTATTCTTCAGGGAATACTGATTCCCACTGACCGGTATTTTGCCGCCATCGCTCAATCTGTTGGTCTGGAGTTGGTTGGAGTCGACATACCGCGGGCAACCCGTGTGGGAAACAGCATTATTCAATCGGATGTCCGCGTTGCCAAAGCCCACGACACACATCAACTCTATGAGGCCATCGTTGAGCTACGAAAACAATGAATCAGCCAACTGTTTTTGTACTTTGGCAATGATGTTCTCAAGTTTTGGAGGAACACCTGTTAAACGAACCGTCCAGGTTCGGCCAGGATGTAAGACATCCCATTCGGAACATGCCTGATTGTAGCGACCGGCACCTGGATCATGGTTGCCGAATCCATCGACAACGGAGTTCCACAATGGTCGGTAGGTTCTGATCAATTCGGCTTCCACAGGCACGACCAAATCGCTTTCCACTCCGCCAAGGATCATAAACCGGCAGCGAAAGTCATCCAGGGCCAAATTTGCTGTTTGCTGGATACTTCCGGCGTGTTCGTTCAGCCGGTTGTAGAGGTCATTTCCAGAGGTTGCCGTGATGCGGGCGGTTCGCCAACCTGGCGGCACAGCTTTCCCGACATAGATGGGTTGAGAGTAATCGCTGTGATTGGCGGTAGCCAGTTTGGCGTAGAGCGTGAACCGCCCAAAGTAGTACAAAGCGTATACCCCCGCCCCCCTGAATCGTTGAGACGGGGGCACCAGGCAGACCGGTGTGCGCGCGAAAAAGTGAACTGCATTTTTGACGACGCTTTGAAATTCAGGTGAGCGAAACGTGTGTAGGTTGGAGTCGAAAGCCACGCATGAAATCCCTTTCGGTTGGGATGAGAAAAACATGGTGCTTCTTACCTGATTGTTTCTTTCCCCACAACACCCATCCCGTCCTGATCGCGGTCTCGCGTTTTATCAAGTCAGGCCGCGCGCGAGGGTTCAAGCGTTTTTTGCTTGAACCTGAGACAGCGGCGAGCGCGGGCGGCCACCCCTGAACTTGGCGTGATTGGCCGCCCGCAAGACTCCACGGCGAGAAGCTCCGCCGCGACCGCGACCGATCAGCCGAACGGAGCCGCGTCCGGTGCATCTTTAGATCACCGGCGCGGCGGGCGGAAACCCAAACCCGGTGATCCGGCGGGCGGCTGGATGGCGTCCGGCCTGCGCGGCGACACGTTACGGGAACGCGGGCGGCGGGGCGTCTCGATAACGCGGATTATGT
>JBOICY010000415.1:0-2656 GCA_050740335.1 Methylococcales bacterium | reverse complement strand
TCAGTCATGGCTTTATCTCCGGGAATCTTCCCTAATTAAATCATGGGAAGGTGTCTCAGGTATATTGACACAGAGGGGTATCCGCCTACGCGATCAAAGGTATGTTCAGCTATATTCCCCCAGTGGAAGCGGACGCTTATCGCACGGCCGACCATCTCGCGGGACTGAAGCTCTCGAAGCTTCAGAAAGTATTAGCGGATCAGCAGGCGCTCCCGCGCGAGCTTCGGTCGCTGAAAGCCTATCTCGCGGTCCGATACTGCGGAAACGGCGAGGAACGCGGCGAGTTCTACGAGCGGATCCTCGGCTCCTTGGGTCAGCCCTACGAAGCAGCCACCTCGCACGGCGCGACGTCTCGTCCGAAGCACGGTCCCGTCGAATATTGGTCGGCCTATCTGATCGGGCGCGCATCCCTCGCCGCGTCTGTTCAACCACCGGAAGACGCGGCCTCACAACATACCGTGCCTCTCTATGAGGGCCTAGCCAAACAGCGCTGGTTTTATAGATCTACAGGCTTTCGGCCAGAAAGCGTCCATGTCTTTTGGCATAATCTCCTCGGGCGGTACGGCGGGCTTCTACTCGCGCCGGCGCAATTCATCTGCCGGCGCCCACTGCCTTATTTTCCGTAGGACAGGAATACAGGGCCGACCGGCAATGAGCCGATCACGAAACGCAAGTTCATCCCGATGTTCCTGCGCCAAGAGATGGCCTGGAAGCTGCGCTTGCGGCGAGAAGATGCCAATTCGCGATCCTTCAAGAAGCTGAATTCGCGGTCTTTGCAAAAAGTCGTCGCGTGTATCTCCATAGCCTTGCAACGCCGCTCGATGCGCCTCGACTTTCTCTACCGCTTGCTCCCGCCGTTTAACGCCGTGCGCCCTGCCGGAGATAAGCCGCCCGAGCACATCGAGGATCTGTGGTTGCTGCTAAAAAACGATTGGGCGTTCCTTACCGACGGCTGGGAAGATATTTTTATCGTGATAACTGGGAAACCGGAAGACAGGCTCAAATCCGTCTTCGAAATCCAGAGCGTCCTTTATAACGACTTCATGGTCGATCTTGCCGAAGCGATCCTGACCTCGCGTTGCTTGAGCTTCGCCCTGTCACGAGCAGGACGAGATCAGGGATTCAGTGTCAACTTCAGCGTGCGGCTCATCGAGGATAGGCTCCTCAGAAATATCAAGATCGAGTTTCTGCAAAATGTGCGGAGGATTGGCCTAGACTTACAAAAAAAAAGGATGGCCAGAGTTGAAGATCAGAAAGTTTACCGGCCGCATGGATTTCGCATTATCCTTTGATGAGCCGAATGACGACTGGAAGCCCGATGAGCGCGAGATCTCGCTGGGGCTTTACGAACTGCTCCGTAGCCCGTGGATCGATCGCATAGGCACACAAATATCGCTCAATTCGGAATAGCTTACAGAGACCAATTTTCCCCAGCATTTGCAGGAGAAGGCGCGCGGTCTACGCCCGACGCAAGGATAGGAATTTCAATGGGCTTTGTTGCCCATTTCGACCGAAGGATACGCTTGGAGTGAAACATCGTCAATCGATGAGAAGCGTGAAAACGAGGTTTGCGAGTATTGACGCACGAAGACGGAGGATGCACGGGACCGCAAAAGGACTGAGGATAGGAAATTCAACGGGCGTAATCGCCCATTACGGCCCGAAGGATGCACTTGGGGGTGAAACGCCGTTAACCGATGAGAAACGTGAAAACCAGGTTTACGAGGGTTGGCGCACGAAAAAAGAGGGTGCTCGGGGCTGCAAACGAGCACCGGGACAGGTCCGATCCGGGTTCTCGGCCAAGCCGCCTTCCTGCCGGGCTCGCAGGGGCGAGGCGGCAACGGGGTGATCTTGTGAGTACGCGGGCTACCAGCCGACGGTCTGATCAAATTCGAACTCCGGCGCGGGCTCGCCCATGGCGGAGTCAAAGGCTGTGGTTTGGTCCCCCTCGAAGGTGTCCCAAACCGGCCGCGCGCGGGCCGGTGAAATCGGCGGCGGCATCGCGGGTTCGCCGACCCACGCGAGGATCCGCTTCACCGGTTCAGCTTCGGTGACGAAGGCGATCAGCCGCATTGCACTCCCGCATGCGGGGCAGATCAAAGGTTGGCATTCGTAAATGCGCGCGATGAGTACGGCCCAGAGATAGCGCGCGGGCGAAGTGGTCGGTGCTGGATCCGGTGAGATCCGGGGAGCCGGTGAAGGCAATGGATCGCACGGCAGGTCCATGGGCAAGCCGGCATCGGCGGTCACCGCGGCGCGTAGGGGCGCATTCGGGGCCAATACGCCAGGCAGTAGCGATGCCGATGCTTCCGGGATGGTGGCACCAGGGCGGCCAGGTGATCAAGGAATTCCAGGGGCGTGATCTGCAGCACGGTTTGCCCATCGGGCCGGGGTTTCGGCAGGCGGTGGATCAAGCGCTGGTCCGGCTCGATCCAGTCCAGTCGTTGGCTGGCGAAGATCGGGCGAGCACAGTACCGGATCAGCCGCTCCAGTCCAGACCGGTCCCAGGACGGTACCCAGACTTCGGCGTTCTGATAGCCCTGGAAAATATCTGGAGTGGTAAGGGCAAGCCAAAGCTTGAAGGAGGCGTCAATCATGGCCTCTTTCTTTGAAACGACTTTTGTGCGGCGAGTCATGCGACCGAGGTGATGGCGGG
>JBOICY010000414.1:0-2929 GCA_050740335.1 Methylococcales bacterium | reverse complement strand
TCCCGGTGGTATCCACCCGGCCGGCCGCTCCTCGGGCAGCTCCGCTGTTGATATAGTTTCCGCTGCCAGGATACATCTCAACCGCCGGCTTTTTCTGGCCCTCCCCGTCTTTCCTCAGGCCCAGATCGGTAAATTGGGTTTCATGCTGTTGCTTCTCGTTGTCCTTGACCATGGCTACAGGCTCGAGTGGCAGCTTGTCCCGCATGGACGGACCGAGAGACTCACAGCCCGCCAGAATCAGCAACGCGGCAGGACTGAAAAACTTGGACAAGGAATTGATCATTGTGAAACGCTCTGATTCGGTATTCCTGGTGTTTGTAGAGGCGGCTGAGCCGGAATCCGGGGAACCGCGGGTTGCTGGCCCTGTTTCCGGGGAACCGCGGGTTTCGGTTGCAGTGGTTTGTTTTGAATAACCGGAGGCGGACTTTTCGGTACCGGCTTATTCGGATCGCGCAGATTCAATGTCCTGGTTGCACCACCCTGATTCAATACAACCCGGTCCGCGTGCATTTCATCCAATTCCCAGCCTTCGATTTTCTCATCGATCTGCAGGTGTTTATAATCGCCCTTGCCATCCAGTAACAAAGCGGTCATTCCGTTCGGAGTCATGACCACTCCCATGAGCCAGATCTGGATCTCTCCCTGATTCACAGGGCCTGTTATGATAGGTTCTTCCGCCTCTTCGGGTACCGGATGCCGCCCCTGGATCAGGAGCGGACGTTCGACGATATCAGAAAATCGTTCTTTCGGCGGCAACACGAAATCGTGACGGCCAACGGGGTCGACTACAATATCCGATTCGACCGGTTGTTCCAGGAACTGTCTGGACTGATTTACGCCGTGGCTCAGGTAGGCCCATTCCGCGCCATTCACCAAGGCCAACAGGCCACACAGACCCAGCAGCAGATGCGTTAAGACCGGTCCTTTAGTCATGGCTGTCAACCGCGGACAATCCTCATAAAACCACTGACGTCGAAGTTTACGTTCAATTCATTGGATGGCAGGATTTTACGGGTCCTTCTGTCACGCCGGCCGCTGGTCCCCCGGATCGTCAGATCGTCCACGATGAGCATAGGCCGTGCCGTCTCAATTTCATAGAGTACGTTTCGCAACGCGGCCGTATCTCCCGACATCCGAACCTTGACCGAAATCTTGATGAAATGTTCTTCTTCCTGCTCGGGGACCACCTGCGTACTGATCAATCGGCCGCCTGAATCAACCACGGCTTTTTTAATCAACTGCTGTAAATCAGCCGAAGCCAAAGCCGGGGTTGCCCGATTACTGAATTGGTCCCCATCCCCCTGCCGGCGTTTCAATGTATCCAGATGTTGCAGCACTTTCTCCCGGCCCGCCACGATCCGCTTGTAGCGCAGCAGTTTAAACTGCAGATCTTCGATGTCTTCATCGTAGGAAGCCGCGGCGTCGACCAGGGGTACCACGATCAGCCCGAGAACCAGGATGATACCAAGAATGAATAGCGAAAGCGCGAGGAACCGCTGCTGCCGGCTACTCAGCTCGCTGAGCATTTTCTTCTTCATGAACGACCAGGGTTGCAATCTGAAAACGCTCCAGGCCCGTGTTTCTGTCCTGACTGACCGGAGAAACGAAACTGGTATCTTTGAATATCGGTGAAGCTTCCAGTATCTCGATCAGGGCCGAGGCCGACGGAGATTGGCCGTGAATCTGCAGGTTCGGATTGCGGTAATTGATATGTTCCAGCCAGGTATCATCACGCAATCGGGTGGTCAGTTCGCTCAGAATTTCCACCATCACGGGTTCGGTCGACTTTTTTTTCAATAAAAAATCGGATTCGCGCAGCAATCTGTCCGCGTCCTGTTTTAAAGTCTGGACTTGGTTTGCGGCCTGACTCTCCCGCTCGACCCGGTCTTCGAGTTCCAGCAGGTAAGTACGCTTCATCCATAACGGCACTGCGCCCGCGAGGCCGATCAATATCGCCAGCAGCAGCAGTAAAAGGCCATTGATCAGGCGTTTTCGGTTATTCGGTTTATCGTGCAGTTTCTGCGGCAGCAAATTGTAGCGCAGTTGCGGCTTGGTCTGACCGTCTTCGTCGGGTGCGGCGACATCGACGCGCCCCGGAAGCAAGCCCAAGCCCACCATCCGCTTGAGCATCGCGTCGAGATTCTTGCGCGGAACCAGAACCAGTTCTACCTTGAACTGGTTCAAGTCAGGGAGCTTTTCGACCAGTCTCACGTCATAGTAAACCTGATCCACCTTGAAGGGGGTCAGTCTTTCCATTTCGAAACCAACCACCTGATACCGATTCGACTCGGCCGCGGACGGTAGAGTAACCATTTTCACCAGAGCTTGTCCAGGCTGCAAGCGTAACACAATCGGGGCTTTTTGCATTTCCGGATTGCGGGAAACCAGGCGATACCACACTTCCCGTCCTTCTTCATTGAGCAAAATCCGGCCGAATTCCTTGCCCGGCTCATCGGTCACCAGGCTCACCTGGAAATGCTCCCCGTGCGAGGTTACCAGGAAATAGTCGTAGGATTCGGTGACCATTTTCCGCAGCCACGGCGGCACCACGGCCGACAGCTCGGCCAGCCACCATCGCATAAATCCGCGAATATCCAGTTCGATCCGGGTATCTAGTTTGATCATTTATGAAATGAATCGTCTCCAATCAGTCCGGGCCTTTTTCCCGGGGAAAGGTTCCACCCACGAATAACGTGTTCGATTGTCGCCGGTTAAAGCCCGATTTTATTGAATTGAGCAATCTCGACCATACCGCAAGCGGGTACAGGTGCGGATTAATCCGCACCTGAATACTCGATCATCGTCCCCTGAGTGAGCAGAACACGGGCTTGCACGAGTCACAAACTGTCCCTGCCCGCCTGCCCGACCACCACCACGGATTCCCCGAACAGCGAACTTTGCCCTGGAAAGCGGGTTTTCCACTCAAGAA
>JBOICY010000413.1:0-8097 GCA_050740335.1 Methylococcales bacterium | reverse complement strand
GCGCAATCCGGTCACCATTCCACACGGAATCGGCGATAGATTCCGCACTCATGACCAGTGCCCGGCGCGGCCCGAGTGCGTTCCAGCCGGCGAGTATCTCCTGTACGTATCGAAGTTCGACGTCTATAAACACCACTATGAGGTGGTACTCGCTTACGCCGGATTGCCCGAATCCATACGTGAGCGGTTCGCCCTGGTGCTCGCGGGCGAGACCGACCTGCCCGAGGCCAAGCGGGTCACAAACCTGATTTCGGAGATCGGGCTGATTGAACAGATCATGCTGATCGGGGCGGTCGCGCACCACGAGCTGCCGGCCGTCTACCACCATGCCAAGCTGGTGCTGTTCGCCTCCTCTTGTGAAAACTGCCCTAACATTCTGCTCGAAGCGCTCGGCTCCGGCCGTCCTGTGTTATCTTCCGATGTCATGCCGATGCCCGAGTTCGGAGGCGATGCGGTCGTGTATTTTTCACCGTTCGAACCGAATCGGATTCTGGCCGCGATGCAAACCGTGCTATCGGACGAAGACTGCGCAGCACGGCTCGCTGCAGCCGCAGTTCGACGCAGCTCGTTGTACGATTGGGCCAGAACGGCTGGGGAAACGTGGACTCGCATCTTCCGGCTGCTCGATGATGCACGCGCTGATCGAGGCTAAATCCGGACACCAAGGATACCGACCTGCCCGTGCTGCCCGCATCGACAGCTTGCGCACGGCGGCCCCGACTCTTGTTTTACAACAGCTTCGCCAGCGTCGCCATCACTCCCACGGCGACCACGAGCATGGCTCCGAGTTTGATGGTCATGCGGTATTCAAGTTCCTTGATATCACGGCTAAGGTCCGAGCGGAGCTGTTCGATCTTGAGATCGAGTTGTTTGATCTTCAGATCGAGTTGTTTGATCTCATTGTGTAGAGTGACTTCAAGCTCTTTGATATCCTTTTTCAGACCTGCCTCAAGCTCTTTGATATCTCTTTTCAGACCCGCATCAAGCTCCGCGATATCCCGTTTCAGAGCGGTCTCAAGCTCCTTGATATCCCTTTTCACAGCGGCGTCAAGTTCCGCAATATCTCTTTTCAGAGTAGTCTCAAGTTCCCTGATATCCCGTTTCAGAGCGGCCTCGGTTTCCTTCAGATCGCGCTTGCCGACAAGATTTTCTTCAATGAATTCCGCCTCGGCGGCGGCCAGCGCCTCGGCCTGCTGCTCGGTGAATCCGGCCTCCTTGAGGCGTTTGGCGAACTTAAGGGTATCGAAAGCGATCGTGGTCATGACCAGAAAAATACTCCAAGCGGTAGATCCCAAGCATAGCGAAATCCCTGTCCCGGGTCAAAAATAAAGGGAATTGTCGCAGGCGGTTTCGGTCATCTCCGTTTTCGGACCGTGCCTGTCGCTTCAGGATGCCACCGTAGAAGCTGTGAAGAACCGTTGTGACTCGTTCGTTATTTCTACTATGTCCTGGGCTGCTTCCAGGAAGGCAAATCCGTTTGAATCGGATACGATGTCCGCGATAGAAGAATGAGTCAGGGCACCGTTTGGCCGGGATTTACCGGATGTCCGGCCCCGCTAACCTGAGGATGATTTCCCGCAATATAAACAACCAGCAGGGAACCCACGATAAAACCCAACATCATATAATCCCCCACCAGCATATACGGCGTGATCCCTTCCATCGGATTAATTTCTCCGGTCAGGACGGTTGCGTCAAAGGGTCGCGCCAGCTTTGCGATGTCACCGAAGGGCGAAACGATCGCGGTCAGGCCGGTATTCGCGGCGCGGACCAGATAGCGTCCGGTTTCGAGTGACCGCATGCGGGCCATCTGCAGATTCTGGTCGAGCGCGATGCTGTGACCGAACCAGGCGTCGTTGGTGATGTTGACCAGGTATAAGGCCTCCGGCATCGCCGCGAGCATTTCCTGGCCGAAAACGTCTTCGTAGCAGATCGAAGGAGCCAGCGGGATTCCGGCCGCTTTGATCGGTGGCTGGCGTTTTTTGCCGGGACTGAATCCGACCATCTTGAAATCCATGTGTTGCGTGACAAATCCCGAGACGGGCTGGAACGGAAGATACTCTCCGAATGGCACAAGATGCCTTTTCAGGTATCTACCCGGTCCGCTTCCCAGAGTAACGATCCCGTTGTAGCTTCGCTGTTTTTCGGGGTCGTAGACCGGCAATCCGATCAGCAGGTCCGAACCATGGTGTACCGCTTCCCCGGAGAGATCATCGAGTAGCCCTTCGATTTTATGATGGCTGATCGGTACCGCGGTTTCCGGCCAGACGATCAGATCCGCGTCCCAGTGATTCCGGGTGTTATCGATATACCAGCGCAGGGCTTGCCGTTTGGCTTCCGGCTGCCATTTCAGCTGCTGGACGATATTTCCCTGCAGCAGCGCGACTTTCAAAATCCGACCCGCAGGGCTCGTCCAAGGATAATGTTGAATCAGTGCCATGAAGGTCCACAAGAGGCCCAGGCAAACCAGCACCGGTTTGCGCGCGGAACAGGAAGGATTAAGGCTGTACAACAAAGCCCCGGCACTGAAGGCCACGGAAAATCCGACTCCGTACACTCCTAGCACCGGGGCCAGGGCTCCAGGGATCTCATCCGCTTGGCTGTAGCCAACCTGTAGCCATGGAAATCCAGGGAATTCCAGCCAAGCGCGCAGCCATTCCGATGAAATCCAGCATCCCGGATAAACCAGCAGCAGTTTTTTTGCCGCATGATTCGGAACCAGCATGGCCGCGAGCAAGCCCGCCAAGGCTGGGAATCCGGCCAGAAAAATGACGGCAGAAGCGGTAATGATGAAAGCGGCGAGATCCGTCGAACCCGCATAGTCATGCAGACAAACATGGATCCAGTAAACTCCGACAGCAAACTGACCCAGTCCGAATAGAAATCCGCGCAGCGATGCTCTGCCCGGACCGGCGTTTCTCCAGACCCAAAAGAGAACCGCGAGCGACCCAAAAGCGACAGGAACGATCTGAAAGGGTGCAAAGGCGAGCGGGAACGCGCATCCCGCGATCAATGCCGTGAAGTCCTTTAAAAAGTGGCTTTTTTGGCTTAAAGGAGGCATTGTAATACAATCTGCCCATTCCCGGTTCGAATCTCCGGGTTGAGCAGTCATCCGGAAGAATCGTCCATTTGCTGCGCGTCGTCAAAGTCTTTCTTCACCTGCAGGCCCAACAGGTGAACCCGCCGCGTATCGGCGCGCAGTACCGTGAACTCGAACCGGCCGAGCTTGACTTTCTCGCCGCGAGTGGGTACATGACCCATGTGATGAAGCACCAAGCCGCCGACCGTGCCGCATTCCTCGGCGCTGAAATCGGTGCCGAAGTAATCGTTGAATTCGTCCAGCGGCATCAGCGCCTTGAGCCGGTAATCATTTTCGCTGCGTTGAAAGATATATTCTTCTTCCACGAAATCGTGCTCATCTTCGATTTCGCCGACGATCTGTTCGAGTACGTCCTCGATGGTCACGAGTCCCGCGGCATTGCCGTATTCATCCACCACGATCGCCATATGGCTGCGATGTTCCCTGAATTCTTTCAGCAGGACGTTCAATCGCTTGCTCTCCGGGACAAAGCGCGCGGGACGCATGACATCCTGCACCAAAAGCCCAGACCCGTTACGGATTCTGGCCAGAAGATCCTTGGCCATCAAAACTCCGACCACTTCGCTCTTGTCGTCTCCGATCACCGGAAAGCGCGAATGCGCGGATTCCGTGACCAACGGAAATATGGTATCGAGTTCCGCGTCCCGCGGCACGACTACCATTTGCACCCTAGGCACCATAATGTCCCGAACACGCATCTCCGATACCTGAAGAACGCCTTCAATCATCGCGAGCGCCTCGCCATCGATCAAGCGCCGGTCCCTCGCTTCGCGCAGCAGTTCGATCAGATCCTCGCGATCCTGCGGTTCGCCGGTCAGGAAGTGGCTGATTCGATCGATCCAGGAACGACCGGCAGGATGTTCCTCCAAACCATTTCTGCTCACGGGTCGGTAATCTCCTGGTAGGGATCCGGATAACCCATTCCGGCAAGAATTTCAGATTCCAGCGTTTCCATCTCCACGGCATCGCCGTCCCGAATGTGATCGTAGCCCAACAGATGCAGCAAACCGTGCACCACCATGTGCGCCCAATGCGCTTGTGGATCTTTCTGCTGCGCCACGGCTTCGGCCGCGACGACCGGGACACAGATCACGACGTCACCCAAAAGTTGCATAGCATGTTCTCCTATCGGACCATAGGTGAAACTCAATACATTGGTCGGCCCGTTCTTCTTTCGGTATTCCCGGTTCAACGCCTCGCTCTCCTCGCTATCGACCAGGCGGATCACCGCTTCGGTCCCCTGCACACGGCCTTCGAGCACGGCCTTCGCCCAGCATTGAAACTGATCGGAATCGGGTATCCCCGGCTCCTCGCAGACCCGTTGAATTTCAACGTTATTCATTTCGGATTTTGCGGGCTACGCTCGTATGCCTCGTAGGCCGACACGATACGCTGTACCAGAGGATGCCTGACAACATCCCGGGTATCGAAAAAGGTGAAACTGACCCCCTCGACATTCTTGAGGATTTTCAGTACATGGCGCAGTCCGGACGGCTTTTCGCGCGGAAGATCGACCTGCGTGATGTCCCCCGTGATCACCGTCCTGGAGCCGAAACCGACCCGGGTCAGAAACATCTTGATCTGTTCCGTCGTGGTATTTTGCGCCTCATCGAGAATAATAAAAGAATCGTTCAAGGTCCTGCCGCGCATGAAGGCCAGGGGCGCCACTTCGATCATATTCCGCTCGATCAGTTTGATGACACGCTCGAAACCCAGCATTTCATAGAGCGCATCGTAGAGCGGACGCAGGTAAGGATCGATTTTCTGGGCCAGATCGCCGGGCAGGAAGCCCAGTTTTTCGCCGGCTTCCACGGCCGGCCTCGCGAGAATCAGGCGTTTCACCCGGTCCTGTTCGAGAGCCTCGACCGCGCAGGCCACCGCGAGGTAAGTTTTTCCGGTTCCGGCGGGCCCGATGCCGAAACTTACATCATGGCTCGCGATATTTCTGAGGTAGTTTTCTTGATTGCGGCCTCGCCCCTTGATCGTCCCGCGGCGCGTCTCGATCTTGATCGATTCGCCTTGGGTTTCGCCGAGCATGGCATCGATCGACGAATCCTGCATCGAGAGGTGCACCTGTTCCGGGGTGATCGCTTCGGTCGCGGCGGTGTCGAAAAGCGCTTTGATCACCTCGCGCGCCGCGCGCACCGGCTTGCTCAAGCCGACAATCTGGAACTGGTTGCCACGCGTTGAGATCTCGACCCCGAGGCGGTTTTCGATCTGGCGCAGATGTTCATCGAACTGTCCGCACAAATTCGCGAGCCGGGAATTATCGGCGGGCTCGAGGGTCAGTTCCTGGGATTCCGAGGGAATGCTCAATTCAGGCGATGCCAAATTTTTCCAGGAGCGGCTCGCGGGGAAAACGGATCGAATCCGGCACCAGCCGACCCCGCAGGGAATTCGGCAGAGCCCGGGTGATGACCACATCGACGAACTGACCGATCAGTTGCGGAGGTGCAATTAAATTGACCACCCGGTTATTTTCGGTGCGGCCGCAGAGTTCGAGCGAATGCTTTTTTGAAACCCCTTCGATCAACACGGTCTGAAGCGAGCCGACCATATTCTCCGAGATTGCCGCGGCGGCCTTGCCGATCCGGTCCTGAAGCCGGGCAAGACGCGCTTTCTTGGTTTCGGAGGAAACCGAATCCTCATAGTTGGCCGCGGGTGTTCCGGGGCGCGGACTGTAGATGAAGCTGAATGAATGGTCGAAGCCGATCCGCTCGATCAGGTCCAGAGTTTCGGCGAATTCATCCTCGGTTTCCCCCGGAAAGCCGACGATGAAGTCCGATGAAAGACTGATCCCGGACCTTACTTGTCGCAATTTTTCGATTTTTGCGAGGTATTCTTCGCGGGTGTGGCCACGCTTCATGCGGGCCAGAACGTTGTTGCTGCCGCTTTGAACAGGCAGATGCAGATGGTTCACGAGTTCCGGAATTTCGGCATAGGCCTCGATCAGGCCATCGGTGAATTCGAGCGGATGCGAGGTCGTGAAACGGATTCGCTCGATTCCATCGATCAAGGCGACATAGTTCAAGAGCAGCGCAAAATCGGCCGTGTCTCCATCCGGCATTTTCCCGCGGTAAGCGTTGACGTTCTGCCCGAGCAGGTTGACCTCGCGGACTCCCTGCCCGGCCAGAATGGTGATCTCACGGATCACGTCGTCGAGCGGCCGGCTGATTTCTTCGCCCCGGGTATAGGGCACCACGCAGAAGGTACAGTATTTGCTGCAGCCTTCCATCACCGAAACGAAAGCTTTCGGGCCTTCGGCGCGGGGTTCGGGCAGGGCATCGAATTTCTCGAATTCCGGAAACGAAATATCGATCACCGAGGATTTTTTGCGCCGGGCTTCATTGAGCAGTTCCGGTAAGCGATGCAGGGTCTGCGGGCCGAATACGATGTCGACATACGGCGCGCGACTCCTGATCGATTCGCCCTCCTGACTCGCGACACATCCGCCCACGCCGATGATCAAGCCGGGACGTTTATTTTTCAGCTTCCGCCACCGGCCAAGTTGGGAAAATACTTTTTCCTGGGCTTTTTCGCGAATCGAACAGGTGTTCAATAAAAGCACATCGGCCAGCTCGGGAGTCTCGGTGGTCTCCAAGCCGTGAGAGGCATTGAGAACGTCCCGCATCTTGCCGGAATCGTACTCATTCATCTGACATCCAAAAGTTTGGATAAAAAGTTTTTCTGCCATGGCTGAATTAAACACGGACGGCATAGTTTAACAAATTTTTTCAAAAAAAATGATAGTGCTGTTATAAACAGCACCGGTCACTTCAATTTGTCCGGTAGATTTGTTCAAGAATCCTGGTCTCCCGGAAATTTCACTGTCTTTTATTTTTCGCCCAAGTCGATCGGACTGGATCGGTGTGAATAAAAGAAAATCTCTGAATCGGATGACAGCCAATCTCTTAACCCGGCCATGCGGGGGGTTGTTCCACCGAAGGTGACAACCAGCACAAGATCCTCGATCAGTTCTCAGCCACTCGGAAACGCGAACGTACTCCGATGTAACCTTTTCCTGCAATTCCAGCCCAGGTAGATTTTGCGGTTATTCCGAGGCAGATCGAACGCGTAGACGGTCTGATACCAATCCGGCGCGGCCAGCTATGCCCCGGCTCTCTGCAACTCCAGGGCTATTGCCATCGGAATCAGCCAGAATGCTTCGAGGAAGTAGTTCTTGGATTCGGCGGCGCGTTCAATGGCCGAGTATTCGTCGGCGGAGCAGGATTTTTCCGAAGGTACGGGGAACATGCTGAAGTCTCTTCGGTGGTTGGTGAGATAACGGTATCGTTGGGTATTTTGGACCGCCCGGAAATTACCTACAACTCGTACGACTTAGAACGCCTGATCTCAAAAACTTTGCGCTGCGGTCCGGAGAAGCCTGTTGGTAAGCGCGGCGACGCGTGGTAAAATACACCTCCCCGAGCACCAGCGATGGTACGGCCGCGTGAAACTCAAGCAGTCAAGCAACTCAGGAGAAGCAGCGTGAAAAGACAACGCAGTAAGAAAAAAGCCCGCAACACCCCCTCACGTGGCCGCAACCCGAGCGCACTGGCGCGGGCGCTGCCCCATGCCCTCGCGCCCCGCCTCTGCCTGGCTGCGGGGCTCCCGAGCAGCGCTTCGCTGGCCTACCCCTTCCCCGCCGACTACAAGCTCTCGGCCCTGCACGGCAGCAACGGCTTTCGCCTCGCGGGGGTGGCGGCCGTCGACCGGTCGGGCATCTCGGTCAGTACCGCCGGGGATGTCAACGGCGATGGGGTGGATGATGTGCTCATCGGGGCATTCGGCGCGGGCTTCTCCGGGACGAGCTATGTGGTCTTCGGAGGCGCGGGGGTAGGCGCGAGCGGCAATCTCAATCTCTCCACTCTCGATGGCAGCAACGGCTTTCGCCTCTCGGGGGTGGCAGCCCGCAACTACTCGGGCCGCTCGGTCAGTGCCGCCGGGGATGTCAACGGCGATGGGGTGGATGATGTGCTCATCGGGGCATTCGGCGC
>JBOICY010000412.1:0-4867 GCA_050740335.1 Methylococcales bacterium | reverse complement strand
AGTCCGGTCAGCTTGCTCAGGGAAGGATTTTCGTCACGGACTTCCGACATGATTCCATGACTCTGGCGGAATGTTTCGATCTCCCTGCGCTTGCGGTCGATCTCCTGCTTCAGGGTTTCCAACTGGTCTGTGAGGCCGGCATTGGTGGAGGAACTCGATCGATCGACATTTGCGGAACGGATCAATCGATAGCTATCGATCCAGATGTCGACCAGAATCGGTAGAATTTCAGGGGAAGTCCCCTCGGCACGGAGTTCCACCAGATTGGCATCCGGTGTGCTGACAACCGAAAGCATGTCCCGCAGCGCGGAGAAATTCCGAATCGCATCGGACGGAATCGCGTGTTTTTGTTGAATCGTGCTCCATACGTTCTGCAAAAGGTGAGGATCGGTCAATATCCTTTCTTGAACGGCCATATGTTGGTTTTCTGCGGCCGGATTCTGATTCGAAGACGTGCCGGTCGGAGTCGCCCAGTATCGGTTCATTTCCGTGTCCCCGTGCAGGGACAACGCGGCGCTGCTTCGAAAAAGGGGCGCCCGGCTGAAACAATAAATCAGACCGGATATTGAAACCAATAGAAAGGTAATGATAAAAACAAGAAATTCCCGCCTGCGATACCAGGGGGTCGGGGTCGGAATCGCTTCCGGAAGGAAGTCGGGCGGATTCAGGGCGCGGAAGTTTTGAAACGGGTCTTGCCTGGACGGATTCATTATTTATCATACCCTAAACTTGCGCATGTCGTCGTCTGAAGCCATACGCTCAGATGTCGAAACACATAATCCGGCGCAAGACGTTCCTGTTCCAGACGGGTTTTGCCGTAAAAACGGTTTCGCAGATCTTCGAAAAGTTGTTGTTCGGCTTCGGTCAAGTGCGCCGGCAAGGGTTTGCAGTCGGTGTCGTCCACCATCCGGTTTTGATGTTTCAATAGGGTGTCCTTGTCCATCATCAAGGCCTGCAAATGAGTTTGTTGCCGGCGCGCAGTGCTTAAAAAGGTCAGTCCCGAACTGTCGATGTCGCCCCAATAGCCGATTTGTCGGGTTCGCAGCCAATCCGCATCCATCCAGGCGATATTGGCTCCACCGCCGAATACAGCGATCGTGTCGTCGAGGTCGGGAAGAGCGTAACCGCTCTGGTAGTTTTCGACGACCAGAATGCGCGTGGAAGGCAATGGATACTCCCGCAAGGTTTGCATATCGAGTTGCAACAGCGCCAAGCCAGCGAGCCGTTCCCGGCTGCGTTGACACAACGGCCGCACTTGCAGCCAGCCGCGTGGATTTTCGCGGCAATCGAGCCAATCGAGCAGACCACCCGACCGGGTTACGGCGCCATCGTACCAACAATCCAGCAGATCGCTGAGCAGCGCGGCGTGATCTTCGACGAATTTGGTATCCACGTGCTCAAGCGGCAAGGCGCGCAGAAATAGACCCAGCCCCATGTCGGGTCGCAGTTGCGGCAAAGCCTTTGCGAGCAATACGGCATCGTCTTCACTCATGCTTTCGATCGTGTCGAGGTTCTTGAGAAGCGCTTTCGACAAACGAGAATCCATTGCGAGCAACGGGCCCATGCGCCGCTTCCAGCCCCGGCTTCTGGTTTCGGCTTGCGGGCCGAGCAGCGCGATCAGCTCCGGCATCGAATCGATTTGCAGTGCTACCGGTACTTCGTGTTCGCCGAGGCGTTGATATTTTCTGCGTTGCCAATGCAATTGGTTTGGGTGCGGCCAATTTTTCCAGTTCGCAATAAACAGCCTGAAATGTTCGAGATCGGCCAGTGCCTGCTCACCAGTCGGAGCTTTCAGAGCAATGCGCAACGGAAGGGAGCGTTCGCCGCACAATCGTGCGCGCAGATTCCGGCTATTCTGCCATTCCCGCCGTTCGATCTCGGCCACGACGTCGGCGGGCAACAGCCCCCAGGTCATGTTTCGTCTTCCAGCACGATCGCCAATTCGTCGGCTTGTTGTTTAAGGCGTTCATCGATTTCTTCCCAAGTCACTTCGCACAAACGGCTTTCGTGTGTCGCGCCGTCGCGTTCGGCGATGATCAGCGAACGCGCCGATTCGCGCGCCAGATTCAGGTTTTTGAACGGTGTGATCAAATTGACATGGATATGCAGTTCCTTGAAGATGCGCAGCACCCTGCGGCTGACCGCTTCGGCGGTGTTCGAAAAGGCCTCGTCGAGAAACACCGTACTGTAGACCGGCCGGTCATGGCCGTCCGGTGTGAGCACATAGGCCAGACTCGCGGCGACGATCGTGCCGGCGAAGGATTCTTTTTCGCCGCCCGACTTGCCGCTCGACGAGCGCAATACATCGCGGATCACGCCGTCTTCGAGGCCGATTTCTTCGGCGTAAAACGACAATTGATGGCGCGGGTCGAGCAGGCGCAAGCTTTCCAGCGTATGCGCGGTCGATGGCGTGCTGGCTTTGTCGAGGATCTCGATCACTTTTTGCAGTCCCGCGAAGCGCGCTTCATGATCGTCGCCGGTCAATTGTTCCATGACCTGTTTCAGCAGACGATTGAAATGCTGCACGTGTTCGTATTGATCGTTTTGAATGCGGAGGCGCAAGAAACTCCCGGCTTTGAATTCGGTCCGCGCAAGCACCCGGTTGATGGTTTCGACGCGATCTTTGATGTCTTCGTGTTCCGAGTCGATGCGCTGACGGATACCCGCGAGCGATTGAGTCGTATGTTTGTTCAGGCGTTTGCGGAATTCTTCAACTAAAGCCGGAAGTCCCTCGCGATCGAGTTGTTCCAGATGGCGCAGATAATCAGGCAGACTTGCCAAATCCTTGCCCCAGTCGACGGCAATCGCTTCCCATTTGCTGCTAAATCCAGTCATGATGCCGACGGCTGTACGACCGGTCCGGTCCTTGCGATCACGTACTTTTTCCCGTTTCTGCTCCAGGTCGCGGCGATGTCCTTCCTCGGTTCTGTGTGCCTCATCCAGTTGTTCATCCTTTAACAATCCGGTTCTTTTCCGCAACGGTGCGCGCAAATCATCGGTCAGGCCTTGAGCCGCCAGCTTCAACGCCTGCTCCTGCCTGGTCACGGCGTTTTGCCGGTCCTGGCCGATGACGGCAACCTTTGCGATTTGTTGGCCTTGCTGCGTCTGCAACTGTTGCAGAGTTTGTTTGGCCTCATCCCAGCGCGCTTTCGCCGCCGCCAGATTACTACCGGCTCTTTCCAGTTGCCGGATGTCGTTTTGCAATTGTCCGGTCTTCGTTTGCCAGTAAGGAGCATCAATGTCCGGCCAGCGAAATTCGCCTAGCTTTTGCCATTGTTGCTCGCGTTTGCCGACTGCGTCCCAATGCGCTCTGGCCTGGCCGGTCGCCTGTTCCAGTTTACGATTTTCCTGTTCGAGCGTTTTTTCGTCCTGCTTCAGCGCATTCAAACGGTTTTTGTTCGAAAATCCGAGCTGCCAGGCGCGCCGGTCGTCGACACGCTGCTGGTCTTTCTTTTCGAAACGGCCTTTGTCGAGATGCATCAGGCCTTGCTGCGTGACCGAAAAAGGTGTGCGGTCGAGTTCCTCGGTCGTGCCTACGCAGTCCAGATCGAAATTCGCGAGATGTTGTTTCAGCCAGTCGCGGTACGCATGTTCGCGCCAGATCAGTTTGCGCAGATAGCCGCCGGCTCTGAATATCGCTTGTTTATTGACAAGCCCGACGACTTGGGCGCGTACATGCAGGCCGGTATGGCGCTGGTTCAGCCAGCGTGTCACGAGCGGATAATGGCTTTCCGGCACGGCCAGAGTCGTGCGCAAGCCTCCCAAGGCGCGCTCGATCGCGCCTTGCCATACGCGTTCTTCCTCCTTGACATCGAGCAATTCGCCGAAGAACATCAATTGGTCGCGCGGCAGGCCCAGGGCTTCGACCATTTCATCGCGCAACTGTTGGAATTTGCTGTCGATATTGGAATCGGGACGGGCTTCGATCGTGCGGATTTCTTCCTGCAATTGCCGCTGTTGCTGCTGAACATTGGCCAATCCGGCGGCCTGCTCGGCGAACGTATCCTGCGCCTGTATTTTGTCCTGTTCGATCTGGCGCACTGACCGCTCGGACTGTTGCAGATTGTGTTGAAAGACCGTTTCCTGAAGCGTTGTGTCGAGTTGCAAGGCCCCGGCGATTTGTTGATAGTTCGCGGCACGGCGGCTTGTCTCGCGCAGTTTGTCTTCGGCGGCGGCCAAGTCTTTTTTGATGGACTCGATGCGTTCGCCACCCGCTTGCAAATAATCGGCATAGCGTTGTTCGGTGCGTTCGCCGGCATCAACGGCCTCGCGTTCCAAACGTTCCAGTTCCTGTTTGGCTTGTTGCAGCCGTTCCTGAATTTGTTCGATGCGCACCGACCACAGTGCCGCGCATTGTTCGCCGAACCAGACCGGCAAGCCTTGCAATTCGGCTTCGAGTTGCTGTAATTCGTGTTCGGCACGCTGCAATTCTTGTTCGACCGCGGGCAGTTCCGCCAAGGCTTCGCGCTGTTTTCGGGCATCGAGCAAGCGATCGTGAATGCCGACCAGATCGGCAAATTCGCTGACTGCCTTGCGCGCATCGTCGCGAACATTGCTCGGCTCGAGCACCAGTTCGCGGATCAGCGCGGTCAGGTCGTCGATTTTTTTGAGTCCGAGCGCGCGAGCCAGCAATGCGGGCGCATTCGGATTGTCCATGCGCAGAAGTCGCCGGTAACTTTCCTGATATTCCGAAAAGCGGTCGTCGCAATTGACGATCGCCGGATCTTTTTTTAGAAAATCTTTCAGCGCTCGCGGATCGCCCTCGCCGAATGCATCGAGCAATTCATTTAACGCCAGATTTCGCCGCGCGACCAGATACACGCGCTTCAAATCGGCCAGATTATTGCCCGCATGGCTTATCCAGAAC
>JBOICY010000411.1:0-4755 GCA_050740335.1 Methylococcales bacterium | reverse complement strand
GTATCAGATGGTATTAGCCGTTGAGGCTGTGAGACATTCTAACATTTTAGTTTCCTCTTTGTTGTTTAAGTATAATAGGGTATTAGCAGTTGAGGCTGTGAGACTATAATCGTAAGTAATAGATTCGTATCCATGTAAGTATCAGATGGTATTAGCCGTTGAGGCTGTGAGACATTTATTCTTTTTCGGTGTAAGCACGCCCTTTGTATCATAGGGTATTAGCCGTTGAGGCTGTGAGACAATCCAGTCGACCGGTATCGCAGGGTACTGTGGGTATCAGATGGTATTAGCCGTTGAGGCTGTGAGACCTGGTACTAGCTGACGTCCCGGTAAACAAATTATGTATCAGAGGGTATCAGCCGTTGAGGCTGTGAGACATATTGATAAAAAGTTGGACCGTAATTCTAAAGTATCAGAGGGTATTGGCCGTCGAGGCTGTGAGACAAGCCATTATCGATCCAGGGTCTTTTGTACACATATAAACTGTATTAGCCGCAAAAGCTGTTAAAGAATCGTAGGAGTACGGCAACCCGTGCCCCTACAGTATCGGATAGCATTGAATGATTTATGGAGGTCTTGTAAAAATTTTCGAAAGGCTATATCTGTTTTTTGGAATGGAAGAAATACATGCAAACCTTTGTCGCCTGTTTTGACATAACCGATGATCTTATCCGGCGCATGGTGAGCCGTCGGCTCGAGCATTTCGGTATTCGGGTGCAGCGCTCGGTGTTTGAGATCAGCGTTAAATCACCGACTCAACTGGCTTACTTGAAGAACGAGCTGAACGAGTGGATCGAACTCGGTGATGATATTCGCTTTTATAATCTGTGCTTAAGCTGCCGGAAAAAGTCCTGCGATAGCGCCGACGCGCGAATCGCGGAACTGCCGTCATCGGTGGTGATTTAATGAGAAGATTTGCCTGGTTGACCCGGATTGGATACTATCTGCAAAAAGCTAGGAGGCATTTTGATTTGCCTACTTTTATTCTTGTCGAAGCGGTTAATATCTATCAATCGGTTTCCGATACCGATCAGCTCAGCGTCATCCGGGGCAGCGGTTTGCTGCTCAAAGAAGCGATTGACCACATAAAGATTCAATTCGCCGACAGGCTCGAAGCGCTGAGTACCGGGGCCTCGTCGGGCTTGTTTCTTCTGAAAGATAAGCCTTCGGAAATTACGAAAGTAATAAATTCAATAAAGTGTGAACTCGGCAAAAATCCATACGCGAATTTTGTATTCCTTGTAGAATATTGCCAGGCTGAGGATTTGTTGACCGCGAAAGAAAAGCTGTATACGCAACTGCGTTTCCACCAAATGCGCTCGATTACAGCGGTTCCCGACCGGGTTTCTAATGACCGGCGCTTTTTAAATTATCCCTGCGAACTCGAAGGACGCCGCATCGCGGCGAGCGACACCAAAAGGACGGTGCAGGGACGAACACGCCAATTGGCTCAATCCGTATTCGAGCGTCTTGAATTCGGCCGTGAGCGGCGTCAGGATCTTTATTTTCAGGAGGGCGACAAAGAAGAGCTTTCGGTTCTGAAAGATTACCGATTTTCGGATGATTTGGAGAGTCTCGCCAAAACCTTCGATTACCCAAAACTGAATAATAAAATTGCGGTCGTTTATATGGACGGCAATAAATTCACCGAGATTCAAAGACAGACGCTTGAACGGGCGAAACAGCCAGGCGAAATGAATCAAGCGCAAATACAGTTTGATAAAACCATTCAGAAGGAACGGTCCAATTTCCTGCGGGATACCCTTTTGGCGATGGTTGACCCTGCGAGCAGTCGTTTTCCGGATGCGGTTTATGAAAACGACAAGAAGGAAAAAGTAATTCGATTCGAAACCCTGCTCTGGGGTGGCGATGAAATGTTGTTTGTGCTTCCGGACTGGTTTGGTTTTGAGTTTCTGCAGTATTTTTTCCAGAAATCGTCGCAATGGGCGCCTGTCGGGGATGAACGGCTCACCCATTCCGCGGGATTGGTCTTTTGCCATGCCAAATCGCCGATTCATCGGATTCGAGAACTCGCAAAATCCCTGGCCGACACGATGAAAAACGAGTTGGGCGATAATCGCAAGCAGAATGTCTGGGACTATATCGTGCTCGAATCGATCGATTATCCAGGCAATAAAGACATCGCGGAGTTTAATGGGATGCGTTTTGGACATCTTGCAGCCCACCGGCCGAAAACTATTCGAGCGCCCCGGGACTGGAACAGTCTTAAACCCATGCTCAATGAATTGATCGGCGAATCTTTGCTGTCTCGCCGCCAACTTTATAAAATCGCGGAAACGATTCAGGCACAACCGAAAAGAATCGGAGCGAATTGTTTATACTGGCAGCAATTAAGCAAACCGGACGCGATAGATAGAACAAAATGCACCGAGCAAGAACGCGCGGAGCACAGAATGCTCATGCTTTTGAAGAAGGAGCAAAGAGAAAGCTTGACTGAAAAAGCGCCCGTTCTTGCAAAGGAGTTGTTCAATCTCGAACTCGACGGTTTGCATTCGCGCGCCTGCTTCTGGTTTCATCTGATCGAACTGTGGGACTATCTTCTTCCACAAAAAAATCGGCCTCAGTCATGAATTTGAAAGCACACTATCAACTGGACTTGATTTTTTCGGGTCCGCTGATCAGCCAGGCGGCCGGAACGCTAAAATTCGGCGTCGATACCGCGATGCAGCGTTATCGGAAACAACCGGTTCTGAACGGGAGTCTCGTACGAGGAAACATCCGTTCCACGCTCGAAGAATTCAGCGCATTGCTGGACCACTCGCTGGATGAAAAAATTTCGGGCTGGTTTGGCTATAAGAGCGAAAACAGCGACAGAAAATCCGAGTCGCCGCAAACGCATCACTACGATTCTGACCGCGCGCTGGTCGATTTTGACTGCTTCTGGACTTTACAGGCAGACGAAGCTATTCGTGAGACACAGCGTATACGCATCGCAATCGACGAAGAACGCGGTACAGTGGATAAGGGTAGTTTGCAAGTGATCGAAGATTGTTTTCCCGCGGGCGGACCGCCCGTCACTTTCCGCGGCAAATTGCTTGTTCGATATCGCAGAAACCACGAAAAGCACGAGTTTATCGAATGGCTCGGCAAGGCGCTGGATTATATTCCCGCGATGGGAAGTTTCAAGGGAGTTGGATTCGGCAGGGTGGAAGGCTGGAAATTGACTGAAATCGATTCCAAAAAGCCGGGGTCGAAAAAGTCCGCGCAATTACCAGGCAATGTGACGCGATTCGGGCTTAAAATGACAATCGACCGCCCCTTTTGTCTCGGGCGTCCGAAAACTCCGGACAGCAACCGGATCGTTTCAGCGGACACCATCGGCGGGAATGTGATTAAAGCCCTGATCGCACGCGAATACGACAATGACTCGAAAAAGCTAAACGAATTGCTCTGTTTCGACGACCTGATTATCAGCCATGGGCTGCCCTCGAAACAATCCCTTTGCCGCCGCGAGCCCCCGCTACCCTTGAGCCTTGCGCTTGTGAATAAGAAAGTCACGGATCTGTCAAGCGTGATCGATGAGACGCAGGTCGATTTTCAAATAGCACCTGTATTCAAACCGGATTGGAAAGAAAAGGATTATCGATTGGCCAATCGTGAACTGGGCCGTTCGGAAATTGATCCCGACCGTTATTTAATGGTTCGAACCGAAATAGATCGGGAACATGGAATTTCCAAAGAACGCCGGCTGTTTTCCCTGGAATGCACCGACCCTTATGATCATGTTTGGTGTGCGGATATCGAGTTGTGCCGGATTCCCGAGTATAAACGGGCCGCGGTGTTCGAAAAACTACAGGCAATTTTCAAACAGGGCCTGACCGGAATGGGCAAAACCAAGGCTGCGATCGAATTCCAAATGGTTCCGGCCTTCACGAATCCGGCCAGGCCATCTGCCTGGCGTGACGATTTATTTATTGTCACGCTGGTAACTCCGGCCAGATTGTTGCTTTCGGAACTAACTTTAGCCGGTGTAAATTCCCATGACGGGCTTAAAAAACTCTATTCTGGCTATTGGAAGCAGCAGCACGCCGGGATTGAACTCAAGACTTATTTCGCCGCGCAAGAGTTAGCCGGAAGTTATTATTTTCAACGTAAACATCGCCATGAGGTTCAATATCGGCCGGAATGGCTGACTGTCGCCGGAAGTGTTTTTGTGCTTCGGATTTCCGATCCCGAAGCATTGAAACTGCTTGAAGATTGGCAAAAAACCGGGTTGCCCGCGCATTCCGGACTCGATCGCGGCCGGGTCGATTGGCGAACAACCCCTTACTTGCCGGAACATGGGTTTGGTGAAATTATTGTGAACGACCCGAAACAGTTGGACTTGCTATACGTATCAGCAAAGGCAAGCGCGTGAGTGCTTATAAACGTGTTTTCTTGACCGGAACGCTGAGGGCCGAATCGAATTTGCATATTGGATCCGGTGAGGATGAAGCCATTCCGGGAGCCGAAGCCCTTTGCAACGAGGTTGCGTTGGACGCGCAGGAACGGCCCTTCATTCCTGCGTCGAGTTTACGTGGTTTTTTACGCAGCCGCATCGATAATTCCGCCATTCGTCAAAGTTTATTCGGTCTCGGACGGCAGGAAACGGATTCCGAGCAAACCGGGAATAGCGGTCATGCAAGAATCTACGATGCCTTGATTAATCCGGAAACCCGGGCATCCAGAATCATAAGCCGCACCAGCATCGATCCGCTCACCGCGGCCGCGAAGGAGCATCATCTTTCGACTCAC
>JBOICY010000410.1:0-9095 GCA_050740335.1 Methylococcales bacterium | reverse complement strand
GAATGGCTCGTTGCACATCAAGGCGACGATCTAAAATACTTTGAGCAAACTTCGTAAATTGTGCCGGACCACCTGACCCCGCCCACATGTCTTCCAGTGGATAATGATGTAAATCTCTTCCTTCGCGGGCTCCGTGCGAAATTAGCTTATCCCCCAAAGCAATGCTGCGTTCAGCAATCCAGACCGGTACCGCCGGGCGTAATTCCACAAGCTCCTCTAGCAGTAAGGATCGTTGCTTTTTACGCATTCTATGTAGGTCGTCCAGCATCAGAAGCCTTGATGGTGCTACAGGCTTACCATCACGCACAAACTTGACAGACTGCAACCAAAGTACGCTCTCGAATCGGACATGACCGGGAAGATTCGAAGGATCGTCAGTAATTATTGAGTCCAACTGAGCGGTTACAGATCGCTCATACTCTTCTGCCCACTGTACCAATTCCAGGGTGAATTTAGTTATCGGGATCGATTTGAGGTCGCGCTCTAGACCGTCGTATTCCAAAGTGATTTCGGCTAACATCTCCATTGAAGGGTATCCCAGCAGATTGGCTAGGCTTCGCAACGTTCGGAGCACGACACGGCAATCAAGCAGCGCCCGAAAAACACCCGTCTGGATCATGGATGCACCTGGCGGGAGATCGGCATAGCCTGATGCACAAGACAATAGAACTCCTAAGAGTTGCGGTCCTTCAGTTTCATCAAGCACACGTCGGTTCAATAAGCGTTGATATGTTTCGTCGATTTTTTGAACAGACCGCGCATTCCAAAACGTCCGCAGTGCCATCGGGGTGAATGCACGGAGCAAAGTCGTTTTGCCACCACCAGGTGGACTGGTGAAAAGGTGCACTGCGCCCTCAAAAGCATCTTCATGAAGGCGGTCAAGAATACTAGGTGAAAAAAGACGAAGGAACTCTTGATCGGCAGTGCGTTCGGACATTCTTTCCAGAAATGGATTGGCGCGGTAGACCAATTAGAACTCCTTGTGGCGACTTATGCGCGGGAATAGCCCCGAAAAGTTGTAGCTTTCCGGGCCCCAAAGTAGGTAAACCGAGTTGTTCGGAGTATTATGTGATAGTACAATTGGTAGCGCACAGCCGGCGAATCCCATCTGAGCACTGGATGTCCCCCCAACAGCGATATGCTCATCGAAGGCACGAGAATCGTAGTATTTTTGGTTGGATAAAAGAGACGACAATTCTGAAGAGGCATTTTCCTTCAAGCTCACATGCCGTTCAATAGTGCACAACACTCGAACCTGCAGAGGTTTGTAGCCATTCTCCGAAGTAAACCGTTCCGACCAATATTCGATATGATCGATCGCTTGGCGCGTAGCTATATACAGCAACAGGAAAACTTCATAGTGAGCTGTATCAATCAGGTCGCCTTCGTATAGCCGCTCGTAGATTTTCTTGATCTTGCCTTTAAATACTGCCTTTTTAGTGTCAAAACGGATATAGGTATTACCACTGCCGGAGAAATCGTCCAGCAGCCAGACCAGCGTAAATTTTGCTAGCTGTGGTACGGCAGTTGTCTCGGTGTCAACCGAACGTAGAGAATTAATCAGGCGGTAGGCTTCAACCTTGTCGTCATTCTTAAAAGCCTTACAAATATCTTCGTTCGTAACGGTAGCGGCTAACGGAATACCATCATTATTGAGTTCCTTGCGAAGTGCTTCGAGCATATCTTCGGCCTTTGTCTCCCCTAATTCATAGGCTCGCCATATTTGCTCGTTATTGATCTCTCCATTACTCGAACGCCGCAACTCGTTCGTACGGGCAGCATCGCTCAAACCGAGGTAAAGCGATTTGATCTGTAGTTCCTTGAAGCGCGGGTCGCAGGAAATCGCGCCAACTCGATAGGTTGGAATACCTTTTTCCTCCGCTACCAATCGAATTCGCTCCTGCACAATTACATCGGGATAAGCAAGTTGGACTAAGTGAGATATCTCGCTTTCGGAAATATAGATTAGTTGCTCTAATACGAAATTAAGCGCGATCTGTCGATCTGCCCGCTCAAACTGGTTTAACCAGAGCGCCAAACTTTCTACAAACCGCTTACCCGGGGCGAAACGCTGATAGTGGTCATATTTGTAATCCGCCAACAATTGCAAGATAGGTACCTACCGACTGACGTCCTGTTTCTGCCAGTTCATGACCTTGGCGAGCAGATGTTGTGCATTTTCATCCTTCATGCGACGGTTACACGCTCGTTATGTATCGAATTTAAACCGGAAACAACCTTTAGAATCGTCAACTACTACTCTATCCAAGTACCACAACGTTGCGTCAACGTCGGATTTGTGTTCGGGCGTCAGTTTCCATCCCCGGTCCAAGCGTCGCGATGGCTGATCGACACTAAGGGAGAATCGATGCTCAAAAGCGAAGCGTCGTTGCCAGGCCAAGCTCCTTGATCTCCCATTGTCACCACCTCATAGGGATCCACCTTGCAGTTCTGAATGATGTCGGCGATAAGATGCGACTTGTTGACACCATTGGCTAGAACATCGACCGACTGCTTGCTACGCACCACAGTCAATGGGTTCAATCCTGCTTGTCGTAGAACGTCCGCGATCACGAACCACATACTTTCCGAGTTGGCGCCCTCTTTGAATCGAATGCTGATTTGATGAGGATACGTTTCACGCACTCGATCGATGGGCGCACCCAAGCCCTGTAAACGACCTACTATGCGACGCACATGGCTCAGAAATTCGTTTGTTCCTGTCTGTGACGGTATCTCCGATCCAAGATTGCCGATCCAGCCGCCGTTCTACAGCCCAAGCCGAACCCGAGGCCATAAGCAAGGGGGTAGGACAGTCTGTAGGTGCATTTGGATCGAGTTGCCACGTCCCGTGGCAATCCCGACCCAGATATCCGCCTCGATCATACGTTGTATTTTAGCCATGATAGATTTCGACGGTGGTGCATCTTTGGATTGTGAACTGCAAAGCGTTCCGTCGTAGTCAAAAACGATCGCCCGAAACCATTGCTCTTCGAAAGTCGATTCGAAGAATTCTAGTGACCGTCTCATCACGCTACTCGACCCAATGGCTGGCCACCGCGCGCCGAAAACCTCGTATTTGGATCTTTCCCCCCTGGATTCGCTATGCTGAAGTTTAGGGATGACTGTCGGAAGGTCTAAATAGTAAAGTTTACGACCGGACGGTGGGACCTGCGGATTTCCAGGATCTTTTTCTTGTTCCTCGGCTATAAGTGATACGAGTTGCATTTGGGCGACCAAACCAGTAAGGAGATCTGGAGGCTTCGCACCATTTAAGGACATAGTAAGAACAGGGACGTTCGCTGGCAATAGCGATCGCATTTGGGTCCAAAGTCCGTCAAGCCTGGGTTCGGTTAATGCGAGAATGGCACAATCTTCGGGTCGATGCCACAGCCACAAATGCCGACCGTGGGCAAATGAACGAAGGTCCGCAAGTTGACAATATAATAAGGCAGACTCGCATAGTTTGGATTCGAGGTCAGTTGCGATTGGTCGCAGCATCGGAGAAAAAACCAAGATGATTCCTTTTCTAAGAACGACCTTCTTTGTGAACTCTCGTGCTTCTGCCAGCCAGCGACCGATATCCATGCTGTCCACGCGCAGATCATCTAGCGAGTTCGGCAATTGTTCGCTATCGCGGTCCAGTGCCCCGTAGGCGCGTGCCACGAGCACGGCATCGAACAGGACGCTATTGGTGGCCAGGAAGCCGTCTTTGTTCGTAAGCTCGAAAACAACACGTAATGCCTGGAAGTTCTCTGGCGGCATCTATTAGCGGACTGGATCCGCGATTCGTAAGGATATGCGCAGTACGTGAACTTTGTTCTCGCGCTCGCTTGAGTGCTTCTACTATATCGGGGTTTTTCCCTTCGGCCGAAACGAAGAACACCGGACTGGAAAACGCGAGCGTAGGATTGCAAATGAGTTCGAGTGGTGTCGTCGGACGAGAAACCTTTCCGGTATATGACTCATGCAAATTACATAGCAGCGAAGCAACAGTAAAGGATCCACCTGAGCCCACTCCGATCACACTGGATGCCGCTGAATTTGCTATCGCTTGCGTAAGATTGGATACGTCCACCTCCAGCGCTGCGGCAAATGTATTGCCGAGTTGTGCGAGCTCACTTTGGTAACGATTCACTTATGCAACGAAATTTTAAAACCACATATAAGGAGTCGCTGGATACTGAGTCGGTTTTCGCCACTGTATTGCAGCAGTTGGCGGTTCGAATATCATCTGAAGCCAGAGCCCTCGCGCTCTCCAGAGTTTGGCGAAACTCGGCCCGCAGTTCCATTAACATAACCCCCAACATATTCTTTCCCCTGCCATTTACCTCTCCCCAAAGTCGATTAATGGGGCTGTCCACGGTGGCTGCTTCGACAAGCTGATCTTCTCCAGTCGACATTAGCAACGCCATCAAGTCCCCGTGCTGCTCAAATTTTGCGCGCAAGACCCGACGCATGCGATCGTACTTGACCTGCGCCCAATTGGGAACGACATCCCAGGTGTAGAGACCATGTGCGGCCATAGAAACCAATGCGGGGCTGGGCGCGCTTAGAATCCATTCTCGCACCGTGTCTGTACGAGCCTTGCCGGCCTGGTACGCGTGCTCGGCCGTTGGATACGTCCGGCCCTCGAAAACAAATTCGCAGCGGTAAAGATTGCTAAATACGCCATATGGTTTCTGGTTAGAGCGGTAAAACCGAATTTCTCCTTGCTGGTCACTCGCCGAATTGGTTATTTTCTCCTGTTTTTTACTTCTTGTCACGGACGTATTGTTGCTCATTGCTGTAATTCTTTCGTCGGGTTAGGGGCATCAAGATCGAGTCGAAATACCTCGCTAGCTTCGAAACGCTCTGCATGTCGTCGGAGTATAAGATTTTGCAAAAATAACTTCCCGAAATCAATTTTCCTGCACGACTACTGTTATCTACTGAAGTTTCCCCTGGACACAAACCGGATAGGCACTGATCGAAGTCCCACACGGACCCGTTGCATAACCGGCTATTTCGTTCTATTTACCACCGAGACACAGAGTTTGTCGGAAATTTGCCCTTTACAACATTTCTTCATCAGCCTCGAACTGAGCAACTCTCCTTGATCTTTACATGTTTACATGCTCTGTAATGTCTGTGCGGAACACAATGGTTCACTTGAACCACTCTGAATAGTTGCGAAATTTTTTGCAACGAGATCAGAACAGACCAAAATCGCCGTTTTTTGATGGAGTGGTAAATCTTTTTCTTGATTCCGGCGGAAAATCGCGCTAAAAAGTGGCCGTCATTGGGACACTCCGAAAAACGAAGCAGGAGGCTTGGACTATGCCAAACACCTATAACAACAATTTTTCGTTTAATCCCAAGGATATCGCACTCATCGAGGCAGGGCTCCGGACACTGTCGGAACATCACGTGCGATTATGATGATTCGCGAGGGGAATGGCGCGGATCCTGGCGCAATCCAGACCAAAGATAAAAAATTGAAACAGGTCAACGAACTGCTTGGCAAAATCTACAACCAGAAAATCTTTTACAGTCAAACCCACAGCCACAACGGGGTGCCCTTGGGCTAGACACGTTTCCTTCAATAGCTCGGACGGGTGACATCGCCGCGTGAAAATCCATATGTGCCGCTAAGGCGGGCGATTCTTCGATATACAGAATGACTTTCGTTCAACGGCTGGAAAGTCGCATGAACCTTTTTCACGGTTGCCGCTCCCGAAGCCGCTTAATTTAGCCGGTCTGCTCCGCTTTGACTCGGATAACCCTCTGGAATTGGCCTTCCGCCAATCCTGTTCGAAACCTTCGTGTACGGATCGCAAATGAAAATCAACGGCGTCAATATCGATAGTACCTTCGCGGAAGCTTTCCCGATGAAAGCCACCCGCATCATCATCACCGCGATGAATCAGAAATGGGCCTTTCGCGCCGCGAATTCGATTCGTGGATTCGCGTCCTCCGTGATCGCCTGCGGATGTGAAATCGATATCGAGAAAGAATTGAAGCCCTCGGAAACTCCGGATGGCCGTCCCGGCTATTCGGTGATGATTTTTGCGATGTCCGTGAAAGACCTGGAAAGACAAGTCCCGATGCGGGTCGGCCAATCGGTGATGACGACACCGACCACGGCCTGCTTTTCCGGAATGGATAGCAAAAACCGGTTGCCCCTGGGTAAGAATCTCAGGTTTTTCGGGGATGGTTACCAGACCTCGAAAATTTTTGACGGCCGGCGTTACTGGAGAATCCCGGTCATGCACGGCGAATTCATCTGCGAACATAGCACCGGTGTTTGCGATGCGATCGGTGGCGGAAACTTTCTGGTGCTCGGGAACAGCGCGCACCATGTCTTATCGGCCTGCGAAACCGCGGTCGAAGCGATCGAGCAATTGGATAATGTGATCACCTCGTTTCCCGGCGGGATTGTCGGATCCGGTTCCAAGGTCGGATCGAAATATCGCTTTCTGCCCGCCTCGACGAATCAGGCCTATTGTCCGACCCTCAGGGGACTCGTCGATTCCCGTCTGTCCGGCGAGGTCGGATCGGTGGTTGAAATCGTGATCGATGGATTGACCGAGGAGGCAATCAAAAAGGCCATGCGGGTCGGGATCACGACCGCCTGCCACTACTGGGGTTCGGCGCGCGCGCTGTGCCGGATCAGTGCCGGGAATTATGGGGGGAGTCTCGGCAAGTACCATTTTCATCTCGACGATATTCTGGCCGGTTGCGATTGATTGGAAAATTCTTCAGACCCTCTGGATTGCGTGCAATTCCGGGATTTTCAGCCAGAATTACCTTCTATTGGCTCGGAAGTGGTTGGCTCGCTCTGAATCGGCTGTTTCCGAAAGTGCGTCTGTTTTCACGCTTCCGCCGGTGGTAGGCAGGATTGTCGCGGACCGATATTGTTCCCTGGCGGCTCCAATGCTGCTACGACGGACAACGAATGCGTTAACGAGTGTCCCGGTAATCCGTTACAAACCGAAGTATGTTAAAATTCTAAGTTGTGTAAATAAATCGGACCTTGAATGGCAAGGCTTGATCGAGATGCGGAAACGGAACGAGTGTTTCTCATCGAGTAAAAATTAGTCTGGGACTCAGGTGATCATTGCCTTCCAGACGCAAGAGGGTTAACTTATGAGTGAAAATATTGCAGTAGTAAAGAATGGGGTGTGTACTTTCTGCGGCTGTGTGTGTGACGACATGGAGTTGACCGTGGATCTCGATGAAAAACGCATCACCAAGGCCAAAAACGCCTGCGTTCTGGGCAGGGCGTGGTTTTACGAACACAAGGTTGAAAATTATCCGGTTGCGTTGATCGATGGCAAGGAGGCAAGCCTCGAAGAAGCCGTGGAGGAAGCCGCCCGGATATTGGTCAATGCAAAATTCCCGGCGATTTACGGACTCAGCGACACAACCTGCGAGGCCCAGAAGGAGGCGGTCGCGATCGCGGACTATGTGAACGGCAATATCGATACCACGACTTCGGTCTGCCACGGTCCTACCGGCATGGCGTTTCAGGGGGTCGGCGAAAGTACCGCGAGCCTCGGCGAAATCAAAAACCGCGCGGACTTCGTGATGTATTGGGGCGGCAATCCGGCCGAGGCCCATCCCCGGCATTTCCAGCGTTACGCGGTTTCTCCGAAGGGACTGCATATCCCGAACGGTAAGGCTGATCGCACCGTCGTGATGGTCGATGTGCGCACCACTCAAAGCGCTTCCGTCGCGGATATCTTTCTGAAAGTCAAACCCGGCCGGGATTTCGAGTTGCTTTGGGCGCTTCGCGCGCTGGTCAAGGGCGCCGCGCTGGACCCTTCGGTCGCGGAAAAAACCGGCATTTCACTCGATACGATGAAAGATCTGGTCGAACGCATGAAAAATTGCCAGTACGGAGTGATTTTCTTCGGCATGGGACTGACCATGACCCGGGGGCGTCATTTCAATGCCGGCGCTCTGCTTGCACTCGCCACCGATTTGAACGATTACACCCACTTTGTGGCCATGCCTACCCGCGGGCATGGAAATGTGACGGGCGCCGATAACGTCGTCTCCTGGCAGACCGGCTATCCATTCGGAGTATCTTTCAATCGGGGCTATCCGAGATTCAATCCAGGCGAATTCACCACCGCGGACGTGCTGGCGCGTGGCGAGATTGATGCCTTGTGTGTAGTCGCGAGCGATCCCGGTTCTAATTTCTCGAAAAAAGCCATCGAGCATTTAAGGACCATACCGGTGATCACCCTGGACCCCAAACCGACCCACACCAGTCAGATGGCCCGGGTTGCCTTCACGACCGCGACCTACGGCATCAATGTCCGGGGTACCGTATACCGGATGGATAATGTGCCGCTCACGACACGGCCTGCCTTTGAATCCCCGTTCCCGAGCGATGAAGAAGTCCTGCGTGCAATCAAGGACCGGGTGTGTGATCTGCGCGGATTGAAACAGGCAAGCAACCGAATGACCCGGCAGACCGCAAGAGCTACGGTTTAAAACAATAATAATAATAATATTTAAGGAGAAGCAGTGTCTGTTCTACGGATTATCAACGGGAAGGTTCATGATCCCGTCAATCACGTGGATGGGAAGATCAAGGATATTTTTATCAGGGACGGAAAGATCGTCGAAAGTGTTCCGGAGGACAGTCCGACCATCGATGCTTCCGGAATGGTGGTTTTGCCCGGTGGCATCGATATCCATTGCCATATCGCCGGGCATAAGGTCAATCTGGCGCGGAAATTCCAGCCCGAGGATCATCGGAAAGACAGTCAGTTGCGGGTCGGAGAACTCCGCTCCGGAACCGGCGGGATCGTGCCCTCAACCTTTGCGACAGGCTATCGTTACGCGACCCTGGGATATACCACCGCGATGGAGGCGGCGGTGACGCCTTTGAGCGCCCGGCATACGCTCGAAGAATTCCACGATACTCCGGTGATCGACAAGGGTTTTTATGTGCTGCTCGCAAACAATATCTTTTTGAATCAGTTGCTCGAGCAAGGCCGCATGGACGAATTCCGCCAAGCGGTCGCCTGGTGGTTGAATGCGACCAAGGCCTACGCAATCAAGCTGGTCAATCCGGGCGGGGATGAGCCCTGGAAAGGCCG
>JBOICY010000409.1:0-21972 GCA_050740335.1 Methylococcales bacterium | reverse complement strand
GTCTTGACTCGTACCCGGGATTGGGCTCAAAACTCCGCAGTCGAACCCGGTGTCGTCAGCAATCGAAACAGAAAATCAACAGTTCGACCAGTCCGGGGTATAAATACAACCCGAGCCGTCCCCTCCGACGGAATAACCGCCCGAATAGTCGCCGTTTTGGTGATACCACGAACCGTCGCCGTTCTGGTATCCATATCCGCCGTTTACTCCATTCCCGTAATACTCATAGCCGTTATCGTAAGACTGATCGTCGTAGCCACCTTGACCACCCTGATAATAAGGATCGGCATAGGGTTGGGGGGCATCGATGTAGCCGCCGTAATCTTGCGCAAAAGCTGGAGAAATCGTGCCCAGCAGACTGAGGAGCAAGCCGGTTCGAGCGATGTAAGATTTGAGATTCAACATGGTTTCACCTCTTGAAATTTTAGAACACTTTTAGCATGACATAACCGGACTACAAAATCCCGGTAATTTTCACTAAATTTTTGAGCGAAGCGTTCGTGGCACCTTTCCCTCCGGCACTAAACCTCCAGTTCTAAACCCTGCTTCCTGTTTTCCCGTCTTCCATCAATATCCGCGCGCAACGCCCCGTTTGTCGGTCATAAAGTTCCAAAACCTCAATCCGGACACTTCTCAAAAACGCGATCCAGTGAGTTCGATATCGGCATCCCGCCAAGCCTCATCCTGAGCCGGGATAGTTTTCGCTCGTTTCCGAACGAAAACTAGAACTAACCAGCAGCCTGGAATATTATCACTCTAAACTCTCACCGAGGTCCGCGGGCTGACCGCGAACCAGACCGGAGTTTGGAACGCCTTTCACATGGCATGGAACGCGGGCTTTCCGGCATAACCTGATATCACCCGCCGTAACCTGCACGAGTGGGTACACTATATTCTACTGGAGGTGTCTATGTTTATCGCCATGAACCGTTTCCGTATCGCTCCGGGACGCGAGCAGGAATTTATCGAAATGTGGCGCCGGCGGGAAAGTTATCTCGATGAAGTGCCGGGATTCCGGGAGTTTCAGTTGCTGCGCGGCCCGAGCGAAGAAGATCATAGCTTGTTCGTATCGCATTCGATCTGGGAGTCCCGTGAGGCCTTCGAGGATTGGACCCATTCGGAGGCATTTCGCAAGGCGCATGCCCAGGCCGGCGCGGCGAAGGGGGTCTATCTCGGGCCGCCGCGATTCGAAGGATTTGAAGCCGTGATTTGAACGCGGATTCGACGCCAAGTATCAGACGTGCGCTCCTGATTGATCTGCATTTCGAATCGGGGGATGGAAGATGTTCTGATCGCTACAAAATTGATTCATGAATATGAAAAAAGAATTATCGCTCGAATCCATGGATACCTGGTCACCGGATTCGAACCGCCCCCTGATCATCAGCGGTCCGTGCAGCGCGGAAACGGAACAGCAATTGATCAGCACCGCCAAACAACTCGCGGCCACCGGCGCCGTGCACGTATTGCGCGCCGGGATCTGGAAACCCCGCACACGGCCAGGCCAGTTCGAGGGCATGGGCCTCGAGGGATTGAAGTGGCTCATCCAAGCGAAACGGGAAACCGGTTTACCGGTCGCAACCGAAGTCGCGAATGCGGCCCATGTAGAGGCCTGCTTGAAATTTGGTGTCGATATACTCTGGATCGGCGCGCGCTCAACGGTCAACCCGTTTTCGGTACAGGAAATCGCGGATACCTTGAAGGGCGCCGATATTCCGGTACTGGTTAAAAATCCGGTAAACCCGGATATCGAATTATGGATTGGCGCCCTGGAACGATTGAATATAGCCGGCATCACGAAGCTCGCGGCGATCCACCGGGGGTTTTCCTCCTTCGAAAAGGGACCTTTCCGCAACGCGCCGATGTGGGACCTGGCAATCGAACTCAAGACCCGGATCCCGGAATTGAATATCTTCTGCGATCCGAGTCACATCTGCGGAATCCGCGACCTGATTCCGTTCATCGCGCAGAAAGCCCTCGACCTGGATATGGCCGGCTTGATGATCGAAAGCCATGTTCATCCCGATTCCGCCTGGAGCGACGCAAAGCAACAGGTTACCCCCTCCGCCCTGGCTAAAATAATCGAAGCGCTGGTGGTGCGCAGGCCCTCATTCGATGACAAAAGCGTAAAAGATGCGTTGAGCGTATTCCGGGAGCAGATCGACCAACTCGATGATGAGATCATGCAGAAGCTTGCCGCGCGAATGAAGATATCGGAAAAAATAGGCCAGTTCAAAAAGGACAACCAGGTGACCATCCTGCAGGTCAACCGCTGGGACGAAATCATCCATTCACGGGTTGCCCTGGGTCTTGCGATGGGATTGAGCGAAGAGTTTTCCCGTAAACTATTGAAACTGATACACCAGGAATCCATTCAGGTACAAACGAAGGTCATGAACCGGACCGACGTAGGCATTTAAAATCCTGGCTCTGCTGTTTCCCAAAAATAATGTACTGATCAATGCCCAGGCTCGGGAGTTAGAAATTCGCGGTCAGCCCGATTCGGAAAGCAATCGGTTCGATCGGGTGAAAGTGGATGTCGTTCACGCCCTGCGGCGGTTCTCCGGGCAGCCGGGACGCGTAGAAATAGTCGATTGCGCTATCCTTGCGATTCAGCAGATTGAATATTTCCGCCTGGATCGTCCAGACCTTGTCGATCTGGTAGCCCAGATTCGCGGATAGCAGGATGGTCGGGTCGGATCGCGCGCTGTTGTCTTCGATGAGCGAGCGCGGACCGAAATAGCGAAGGCGCAGCCCACCGAAGAAGCCGCCGAGATCATGGATCGTCGCGCCCGCCGCGATCACCGTTTGCACCGAACCTGGAATGGTTCTTCCCACCGGTAATCCTGTAAGGGGGTCGGCCGGATTATCCCGAAAGCGCGCTTTGGAGAAACTGAAGTCCGCGTCGAAGGTCAGCCAACCGGTCGGTGTATAGTAGTTCGCCCATTCGATCCCGTAGCGCCGGCCAGGGCGGCCGGCCTCGGTCGTCCCGGCGTCGCCGACGAATACCAGTTCGGAATCGATATCGAGCCACCACAGCGCCAGGGTGCTTTGCAGCCCGTCGATCCAGACAGTCCGAGCGCCGATTTCCGCACCGTAGGTGCGCGCCAGCGGAACGGCGGATTGGACCGGATTGCCCTCGGCGTCTATCGACCCTCCGCTAGCGGGGTCGACAGTCGTGTTGACGCCGCGCGCGTCGTTGCTGTGAAATCCGAGACCGCCGTTGAGATAGATCTCCGTATCCGCCCAGGGACCCAGAACCACGCTGGCTTTGGGGCTCATGAGCCCGTCGGTTCGGGCGCCGGAGTTTTCCAGGCGGTTGCTGTCGACATCGAAGCGAAAGCCGTCGAAGCGCAGGCCAAGGTTGCTGCGCAGCCAGGGGTTCCAGCGTGTCTTGTTTTCGGCGTAAAGACCGAGGCTGGTCTCCCGCACGTCGTCCTCGCGCACGGTGCCATAGCGTTGCCGGGCCTGCGTGAGATTCAGGCTATTATGGATCGTGTCGTTGCGAAATTGCAGCCCAATGGTCGTCTCGGACTCAACTTCCCCGAAATCATGAAAAAGCGTGTGACTCACCTTGAGCCCGGAAACCCAGCGCCGGTCGAACTGTTCGAACTGGTCGCCCCGCACGGGATTGGCGAGGAAGTAGGTGAAGTTCGAGAACAAGTCCAGATCGTAGTAAAACCCATAGGCCATCACCTTCGTGGCGCTGGCGTCGCTCTGCCGGTGCCACTCGCCGGTGAGGCTGTAACGCTGGCTGTTGCCGCCGTCAGTCGGGTCGAGCGAACCGAAGCGGTCGATCAAGCCGGAGTCCACCGCGCGTCTGGCAATCTGGTCGGTGGCGTTCCAACCGGCCTTGTAGCCCATAAAGGTGGCACTCCATCCCGAATCCTCTTGCTCTCGGCCGTAACGCAGGACCGCATTGCCCTTTTTGAAATGGTTGCCATGTTGCCACGGACCGTCGTTGTAATTGCCTTCCAGGGCATAAAGTAAATCGCCGTCACCGGCTTTGACCGACGCAGCAACCAGGCCGCGATAGTAGTCGAAACTGCCGCCCGTGAACTTGACGATGCCGGTCGGGAGGGTGTTGAAGAGATGGATATCGGCCGCGCCCGCGCTCGCGAAGTCCCCGTTCTCCGCGTAATAGACGCCTTTTTGGTAGCTTATCGTGCGAATCAGTTCGGGAATCAAAAAGCCTATATCGGTGTAGCCCTGTCCATGGGCATGGGACACCAGGTTCACCGGCACGCCGTCCACCTGAGTCAGGAAATCCGTGCCATGGTCGAGATTGAATCCGCGCAGATAAAACTGGTTGGCCTTGCCTTCGCCGCTGTGCTGGGTAACGATGAGACCGGGCACGGTTTCCAGCACTTCTCCGGGTCGAAAGATCGGGCGTAATTTGAGCTGATCCTGACCCACATTGCCTTGCGACGCGCTGTCGGCAATACCCACCTGCGAATCGCTGCGTTCCGTGACCACGATGTCCGGAAGGCGCATCGCTTGGCCATCCTCCGGCCTTGATCTGGATGCGGTGCTTGGGGATTTGGTGGCTTGCTGCGCATAGACACTGTTCCCGAGAACGAATGTCAGAATTACCACGAACAGCCGTGCCGCGACAATACCCGCGCCGTGCAACAAAAGCGTCGCCAGCATGAACCCGAGACCGAACGACAGGAAACTGGCCGACGCGGGCATTTCCTGGCCGTGCGCCAATCCATGGAAGAAAGCGAAGAAGGACACCACAAGCAGGCTGAACCGGACTCGAAAACGCAATTTACGGATGATCAGCACGGCGAAGACCACCCCCGAGAGCAGGATCATCCATTCCGCACCCGGTACCGATAGACCCGCAACACCCGCGAGACCGCCGAGGCTCATGACCCCGACGAAGACTAAAGGAAGCCGCCAAACGGCCCGTCCGCGCAGTTGGGCAGCCCACATGCCGACCGCGATCATGGTCAGAACATGATCCCAGCCTTGCAGCGGATGATCGAAGCCATTATGCCATCCGATCACGGTGGTTGCGGCCGTGTTGGCCCGGGCAAGCATGGGCGATAACAGCAGGCCGGATAGAAGCAGTATTTTGTTCAGGTTTCCATTCATAACCTTAGCCCGGTTTGACGATTTGACATTCGGCCGAAGCAAAACGGGGCCGCGATCGAATCAATCCAGCCTGTCCAACGTCCTGCCTTTTTATGATACGGTCGAAAGTCCTGTTTGGATGTTGTCGCGCACCTTGAATCGTAGCAATCCAGGCTTCAAACCGCGAGACCAAAACGCGCACATGAAAGTCGGTAGGAGCGTTAAAAACTCGCTTCCGATTTAAATCATTGTCGCGTGGCGCTTGAAAAGAAAAAAATTAATCCCCATATCGAGGGTTAATTCCATTGTGGATTAAAACCGAATCAGGAGGGTTGGCAATGTTCAGTAGTTTAAGCAGTTTTGAAGGTAGCCTGTTCGATGATTTCAGGCGCGTAGCCCGAGAAATGGATCAATTGTTCGCCGGGATGCCTTGGCCCAACGGCATACGTGCCGTGGTCAGGGGAACCTATCCGCCGATTAATATCGGCAGTACTCCGAATCAGGTCGATGTTGATGTGTTTGCGGCCGGAGTGGATCCGAACGATCTGGAAATTTCCATTCAGCAGAATCTTTTGACCATCAAGGGTGAACGCAGGCTAACCGCCGCCGAAGGAGCCACCTATTACCGGAAAGAACGGTATGACGGTGCCTTTCATCGCGTCGTGACTCTGCCCGAGGACGTGGATCCCGACCGAGTCGAGGCGAGTTATCGCGACGGGGTGTTGCATGTTGCGATTGGTCGCCATGAGTCGGCCAAGCCGCGACAGATCCAAATCAAGTAATTCTCCGGAGTAAGAAAATGAGCGAAGCAAAACAGGTCAGTACACAAGAATCCAAATCGGTACAGGAACCAACGGAACCCGTGCAGGTAATCCGTCCCCCGGTCGATATCTTCGAAGACGAGGGGGGTATCACGGTGCAGACCGATATGCCGGGAGTCTCCAAAGAACGGCTCAGCGTGCATGTCGACAGAGATGCCCTGGCAGTCGAGGGCACAACCGAAATCCAGGTGCCCGAAGGGATGCAATCGGTCTACGCGGATATACGCTCCACTCACTATCGGCGCAGCTTTTCGTTGAGCAGCGAACTTGACGGTGATGAAGCGGAAGCGACGCTGAAAGACGGCATTCTGACTCTCCGGATTCCGAAACGTGCGCAGTATCAGCCCCGGAAGATCGAGGTAGGGGCCGGGTAAGCAAAGGAGTGGTGCCTGTTTAGTAGATAATCAATCGCTCCGGTCCGGCTCGGACCGGAGCACAATCGGTTGCCGAACGAGAGGTCTTGGATCGATCCGATGGAAGCTTCGAGACGGTTGGCGTACAGAAGTCCCGGGCACGCGAGCGAATCCGGCGACCAGCTCGGAGCCAACTGGAAGGCCGGCAATGTGTTTCATTTCTTCCGGGCCACGAGCACCCCATCGCGCGTCGGATTGATAAAGGCGTCGAATCCGCTGTCCGCGAAAATCAATCGATTATGTTCGAGGATTGCTTCGGTCCAGCCGGGCACGATGTCAGATACCGGTTGATCCATGATCACCCGGCCGTGCCAGAGAACGTTGTCGGCGATATACAGACCGCCCGGTGCGATGCGATCCCGCGCCATGCGCCAGATTTCCGGGTAATCTCCCTTATCGACATCGTTGTAGCAGATATCGAAAGGGCCTTCCGTGGTTTGGAAAATATCCTGCGCGAATCCGACCCGAAAATCGATGCTTTTCCAAAGGCCGGCCTGCTTCAGAAAATACTCGGCCAGATCCCTGTTCGATGTATCCCCATCACTGCAGATGATTTCGGCTCCCGTTCCGGCGGCCCCCCGCGCGAACCAATAGGCCGAATAGCCGTATCCGCTGCCGAATTCGAAAATCCTGCGAGCTTTGTGTAATTTCGTGAGCGTTTCGAGAAAAATCCCGACCAGGCGGTCGACGATCGGAAAGCCTTTCTCATAAGCACGTCGCTCCATTTCCAGTAACACCGGATCATCGGTATTTCCCACCAGTCCGCGCATATATTGTTCGATCTTCGGATCGACCGGAAACAGAAGGCTCGGATTGGACAGGTTGGGTGGATTGATCTCAGTCATACGCATCTTCCAGGCACGGAATTGGGGCTTTATAATACACCGCCCTGGCGTTGCGGAGAACAAAGCGTTCGTGATCGGGCTAACACCGGTTGGAATCGCGGCCGGATTTTTCTTGCGCGCCAGGATATCGCCGGCCCAATCGCTTCGATAGGATGATCACCCTCGTGGAATCCCGTGTTGATGAAGAAAACCGCCGATGATTGGAATCGCAATCCAAATTCGTGACGATCCAAAAAAGTGATTTCCTGATCGTCGGCGCCGGAATCATCGGATTTGCGGTTGCTCGCTCGCTGCATCGGCGCGAACCGGGCTCCTCGATCAGGATCCTCGAAAAAGAATCCTCCGCCGGATGCCATGCGAGCGGCCGTAACAGCGGTGTCTTGCATGCCGGTTTCTATTATTCCGAAGACAGTCTCAAGGCGCGATTTACCCGCGATGGCAACCAGCGCATGCGGGCTTATTGCGCCGAGCATGCCCTCCCGATCCATTCCTGCGGCAAGCTCGTGGTCGCGAATTGCGAAGCACAGATCGCGGGGCTCGAAGAATTATTCCGGCGCGCTACCCGGAACGGTATTGAGACCGCTTTAATCAGCGCAATTGAAGCGCGGGAATTGGAACCTCGGGTGCGGACCGTCGGCAAGGCCTTATGGTCGCCCACCACCTCGTCGGTGAATCCCCTGGACATCCTGCACTCCTTGGAGCGCGAACTCGCGGCGGCTCGGATTCAGATTGACAAGGGCGTTTGCTATGAATCCGGCGGCAGCGCGCTGGTGAAAAGCAACAAGGGACGGTATTCGGCCGGGCATTTGATCAATGCCGCCGGACTCTACGCGGACCGGATTGCGCATGGATTGGGATTTGGCTTGAAATACCGGGTCGCCCCCTTCAAGGGTTTGTATCTCTATGCGAACCAGCGAATCGGTCCGTTCAGGAGGCACCTCTATCCGGTGCCGGATTTGAACAATCCCTTTCTCGGGGTACATTTCACGCTGACCGTGGACCACGGAGTTAAAATCGGACCGACCGCGATTCCCGCCTTGTGGCGCGAGCAGTACAGCGGCCTGAAAGGTTTCAACCTGAAGGAAGCGGGCGAAGCCGTGCTCAATAATGCGGCCTTGTTTTTTAAGGATCCGCATGTCTATCGCAAGCTCGCGGTGCAGGAAATCAGAAAAAATTTCAAGAAAGCGATGGTTGATGAAGCCGCGCGGATGGCCAGCGATGTGGACGATTCGATGTTCTCCGATTGGGGACCGCCGGGCATCCGGGCCCAGTTGCTGGATATATCCAAGCGTTCGCTGGTCGGTGATTTTGTCGTGGAAGGCGACGAGAATTCCACCCATATCCTGAATGCCGTATCCCCGGCCTTTACCTGCGCCTTTCCGTTCGCCGATTATGTGGCGGAGCGGATTGTTGGAAAGCGGCTTCTCGAACCGTGAAATTCCTTTGTGGTTGCTGTAGACTCCGACGTCAAAGGCCGCTCCTGAGTTCTCTTGCATTCGTTGGTTAATCATTGCAAATAAAACGCGAGCGGCCGTGATTTGGCGAGAAATCCGGGTGCATACACTCTACAAAAAAATAAATCGACGTTCCTTGTTTATAAGGCACCTCTCAGAATCGATTATCCTGATGGTTTTCATTACCTTGTCGCCCCTTCCGGCTGCGGCTCTGGAAGCGACCTCGATGACCTTCGTGGGCGTGGCTCTGGATCCCGAAACCCAGGAGGCCGATGAGCGCTTAAGACAGGTTTTTCAGGCAAAGTTAAGTCTTAAATTTGAAAACCGTGATCTGGAATACAGCGCGGCGATCCAGACTCTAAAAAACTGGCAAGCGGCCGAGCAGGGGCCTGTGATGGCCAGAATAACTCCTTATGTCTATGTCGTCGCGGAAATGCTCGGGGCCGACCTCGAGATCCTCGCAACCTATAAAAGCCGAACGACCGACAGCACTCTGTATCATGCCTATTTTGTCGTGCGGCACTCGGAATTCGCGGGCAAGGACCTCGATGATTTCGTACAGTATCTGCGCAATCGCGAAACGCCGGCCAGATTTGTTTATCACAATAAATTCAGCACCTCGAGCTTCTTTCTACCCTCGTTATATTTCCGCGAGAAGGATATCTTCTCGGTGCCCGGTCAGGACAAAAACGATCGGAACTACATTACGATCCAAGCTGAGAACCCGGACGAAGCACAAGGCAGTTCAGACCTGGTAGGATTGGTTAAATCCGGCAAGGCGGATTTCTCGGCAATTTGGGATGGAACGAAAAGTAAATTCGACGACGACCCCGAGTTGGTTTTCTTAAAATTACCAACCCCTTTACCCAATGATCTCCTGGTCGTTTCCAGGTCGACCGATTCGAATCTCAGGGAAAAACTGCATCAATCGATCGGCGCTCTGACCACCCAGGATATCGATGCCGGGGATTTCCTGACCTGGATTAATTTCAACGAAACTCCGAAAGCCAGAAATGCGCTCGCGATGTTACGCTGGAAGGCCAGAACCCTGCCCAAACCGGTTCCGGTTCAGGTCCGCAAGTCCCTTAAGAAAGGAGATTCGGTCGACGAACGCTTCCTGGAAGCCGCGAGACAAGCCATCCGCCTTTCGGGCACCGAGTTCGTCGTATTCGACGAGGATTTTCATAAACACTTCGATGTACTCTGGACGATTCGCAAGACCCACGAAAATGCGTTGGAGATCACGAGCGAGTTCATTGATTCCGGACTCGCGCCGCAGATTTTTCATATCAGCTTTCAAACCGGCAACCTGGAAAACCTGGTTTACCGCATCGGTTCCGAGATCACCAGCCGGATGCACAGAATCCGGTACATCTGGCCTTTCGACGACAACCACCCGCGAGTGATCCGTGATGTCGACTTCGACCTGCCGGAAGGCGATCTCATGAAAGGACAGAAAGTCACCTGGAAGGATCTCAGCAATAACGACTCGAGTGTCGGAGATCCCTTCGATGTGCAGATCGCGCGCACCGATTTCAACTCCTTCGAATTGACCGAACGCGGATTCGCGAGGCGGCCCGGCACCATCCAGTTCGATTTCGATCCGATGAGCAACGTTTCCTACCGGATCTTTCTGGTCCGAGCGGAACGCAACACAGGGCTGATCCAGGTGCTGTCCACGACATTGATCGTTCTGTTCTCACTCGGCGGATTCTTTGCGCTGTTTTCAATCTGGCGCAGGCCCGCCTCGACGAACTGAACCCTCCCGCATGACCGAATTTTTTTTGATCCGAACGAAGCTCGGCTTGATCCTGCTTCTCGTCTTTTTGTTTGTCGTAAATTACGCCGAAACCCAGTTCGAAGAACTGCTGAAGACACCGGATGACTACGCACAAGGCTTTCTGAACGCGCGCGCGTTCCGGCAACTGGAAGGCGAAATCACCTTGGCCGGGCAATCCCGCACCGCGATAGGGAGTATAGCCGGGTACTCCTTCTCCTATTTCGTGCTGCTGCCGCTTTTGCTGCTCGGAAACGCCGCGGTAGCCTGGCGGCGCGCTTCGATCCGGCCGGCCCGTGTTATTACTTTCTCGCTGATCCTGAATTATCTGTTGAGCCTGCCCTTTTTCGTGTTTTTCCCGGTTCCGGAACGCTGGGCCTATCCGGAATCCGGAGCGATCCTCCTGTCCGATCTGCTCTCGACCCGGCTGATCGAAATGATCCGGCCGATCAGCGGGCTCGATAACTGTTTCCCGAGTGTTCATGTGTCCTTTTCGGTCCTCGTCATCCTGTCCGCCTACTGGCTCGGAATGCGGTTGAGACACTCCATTCTGTTCCTCGGATTGAGCGTGGTCTTATCGACATTCGCGCTCGGAATTCATTGGATACCCGATATTCTGCTGGGCTTCGCCATGGGTGGACTCAGCTTCGCGTGGGCGCTCTTCGCGGACCGGCGTCTCACGGATGTGCCGCTTCCCCCAATCGCATCGTTCAATCGGCCTGTGACCGCTCCGGCCCGCAATAACCGGCACCTGACTTTTATCAGCTATCGGCGCGAACAGGGCTCGGAAGTCGCGCGGATCGTGCAGACTGAACTGGCGCGGAGAGGGATCTCCTGCTTTCTGGATGTCCAGGATCTGAGAGCCGAGCACTTCGATAATCGATTGTTGAAGGAAATCGAACAGGCTCCCAATTTTATTTTGATCCTCGCCCCGAATTCGCTTAACCGATGCGATGCCGATGACGATTGGCTCCGGCGCGAAATCGCGCACGCGTTGAAGCATCGCAAGCACATCATCCCGCTCCTCTTGAACAACTTCCAGTTTCCGCCCGCCAATCAATTACCCGAGGAGATCCGCGGAGTGGAGCGCCATAACGGGGTCACCTATTCTCACGAATATTTCGACGCGACTTTCGACAAGCTCCAAAGTTTTCTGAAAATCGAATAATCCCCTGGCGGTTCGGGGAACCTGGTCGGGAGGCGGGCGCAAAGCCCGAGTCCGTGCCGGCCAAAGCTGGTTTACAGAGAAAGTTCGGAGGGTTGGGCCGTACTCGACAGCTCACCGGGAATCAGATACTGTAATATCAGAACCAAAATAACTTTTAACGCCAGGGAACTCATCGATCGAATTGCCCGCCTGGTTTCAGAACAAGCGACGATCGCGCAATCTCGTCTGGTACTGAGAGCGTTGTTTGCGGTAGGGGCAAAATTGTAGCCAGCTGAACCGTTACGAGCCGATTCATCATGTCGATCTCAAGGTGGTCATTCAAGACTCTCGAAGTTAAAGCCCTGCGCGCGTGGGTATTGGTGATGATATCCCCTTCGATTTGTGCCGATGTACCGGAAGAATCCCGCTATTCGCTTGACCCGATTACGGTCACCGCGCAGAAGCGACCCGAGGATCTTTCCGAGGTTCCGCTGGCGGTCAGTGTGGTGTCCGGCGAGAAAATCAGGAATCTTACCATGAGACAACTTGAAGATGTTTCGGCCTACGTTCCGAACCTGACCATCAGTCAGGGCCACGTATTCAGCCGCCTGTTCATTCGTGGAATCGGGTCTGGCCTTAACCTTGGCTTCGAACAGTCGGTCGGTACATTTGTCGACGGGATCTACTCGGGCCGGGACCGCCAGTCCAGAATCCCGCTGCTGGACGTCGAACGGGTCGAAGTACTGAAAGGACCGCAGGGAATCCTGTTCGGCAAGAATACCACGGCCGGCGCGATCAATATCGTTACGGCCAAGCCTAGCAATACCCTGGAATCGCAACTGTCGACCTTCTATGCGCCGGATCATGGTGAAGCCTTCGCCCAGGGCGCCCTGAGCGGACCCTTAGCCGAGGGCTTGTCGGGGAGAATAGCGGGGCGAATTTCCCACCTGGACGGTTATCTGCAAAATACCGCGCTGGGTAGGCGCGAACCGGAAAAGGACGATCAGTTGATTCGCGGCAGTCTACGCTGGCAGGGACCGGCAGACCTTGAGGTTGGAGCAAAATATGAGTACGGCCATTTTAAGGTTCAGGGACTCACTTCCCAGATTGTCGAAACAGGCACTTTGGGGCGGGCGTTCAGCGCGCTCGACCCTCAATTCGATTCGCAATTCAACACCCGGCGCTCCGCCGGCCAGAACAGCCCCTTGTTCGGGCCGGATTCCAGCGACACGACCTATCACAGCGGTGCCCTGTTCATCAAAGCCCAGGCCGGGGATCATGAAATTTCCGCAATCACCGGGGTTAACCAATACCAATACGATGACCTTTACGACCTGGATTTATCCGCGCTCTCCGTACTTGGATTCCAGGTTGGGGAACAATTTCAGCAATTCAGCCAGGAAATAAGGCTGAATTCCCCGGAAGCCACAACCTCTTCCTGGCAGCCCTGGAACGTAGACTCACTGGAATATCTGCTCGGGGTCTATTACCAATACCAGGATCTGGAGATCAATACAGTCGGAAATCTAAGTGCCAATCAACTCAGTGCCTTAAGGATACCGATACCGGGCTTGGGGATACCACCACCCGTCCAGCTTTCCCGAGTGAACCGGTCCGATCAGCTCAGTAACAGCTGGTCGGCATTTGGTCGCCTCAGCTGGTTGCCGATCGATGACTGGCGTGTCACCGCGGGCTTACGCTTTACCCACGAATCCAAAGATGCGTCAAAAAATCTGTTTATTGCCAATCTCGGTACTCGAATCCCAAACCTGCGTCTTGCGCGCTTTGCGGCGGTCGCGATCAACGCCGTTCCGCACCAGTCTCAGGGGTCTCGCGATGAGAATCACCTGATGCCCATGGCCGGCCTGCAGTGGAATATCGGCGAAAAGCACATGGCTTATTTCAACTTCTCCAGCTCGGCGAAAGGCGGCGGCTTCGACGACAACGCGACTTCAGGTATTCTGGCTAATTGGCAATTCGCCGATGAATTTGCGTTAAGCTACGAACTGGGGGCAAAAACACTGTGGCTGGACGGTGGAATGAGCCTGAATCTTGCCCTGTTCAGAACCGATTTTAACAATTTTCAGGTCAGCCAGTTTGACGGGCGGGCAAATTTTGTGGTTGGCAATGCCGCGTCGGTGATCAGCCAGGGAATCGAACTGGACAGCCGCTGGCAGGTTACCGAAGATCTGAATCTTTCCGCGGCGGTTGCCTTGCTGGATGCGCGCTATACCAGTTTTCCCAATGCGGCCTGCACCGCAACCCAGGGTTTCGCTTCGGGGAACCTCAACACCTGCAGGCAGGATCTATCCGGACAGCCGACCCCTTATGCACCGGATTGGAGCGGTAATGTCTATCTGGATTATAATTTTCCGCTCAACCGCCTGAGTCTCGAATCCGCTTTACTCAATGAACTCGCGATCAGGACCCAGATCAACCTGAATTTCAGCGATTCCTATTTTCTCGCCGAAGACCTCGATCCCTTGCTTCGACAGAATGCCTACGCCACACTCGATGTCCGCTTCGCGTTGGGCGACCGGAGGCGGCATTGGGAAGTCGCCTTTGTCGGGAAAAATCTGACCAACCAGTTGATCAGTCTGGACGGCAACGATGTCCCGTTACTGACCGGCGCACTGCGCAAAGCGACCGCCCGGCCGCTCAGCGTGGGCGTACAGCTGGTACTGGCCTACTGACGCCATACAAAAAGTCGACAGCTTCCGCCCGGCGGCAGAAGAAGTTCAAGCCGGTGACAACGTAAATGAGCCTACTTCAATTATTTATCAGTATGTTAAATAATAGCCAGCCAAGAATCTCCGGACAATAGTGCGCTATCCTATTCTGGCGCTTGTGCGAAGATTTCCGTGAATATGGATTCCAAACCGATAGATATCGGGCCTTCTTTAACCCGGGTGCCGCCGCAAGTCCACGATCTTATTTTGACCACCTGGCGTCGATTCACGGATCGGATGGAGGTCGAAAACCTGGCAATTCCGGACCATCCTGAATTTCTCGAAGATCTGTTCCAGGTTTGGGTGGCCAGCCAGTTTGCAGCCGATTATTGTGTTCGCAATCCTTCCGGACTCCTCGATCTGAAAAACTCGGGTTGTCTTTCGTCGTTGGATCGTTCCTATTCGTACCGCGATGATCTGGGCCGGTTCGAATTCGACACGGAAGACGAGCTGATGCGCGGGCTCAGGAATTTCCGCAATCGTGCAATGATCGGGATTGCCTGGCGCGATATTACAGGCCTTGCCGATCTGAATCAGACGCTTTTCGACCTGTCGCTGCTGGCCGAGGCTTGTCTTGAATCCGCACTCGGTTATCTGTACGCGGCAGCCTGTGCGCGCTTCGGGACTCCGACCCTGAAAAATGGAGGCGCCCAGAGATTGGTTGTGCTGGGAATGGGTAAGCTCGGAGCCTGGGAATTGAGTTTCTCTTCCGACATTGATTTGATTTTTGCTTTTGAAGAAGAGGGGATACTGCCGGGGAAAAAAGAAAAAAGCTATGGGGAATTTTTCACCGAATTATGCAGAAGTCTGGTCCGCGTAATCGATACGGTCACCGCCGATGGCTTCGTGTTTCGGGTCGACCTCCGGCTCCGGCCCTTCGGCGACAGCGGTCCTTTGGTCATGAGTTTCAGCGCAATGGAAAACTATTATCAACGCCAGGCGCGGGAGTGGGAGCGCTATGCGTTTATCAAGGCTCGTGCGGTAGCCGGGGACCTGGAAGCGGGCTCCCGGATCGAGACGATGCTGAAACCTTTTGTTTATCGGCGTTATCTGGATTATGGCAGCTTCGCGGAACTCAGGAACCTGAAGTCCAAGATCACTCAAGATTTGCAGCGCAGGGATCGCATGGAAAATGTCAAATTGGGTCCGGGCGGAATCCGCGAGATCGAATTCATCGGACAGGCCTTTCAATTGGTTCGCGGAGGACATGATCCCTCGCTTCAGGAACGCCGGATACTGAAGGCGCTCAAGGTGATAGGATCGAAATCCTTGTTACCATATTCCGTGGTGGAAAAACTGCTCGGGGCCTATGAATTTCTACGCAAGGTGGAAAACCGCCTGCAAGAATTCGCCGATCGGCAGGCCCATGATTTGCCGCTTCGGGAACTCGATCGGCAGCGAATTGCCTATGCGCTGGGATTCGAAGACTGGAAGCAGGCGAAGCAGAAAATCGATCGGGTGCGCGCACAGGTCCATGAGGTATTCGAACAGGTGTTTGTATCCCCGCAATCGGATAGTGCCGACGGAGATGCAGAGACTGTCTGGATGAGGACCGCGAACTCCGAGCAATGGACACAGGCCTTACAGCGGATCGGCTACCAGAATAGTGCTGGGGCCCTCGAGATCGTGGATGGTTTCCGGCAGGCTCTCGTGATCAGAAAGCTCAGTGCCACGGGCGCTTCGACGCTGGATCGCTTGATGCCCTTATTGTTAGGCGCGGCCGGGCGCGCCGCGAATCCCGAGGAGGTGCTGAGTAAGATTCTCAGATTAGTCGAATCGATCGCAAGTAGAAAGGCGTATCTGTCCTTGCTGGTCGAGAATCCCCTGGCGCTTTCGCAACTGGTCAAACTGGCCGGCGCAAGTTCGTGGATTATCGGCTTTATCGGCCGGCATCCGATTCTCTTGGATGAACTCCTGGATCCGCGCACCTTGTATGCACCTCTTTCCAGGCAGGCGCTATTGAATGAAATCGATCGACGTCTCGCCGCAATTTCGAGCGAAGATCTGGAGCGGCAGTTGGCCGAACTGCGCGAGTTCAAACAGGCGCACGGTTTACGGGTGGCGGCCGCGGACATTGCCGGAGCGATCCCGGTTTCGATCGTCAGCGATTGCCTGACTGACATCGCCGAAGTCGTACTCGAGAAAGTACTGGGTCTGGCCTGGAACCTGGTGTGTGACAAGCACGGCACGCCACCGGGCGCGGATCGGGAAAACCTCTCCGGCTTCGCGATCATCGCTTACGGCAAACTCGGAGGGCGGGAGCTGGGTTATGGCTCGGATCTGGATCTGGTATTTCTGCATGCCGATGTCGGCGCCGAAATGCAAACGAACGGCAGCCGCCCGCTCAACTGCCGGCAGTTTTACGTCCGGGTCGGCCAACGGGTGATCAACCTTTTGGATACGAAAATGTTGTCCGGGGTCTTATACGAAGTGGATGTGCGTCTTCGCCCGAGCGGACGGGCGGGTTTTCTGGTGTCACACCTCGAGGCTTTCGAACAATATCAACTGAAGCAGGCCTGGACCTGGGAACATCAGGCCCTGGTACGGGCGCGTTTCGTCGCGGGCGATATTGCGCTCCGCAAGCGCTTCGACGAGGTGCGCGCAAGAGTCCTGACAGGCAAGCGTGCCTTCCCGGGTTTGAAAAAGGAGGTGCGTGAGATGCGTGAAAAAATGCGCGAGACTCGGGCAACCCGGGAAAAGGGCGTGTTCGACCTCAAACAGGGCATCGGTGGTATTGCCGACATTGAGTTTATAGTACAATTTGGCGTTTTATTGAACGCTCATAAGAATCGTAATCTGCTCAAATTTTCGGATACGATTCGTCTGCTCGACAACCTTTCCGAAACCTGCTTTCTGACGCATGAAGATGCGGAAATTTTGAAGAGTGCTTATTTTGAGTTTAGAAATCTGGGACATCGCGCCGCGTTACAAGAACGGCCGGCGGTTATTTCAGAGGACAAATTGGTCGATTTTAGTGCGCAAGTGGAGCGAATCTGGTTGCGTTTAACGGAACAATGAGTTGCAAGAATCACGTGATAATCCGGAGGAAAAAGCCATGTTGATGGATGACAGAGACGGCGTCATCTGGCTGGATGGTCAATGGTTGGCCTGGCGTGAAGCCAAAGTCCATGTACTGACCCATACGCTTCATTACGGGGTTGGGGTTTTCGAAGGCTTGCGCGCCTACAAAGGAGAGCAGGGGACATCGATTTTCCGGTTGCGCGAGCATACCGATCGCTTGTTCCGCTCCGCTCATATCCTGAACATGAAAATCCCCTATGACAAGGAAACGCTCGATCGTGTTCAGCGCGATGCGGTGCGTAAAAACAATCTCGACAGCGCCTACATTCGACCCATGTGTTTTTACGGCGCGGAAGGCATGGGTCTGAGAGCCGATAATCTGAAGGTCCATGTGATGGTCGCCGCCTGGGAATGGGGCAGCTATCTCGGCCAGGAGAATATGGAAAAGGGGCTCCGTCTGCGCACCGCGTCCAATACCCACAACCACATCAACAGCGTGATGTGCAAAGCCAAGGCGAATGGTAATTATATGAACTCTATCCTGGCCTTGCAGGAGGCGATCCAGGCCGGTTATGACGAAGCTTTGATACTCGATCATGAAGGTTGTGTCGCCGAAGGGAGCGGTGAAAATATCTTCATTGTCCGCAAGGGCAAACTGTATACACCCGAGCTTACCTACGCGCTCGAAGGCATCACCCGCGATACGATCTTCACGATCGCGGAAAGCCTTGGGCTCGGCGTCATCGAAAAACGGATTACCCGGGACGAGGTATACATCGCGGATGAAGCGTTCTTGACGGGCACCGCGGCTGAAGTGACTCCGATTCGGGAATTCGATAATCGGATTATCGGTTCCGGCGGGCGTGGCTCTGTGACTGAAAAATTGCAATCCCTTTATTTCGATACGGTCTACGGCCGGGCCAATGACCATCGGGACTGGCTGACCCCCGTTGCGTGAGGGATCGACGGGTCCCTTGATTCTATCGAGTAAGATGCCTCGGGCTTCGCTCGGGCCGTATCGATGGATTGACCTTCGGCGCGGCCATCGGCATTCTAACCGCTCGCTCTGCGGAGATTGATGACAGCGGATCCTCGCCGTTTTCTGGTTCTCTCGCCTGACCGGGTCGGGGCACTGGTGATGGCGCAGAGTCTGTTCATTGAACTGAAGAATCGGGATCCTGCCTGTCGGATTGACGTATTGGCGCCGCCCGGTCTGTTGCCCCTGCTGGAACGAATGCCGCAGATCGCGAAAGCAATTCCGCTCCCCGAGGATTTCGAGCGTTTCGGTCTGTCCGATCGCCTGTCTTTCGTTGGCCAAATCCGCGCCAGCGGTTACAACCATGCGATACTATTGAACGACGGATGGCGATTCGCGTTGCTTGCTTGGCTGGCTCGAATTCCGCTGCGCACAGGATATTCTTCAAAAGCGTTGCTGAACGACCCCAGAACAGCCGATAAGCGTTGGAACGCATTGGAAAAATTGGTCGCATTGGGATTCGACAACCCGGCGGATTTACCGAGCGATGTCGCTTTGCCGAATCTGGATATTGGCCTCTACAACCAGCTACCGGTGATCGAAAAATTTTCGATTGTCGAATCGATGGAGCCGGTTCTGGCATTGTGCCCAGGCGGTGGGGCGAGTCTCAATGATCAATGGCGAATCGAAAGCTACGCCCGGCTGGCCGGCGATGCGATCGATCGGGGATGGCAGGTCTGGTTGCTCGGAGAAGAAAACGATCAGTCTATTGGCTTGGCGATTTGCCGGATCGCCGGCAGCTGCCAGAGCTTTATGGGACGGACCAACCTCGCGGAGGCAATCGACCTGTTGTCGCTGGCCGATGTTGTGGTGACAAATTATTCCGGTTTGATGCATGTTGCCCTGGCCCTGCAACGACAAGTGTTGATCATTGCTGATACCACGCGCATCGATAACCCGGCATACCTGCAGCCCGGAGCCCGGCTGCTGCCGCTCGAGGCTACCCCGGAACAGGTTTTTTCGGAGTTGCCGGGCGGATGAGAATTCGGTTCCGCTGCGGGGTCGGAAACAGGCCGTAGCGATTAGTTCAACTTGAAGGTATTGACTCGAGAGGACGACTTAACTACTTTGTTGATCGCGGTCTGATAAACCCGGTTCACGGGAGTCGGACCGAATATCGTAATGGACGGCCGATTCAAAGCCCGGGCCATCTGGGTAGTATGCGAGGGGGCTTGAAAATAAGTTTGAACGAGAGGTTATAAGAGACTATGGCAACGACGGCTCGCAAAATGGACTCCCAGGCTTCCCAGCAAGGCCTGCCGCTCAAGGTGGAGCTGAAACCCGTCATCCAATTGAATGATGATGAGTTCTTCGAGTTCTGTCAAATAAACAGGGACTTGCGTATTGAACGCAATGCCCGGGGGGAGTTGTTACTGATGCCGCCGACAGGAGCAGAGACGGGTGATCGGAACGCCGAGATCACCACGCAGTTACGGATCTGGGCGAAAGGGGAGGGCACCGGTATCAGTTTCGATTCGTCTACGGGCTTTAGTCTGCCCAACTCGGCCGTGCGTTCACCCGATGCCTCGTGGGTCAGAAAATCGCGTTATGCGATCTTAAGCGCGGAACAGCGCAAGAAATTCGTCCACTTATGTCCGGATTTCGTGCTGGAACTGCGTTCGCCGAGTGATGAGCTAACTGTCTTGCAGGCCAAAATGCAGGAATACCTGGACAACGGAGCGCGGTTGGGTTGGTTGATCGATTCCGAGGCGAAGCGGGTATACGTGTATCGTCCTCAGACCCCGGTTAATTGTCTGGAGGGTGTGGATTCGCTTTCCGGCGATCCCGTTCTGTCGGGGTTTGTGTTGCGTCTACGCGAGATTTGGTGAGTGAGGAGGGAGATTGAAGAATTTAATGGAGTCTGACCGTATTTACTCGCTTAAAAGGCTGCCGCTGGGCCGGGACCTCGGCATGTAGCCCGCCACCACCCTGCGCTACGCGCGGCGTTTGGAGAGCTGCGGTGCAGCTTGGTCGGTAACCGCGAAAATCACCTGTGATCGGTTTTTTATCGATAGACCGAGCGATCAACTCGCCGAGCCGGCTTCTTCCTGCAGCAACCGGCGGCACCTTATCAAAGTCAGACCGTTACAAAAGTTGTTCCTACATATCACCTAGAACCGCATTTTGGGAAGGGTGGCGCAGCCATTCGGCTACATCACGTCCCAGCGCTTTTACGCAACGGCCCATGATCGAACAAGTCCCTTTGTAACCGGCAAACACCCCGCCACCGGAAAACCTGCGTCCCTTGAAACTGCCAATGATTTGACCATCCTGCTCCAATGTCCCGCGTATCGAAACCGACTTCCCGCCGCTCCAGGCACCGCCGCCACCGCCCATCGCGTCGTAAATTTCCACAATTAATATCTGCGCCCCTTTTGAAGCTTTGGTGGAATCTGAATAGAGATGGCTCGAATAATTCGAAGCGTATTCTTTGATGAACTGCGATAACTTACCCGGAAGCTGGCATTCGTCACGAACTTCTTGGCGAACACTTGCATCGGCGGAGAAAGGGATTTCGTCTGCGATGACCAAAGCGGGCCCTCGCCCCGTGGCAACTGGCCCAGCTGTGTTCGTTGAAGAAGTCCCGTTGGATGCCGCACAGGAAACCAATCCCAGGCAAAATAAAAGCCTTGCCACCCGCCATACAAAATTCATAACCACTCCTTAAGAGATTCCTGAATCGCCCTTTACTCCACCCCGGTCAATCCATTCGATCAAACGTTTTAGATTTGGATTCAAGGAATCCAATCGAATCCAACAGCAACACAGTCGCCCGATCTGAAGTCACGGTGACCGAAACGGAATCAGGCCGCTGCTGGCACCCGGTAACAATAGTTTATATACCCGCACAACTCAAGAGGCTTGCACCGCCAGTTCATCAACCGCGAAATAGCGGGCTATTTACGATTGTGCGTATGAGGCTGTCCAAAATCCATGGCGCAGGTTTGCAAATGTTTCCAGACTGAACGCGAGCCGGATCGGCATCGATCCGGTATGTATCGAATCGCTTTCCTACCGGCATCGAAAAGATGGTGGATAGTCATCAACGCGGATCGAGCAATTTCAGGCGTGGCACAAATCGCACAAAATCGGCGGAATTGACGGTGACCAAGGGTTCTAAACCGTAACTGAACAGGGCGGCGATCAAATTAGCGTCATGATGCTATCGGCGGCGTGAAAATGGCGGGAATCGGCTGGTTTGAAAATGGAGGTTGAATCGAGCCTGGGAGGAGGAAAAAGTTGTGGGGAATTGATTCCGTACGAGATCGGCTGTATCAGGGGTTTTCGATTGGATCCTTCATGCGATAGTTTTTCCCTTCGATGATCACAGTTTCGGCACGCTGTAGGAGGCGGTCGAGGACGGCGGAAGTGATGGTGCTGTCGTTGTTGAAGATTGCAGGCCAATGTTTGAAGAAGCGGTTGGTGGTGAGGAGGATGGCGCCGCGTTCATGGCGGTGGCTGATAATCTGGAACAGGAGATCGGCGCCGGTTTTATCGAGGGGCAGATAGCCGAGTTCGTCGATCACCAATAAATTGGGCTTGAGGTACTTGTTCATTTCGAGCTTGAGCCTTCCGGTAGCATGGGCGGCGGTCAGGCTGTTGACAAGGTCGATGGCGGTGGCGAGCAGCAGGCTGTAGCCTTTCAGGCA
>JBOICY010000408.1:0-6436 GCA_050740335.1 Methylococcales bacterium | reverse complement strand
GTCCAGGATACGGTCTACGTTTCATTGATTCTTGTGATGACCTTGGTTCTTTGTATCTCCTTTGCCGATACGCTACGCTGTTTGCATGGGTCCGTTGGACTGCTGCACAATTCCAAATGAGCCGTCTCAGGACTCAACCGATTCGGACCGATGAGGAATTGCAGCGCTTTTTTGACGAAGTTGCGCTCGATTATCGTGATCAGCACGGTCACCCCGAAAAATTGCTGGGTTACCGCTTATCGATCATTCAACCCCTGATCGGTGAGACGAACGGCCGGACTCTACTGGAGATCGGCTGCGGGACCGGGAATCATTTGTTCGCGCTCGCGGATAGATTCGATCGGCTGATCGGTACAGATCTTTCTCCGGGGATGATCGAGCAGGCCCGGGCCATTCTGGCTTGCCGGGGACCCGGGGACAGGTTCACGCTCGCGGTTGATCGGGCCGAACGTTTGTCGACGGTTTCCGATGAAACCATCGATGTAGTCCTCTGTGTCGGGGCCTTCGAACATATGAGTGACAAAGCCGGAGTTTTGGTTCAGGTACGGCGGGTGCTTAAAACCGGGGGTCGTTTTGTATGTCTGACCCCGAATGGTGACTACATTTGGTACCGCCTGCTCGCGCCGGTTCTGGGAATCGATACCCGGCATCTGAGTACCGACCGTTTTGTAACGTTACCGGTTATTCGTGAAACCGTGTCGGGTGCCGGTCTTAAACTCTTCGATTCTGGCTACTGGACCTTTATACCCAGAGGCGATGTGGGCCCGGTACTGTCCGTACTACTTGCACTGATCGACTGGGCAGGCCGGTATTTGGGTATCCGCGCGTGGCGGGGAGGGATTTACTTCAAAGCCGTCAAATCCGCTACGCACCGGGTTTGACGGCCAGTAGATCCAGCTGGTGCACGATCATTCCGAGAACTCCCGCATCGATTGCGCGCGATCGATCCGAATACCAGGCTGCAAGTGTCTCCGGGCCCAATATTTCGTTGCCGGATGCCTCGCCGTGGATCATGGCCAGCAGTGATTTAAGGCAGAATGCGTCCCGGTCGCGATAGAGGCCGTTGACCGGAGTGATATTCCAGTCCGAGCTGCCGTAGCTGTGGATGGCGAAGCCCGTTCTTGCCAAAGCGCCGAGCAGACGGCGGCCGGAGCGGGCGCCGCCGGTAGGGAGTCCATCGATTCGTCGGCTTTCCATGCTGCGGTCGTAATGCTCGAGGATCTTTGTTTCGTATTCTTCATCCGAATAGACCGGCAGCAGCGTGGTTTCGCCGTCATAATTGAGGGTCGAGTAAAAGATCCCTCCGGGTACCAGAAGATCCAAAATTTTTGCGACCAAAGGTAGTAGCGGCACGATATCCATGAAAGCGTGGGCGCTAATCAAATCGAAGTTGCCGCTGTTTCCATCCGGAATCCAGTCGAGCACCGAAACGCGTTCGAAACCAATGCGCACGGCTTGCTGGTTCCGGCGCGCGGAGATCCTGCGGCCACGTCTTTCCGTGTGGAAGCCGAGATTACGAAGCTTCCGAGTCAACTGTTCCGACGCGGCGTCCAACAATCCGGCGTCGATGTCGAGTCCGGTGATATCGAGCGAGGCGTCCAGATCCAGATCGATCAACCGTTTAGGCATCGCTCCGGTGCCGGTTCCGAGGTCCAGGCATCGTAAATGGCTTTTCGATCTGAGCGCCTGTTTCAGATTTTCCAATACCTCCCGGTTGAGACTTCGGCTGTCCAGCGGATGTTTGGCATCCAGAAAGGCACGGAAATCGACCTTCAACCTGGGTTCCCGGACCAGCGGAAGGCCGCCCAATCGGCTTCATTTTCCCAGAGTTTCACCGACAGCCCCTCGGGGTCGAATTCCAGCTTCTCCACAAGGGATTCCCAGATTATCCGGGCAAAACGCTCGAGGCTCGGGTTCAGGTCCCGGAACGGCGCCAGGTCATTCAGGGTGTGATCCGCAAAGGTCTCGATGATACCCGAGAGTGCGTTTTCGAGGTCCACGATATCGATCAGATAACCATGCTGGTCGAGTTCGGGCGCCTCGATTCGCACCTCGACTTTATAGTGGTGGCTGTGTTTGCGGTTCTCCTTGCCCCAGTCGCCACCGATCAGGAAGTGTTGGGCGAAGAAATCGCGGGTGATGGCCAATTGATACATGATTTTGATTCCTTCAAGAATATTCGAAAATAACCTGAAGGACATTCTCCAGATGTTTGCTCGCAACCTGGAAGGCCTGATCGCAATTCTGTGGGGAAAATCGGTGGCTGATCAGGGAGGCCGGACGGATGTCGCGGATCATCTTCCAGGCGAGTTCGATTCTGCGCCCTTTGGTCCAGCGTCCGCTGAGTCGCGGATGGATGGTGCTGACCTGACTCGATACGAGGTTGATTCTGCGGCGGTGAAAATGGCTGCCGAGATCCAGCGTCCGGCTTCGGGTTCCGTACCACGAGCCCACGACGATTGTTCCGGAAAATCCGGTGGCTTCGATCGCCTGGTTCAGAGCTTCCAATTTCCCCGAGAGTTCGAATGCGATATCGACTCCATCAGAACCTCGATCGTCGAAAAGTTCTTTCAACACGGCTTGCCATTGTGTCTCTTCGAGCGGATCGATTACGCTCGACAGGCCGGATTCAATCCCTCGTTTTCTTCTGTAGTCCAGCGGGTCGGCTCCAATCAGCCGGTCGAGCGGAAGCTTATGCAGCAGACAACCGGTTAATAGACCGACCACGCCCAGCCCGAAGACCATGACCCGGCTGCCGAAAACCGGATCGGCATCCATTACGAAATTCAATGCGGACTCCATATTCGGCAGGAACAGCGCGTCGTCGACCGAGAGACCATCTGGAATTGCGAAGCACTCCTGGATCGGAACGACCATGCTGCTTTGATGCGGGTGAAAAACGAAAACCACTCGGCCCTGCCAGCCAGGATCGACATTGGCGCCGTGATCGATGATCTTGCCAACCAGTGCATAACCATAGCGAAACGGATAGTCGAGATTGCCGCCGAGGCTCGCAATGACCGAATCCGCCTGCATTCCGGGCGGCATGTGGCCGCGGTAAATCATCGACTCCGTACCGGGGCTGATCGCGGAACAGATCGACTCGATGAGAACCTCGCCGTCCTTCGGAGCTTCCAGACTGATTTCCCGGTATTCCGATTTTTCCGCTTCGATATGGAAAATCGCTGAGGCCTTCATTCTGCGGTTTTGACCTCTCCGTAGGCGATAATATCGGAATCGAGCCTCTGGTACTGGCAGCGATCGATAATCAGCGGCGGGGCATCGGAAGGCCGATTTAGATCCTCGATGGCCTTAAGCCCCCCGACCAGGCGCGGTACGATGGTCACGATTCAGTAATTCACGAGTTGACGTCCGAGGAACTGCCCGATGATCGAGGCCCCTCCCTCGACCATGACCGAAGTGTATCCGAGATCCGCGATGACCTTGAGCGCGCCGTGCAGATCGACGCGATGATAAACATTCGACTTGATCGGAATAATGCGCGCGCCCAGGGTTTCGAGTTGCTGTTTCCGGCCGGCGGGGGCCTGATCGGTGGTTAAAATGATCGGATGCGGGTCTTTCCCTTTCAGCAAATTGGCTTCGGCGGGAAAGCGAAGCAGGCTGTCCAATATGATCGGTTGCGGATTCGGGCCTTCACAATAACGGACGGTCAATTGCGGATCGTCCGCGAGCACGGTGTTGATCCCGACCAAGAGACAATCATGCTGGGAACGCAGGAAATGCGTCATTTCCAGAGACTTACGGCAGCTCAGGGACAGGGAGTCCGAGCTTCTCGATGCGATGCTGCCGTCGATGCTTTGAGCATAACTGACGGTGACAAAAGGCGCGGCACCCGGTACGGATCTGGCCGCGCTCAGATGGTTCACGAGCCGCTGCAAAAACAAGAGTCCGGCGACCGGCCGGGGTCGCTGACTCAGCGACAGCATGTGGGACAATTTTTCGACTTTGGTTTTCAGGTATTGTGCGTTTTCGTTGTGGTGCCCGACTTCGATTGGAATCCTTTCGTCGACCTGAATCCCGAGTTCGCTGAGTTCCGATATCTTGTTCGGATTGTTGGTCATGATGTTGACCGAGCGGACCTTCAGATCGTTCAGGATCAACGCGGCGAGCGCATAGCTGCGTTCGTCCGGGCGGTGTCCGAGCTGAATATTCGCATCCACCGTGTCGAAACCTTGATCCTGGAGATTGTAGGCCTTGAGCTTTTCCAGAAGACCGATTCCGCGGCCTTCCTGGCGCAGATAAACCAGAATGCCACATTCCGAGTTGCCGATGAAGCTCATGGAGGAATGCAGCTGATCGCGGCAGTCGCAGCGTCTCGAACTCAAGACATCGCCGGTGAAACATTCGGAATGGATGCGGACCGGTACCCCCGTTTGCCCGGTAACCGTTCCCTTCACCAGGGCGATATGTTCTTTATCGTCGACCATGTTACCGTAGTAGTAGAGCATGAACTCCCCGTATTCGGTTGGAATCCTGGTGCGGACGACATTGGAAAATTCAGGTTGTGTACTTGGTATCACTTTGCTTTTCTTGTCCTTTGCGCGGATTTTGTCTGTCAAAAGTTGTTTTGGATAATCTGCTCTATACAATACCATGCTCCGCATTCTATCCGGAAAACCCCAACCGGATCGGGCGAAGTTTTGAAATATCCGGCCGGACCGCTTCTAATTTGTTCGGTTAATGGATATGCTGTAACGCGGAAAAACACGATCAGGTGGCGGTTATTTCCGGGGGGCGGATTCGAGTGGTCGTTGGATTCCGGCCGAAATCGAAAAGGTGGAGTGTATTGTATTCTCTTTGTAGCGATTGTGGGGCGAGTAGATCTGTCAAGCAAATTCACGCTGTCGCGACCGATTGTATCGTCAAAGCGGGACGGCTTCGGGAGCAGCTTTGATTCTGAATAATCGGGAAAGTCGAGGGTTGGTAGATCGTGCGCGGGCTCGCTAAATTCATCTTGGCCGGCAGGTTCAATGCGATATTTGTGACCGGATTTTTCGGTGCGATGTCGCTTTTTTTATTGCCTTTGAGCATATTCAGTGGCGCTGCGGTCGCGCTGGTGGCCTTGCGGAAAGGGATGGCCCAGGCTTTATACATACTCGCGGTCTCCGCGGTGCTGATCGTGGTCTCCTGGGTGCTTTCTCCGACCAGACCCGGATTCCCGTTTCCGGTGGTTTTTGGGTTGTGGGTACCGGTCATGGTTGGAGCCTGGTGGTTGCGCATCACGGCGTCGCAATCGAAGGCCTTGATGGCGGTGGGTTTGGTGTGCGCATCCTTCGTCGTCGGAATGTATCTGGCCGTCGGCGATGTGGTGGCCTGGTGGAACGAATGGATCCTGACCGCGATGCCCGGGGTCCGTGACTCTTCCACGGCTGAATTCGGGCCGGAAGATAATATCCGTCTGGCGAATGGTTTTGTAGCAATGCTGCTCGGCTATGGCGCAATGTTTACGCTGCTGTTTGCGCGCTGGATGCAAGGCAGGCTATTTAATCCCGGCGGCTTTGCGGCCGAGTTTATCGCGATCAAACTTCCGCGCATGGTTCTGGTCGGGATTCTTGCCGTGCTGATCGCCTCGAGTTTCTTCAATACTCAAATGATGACCGATCTGTTCATGGTCGCGATCATGGTCTATTTCTTCCCAGGACTTTCTGTGTTGCATGGTATCGTGGTGCGGCGGCGATTGAACCGGAACTGGCTGGTTGCACCCTATCTCGGCTTGCTGTTTTTGCCGTGGATTCTGATTCCCGGCCTTGCGATCCTGGGCGCTGCGGATGCATTCATCGATTTCCGTTCGCGTAAATAAAGGCCGCTTCGAAATCGACCTTCTGTCAAATACCTGGATGGCGAGCCTTTGAATTCGGTGGAACGACTAGCGCAACACGGCTCATTCAACGCGTCACGACCTGGCGGGGGTGCGGGTTTCTTCGAATCGTTGATTGGTTTTCACAGATACGATACTGGCGTTCGATCCGGGCGGATGTTTAGATGATTCCGGTTCGGGATACGATACCCTGCAAAAATACACCGGTTGTCACCTGGACGCTGATCGGCGTGAATATCTTGGTATTCGTGCTGCTTAAGTTGCTGCAGGAGCCCGAGGCCGTGCAGATTCTGCATCTGTACGGCCTCGTTCCCGCGCGTTATTATCATCCGGCATGGGCGAGCGCCCTGGGATATCCGCAGGGAGACTATCTGCCTCTTCTGAGCTGCATGTTCCTGCACGCGAGTTGGTCTCATTTGTTGTTCAATATCTGGCTGATCTGGATTTTTGCGGATAATATCGAAGACGTCATGGGAAAGCCGCGCTTTCTGATGTTTTATCTGATTTGCGGCCTGATCGGCAGCCTCGTGCACCTGGTTTACAACCCGGACTCGCAGACGCCGACCGTAGGAGCCTCAGGAGCGATCGCCGGTGTCC
>JBOICY010000407.1:0-4449 GCA_050740335.1 Methylococcales bacterium | reverse complement strand
GCGTGAGGTAGCCATCGCGAAATCATGCCAGTTTCCGCAGCAGCATCAAACCGTGGAAACCCGCATACAGCATGGCTTGCAGACAATTTCATGACCAATCTGACCCACACGATTTCACGAAGACCCTAAATAAATTTATGCAGTGCCAACCCATTGGAGGACAACTTTCATCGTTTTAAACAGTATCTTTAGGTCTAGAACAAGCGATTGCTGATTAATATACCTAAGGTCGAGCCGTACCATGTCATCAAATCCAATATTGGCGCGCCCCTCTACCTGCCAAAGTCCGGTGATCCCCGGTCTAATCTCTAGCACTCTTCTGAGGTGCCAGGATTGATACAACACAATTTCGTAAGGAAGCGGCGGTCGTGGCCCAACCAAGCTCATGTCTCCTATAAGCACGTTGAATAATTGTGGAAGCTCATCAAGGCTGGTATGGCGAATGATTTTACCAATTCTGGTAACCCTTGGATCAGATCTGATTTTATAGAACGGTTCTTTAGTATCTCCCTGGTTGATCTTCGCATGATTAACCGTAATCCAATTCGCTACAAAATCCCGATGTATGCGATCATCAATGTTAGAGTACATGGAGCGAAACTTGTAAAAGATAAAGGGCACGCCCTTTCTACCCAAACGGACCTGCTTAAAAATGACGGGGCCTGGCGAAGTTAATTTAATAGCTATAGATAAAACCAGCATTATAGGCATTGAGATCACAATACCGACAACAGCACCTAGGATGTCAACAGTTCTCTTTAATGCGGCCTTGGTGGGCGAAAGTCGAATTGCATCCTCTAATACATGGCTAAGGACATTCGGCTTGATTCCGCCTTCAGTGTCGAAAGCATCAAATAACTGATCAGGATAAGTCCCACTGGTAACTGAGAATTGTGTGCCTGCGCTCCCTTTTAGTATTATTGGCAGAATGTATTGAAGCCCTTCTTTACGCGTTTCTGGAAGGAGTATCCCTATCACGGCCTGATCGGCGAAACCAACAATGTCTGTCTCTCGTAGCATTTTTTTTAGATTAGTTAATGCCGCTATTAGATGATAGTCATCATCAGAAATCTCTTTGTCTAAGGATAATACGATGATGGACAACGCCGATTTGGATCGATCCACTCGCCGTTTCTCAATTCGCAACCGTTCCAGAAACTCAGCCGTTGAAAGTAGTGTAGTGATACTAGGCATGGATTAAGGATTAGTACTGTTCAAGCTTATTCACAGGGCCCCCCCGATTACGAGGCTGTACCGGCGGTGTATGATCATAATCGATTTCGAACTTATACTGACATTTTATCATGATCATGGTGGCCTTTTAGTCACGCTACCGCCATACGAAGCACCTCGGTGTTTCGTAGAATCTATACGTCTTGTGTAATCGGTGCGCGGACCTTGTGGGTTGCTGCACCACTTAAAGGCCTATTCTATGCTCTATGTAGGCGGCCGCCGTCGATGCTGATGTAATTATTCCTGCCAAGCAGATTCAGCAAAATAACCACGCGTTCAGAGCCTGTTTCCGCTTGGAAGATAGCCTCCACACCAGCAAAAGGCCCAGCATCCATTACGACCCGGTCTCCCTTAGTAAACACAGGATCCTTGGGTAAATGCAAGCCCGTGGCACCATCGGCCCTCCGCCTCAGTGACTCGACGATTTGATCGTCTACCACCCCCAACTCGTCCCCGAAGCGCACGAGGTTGGAAACCCCAGTGGTGTATCGGATCGGGCTCGTGTGGTTACAGCCGATGCCCAGACGCACAAACAAGTAACGCGGAAACAGCGGTTCAATGCACCGCCTCCACCGCCCCCGGTGCCGCCGGGATTGCGCAATACGGGGCAGATACACGTCGTAGCTTTGGCGTTCCAAGTTCTCTTCCGCGACCGCTTCTTGTCGTGGTTTGGTATAAACGACGTACCACTGTTTCATGCGCACGACCCCATCTTGAACTCGCTCAGTGCAAAGCATTGCACCGTGCCTTCACGATTCAATCTTGCTTCTCTATATTCCATCTGCGGAAACAAAAGCAGAGTTACCGATTGGCCCTGCTCTTCCTCGCGGTGCCGCAATCGCCGGAAGTAGCCTTCCGGGTAGGTTTGGCCGCCGCTAACCCTTTGATGATCTTAGTTCGCATGTGCCGCCTCACGAACTGCGGTGCAGACTGCTTGGATCTGGCCCTTTCGTAATTCCGGAAACATCGGGAGGGACAATAATTCGTCCGCAGCTCTCTCCGTTACTGGCAAATCGCCTGCCTTGTAGCCTAGCTCCGTGTAAGCTTTCTGCAGATGGACAGGGATCGGGTAATGGATGCCAGTCGAAATATTCTTTGCCTGAAGGAACTGCTGCACCCGGTCGCGTTTAGGAGAACGTACGGCATATACGTGATACACATGCTTCGCGTAGCTAGCCTCGGTAGGCGTATGGATTTCCGTGCCTTGCAGGGCACCGTTATAAAAAATGGCATGTTGCCGGCGAGCATCGGTCCAGGCCTCTAGGTGACGCAGCTTTACCCGCAAAACGGCCCCCTGAACGCCTTCCATCCGATAGTTGTAGCCCTTTAGCACATGATGATATTTGCGCTCCTGACCCCAATCTCGCAACATTCGAATCCTACGTGCGTGCTCTCTGTTATTCGTCACGACGATTCCGGCCTCGCCATAAGCGCCTAGGTTCTTACCCGGATAAAAGCTAAAGCAGCCGAGATCACCGATCGAGCCGACCCGGTGGCCTTTGTATTCTGCGGCGTGTGCCTGAGCAGCGTCTTCAATAACGACGAGCTGATGGCGCCGGGCGATCTCCATGATCGGATCTAGGTCTGCTGGTTGCCCGTGCAGATGTACAGGCACAATAGCCTTCGTGCGTTCGGTAATCGCCGCTTCGATCTGGCCAGGATCCATATTCAGTGTTTGCGGATCGACGTCCACGAACACGGGTCTACCGCCAGCATAGTCAATGGCCGCCACCGTGGCCACGAAGGTACAGGAAACCGTAATGACTTCTGTCCCCGGTCCGACTCCCCCAGCTAAGAGCGCCAAGTGCAGCGCGCTGGTACCGGAATTGACTCCGATGCCGTACTTGCCGCCGCAATAGGCCGCAAACTCCTCTTCGAATGCCGCCACCTCCCTACCCAGCGTAAACTCGCTGCTTGCGAACGACGCCCTTACCGCAGCTTGGATCTCCTCCTCAATGCTCTCGTACTGCGCCTTAAGATCGAGGAACGGGATCATGCGGCTGCCCTTTTCTCTCCCCACCAACCGAGTTCCACTGGCCGGCCACGCTGATTCATTGAAAAGGTCGCCGCTTCCAAGATCCGCACGACTCGCAACCCGGCCTGGCCGTCGCTCTCAGGCTCATCTCCGTTCGTTATACAACGGGCGAAGTGCTTCGCCTCGACTCGAAGCGCCTCTGTCATCTCTATCTGCGGCGCCCACATATCACCCGTTCGATAGCCAATCAAGCTTTGATAGAGGTTTTCCTTGCTCCCGTTAATCGTAATCCCCTTATCGTAGACCTTAACCTTTTCGCTAGGCTCGAGGTCATCGTAGACAATCATTTTACGATTGCCTCCGATCAAGGTTCGGCGCACCTTTACCGGCGCCAACCAATTAAGATGCAAGTGTGCAACGGCGTTGTTCTCAAAAAACAGCGTGAGGAACGCGATGTTGGCGGGCTTTTCGGGTACATGGTTTATTCCTGTTGCGGACACTGCTATCGGCCGAAATGGAAATATGTAGTCCATGATCGCAAGGTCATGAACCGCTAAATCCCATAACACGCTGATATCAGATTGGAAGAGACCAAGATTCACACGCACAGAGTCGTAATAGAGCAACTCCCCGAGTTCACCGCTAGCCGCTAGTTGCCGGATTTTCTGCACCGCACCGGTATAGATGAACGTATGGTCTACGTGCAGAACGAGGTTACGCTTGGCAGCTTCCACGATTAGCCGTTCCGCCTGATCCACAGTCTCGGTCAACGGCTTCTCAAGAAATACGTGTTTCCCTGCGTTAAGTGCCTGCCACGCTAGATCGAAGTGGCTGGACACAGGCGTCGCGATGGCAATGGCATCAATCGCTGGGTTTGCTAGCAGGGCTTGATGAGCGGTCGTAACGTCGATAGACGGGTGGCGACTCTTGGCTAATCGAAGCCGACCCTCGTCAAGATCGCTGACCGCAACCACGTGGGTGTCCGGGGTATCAGAAAAATTACGGACCAGGTTAGGACCCCAATATCCGTAACCGATAACGCCTATATTTACCATTGTTCTCTCCTTGTTTCCTTTTGGAAAATTCTTCCCCAACGTTTTATTCGTCATCAATGTCTTCCGCTCACCGGGAAGATTATCTAGGTAGCAGATTCTTAATTGAGCGCAGACGCCAACGCTACGAGCATACAGCGTGCCAGCCAGATCGGACGTAGCCTATGTTAAGGAACCATTTGACAAATG
>JBOICY010000406.1:0-4936 GCA_050740335.1 Methylococcales bacterium | reverse complement strand
GGCCAGGGATAATCCGATGTCAAAAGAACTGCTCTCGGCCTGGGTGGCCCGCTCCGCGATCAAAGCGCTTCCGTCCAGGATCAGATGCGGGCGCTTGACCTCCGGCGTGAACGCGTTGAGAATCTGGGCCTGGATCGCATCAACGGGCTTCAGAATATCCGTATAGGTCAATTGCGACGAGATCTGATTCAGGTTCGCGAACAGCATCGAGGTCACGTCCATGGGTAGATCCTGCGGTGTGTAGGCGGTCGTGAGACTCTTGTTGGTATACGGATAATCCGCGATGAATAAGATCGGCGCATCGACCGGTCGAAACGTCTCCAACTGCCGTCCCAGGCATCGCAACAGCTTTTGCGATTCGCGGTCCGGCTCCAGCACCGCGACCGCGACCTGATCCATGCGCTCCGCCACCTCCGGCAAGACTCCAAATGAGTACAGGAGGCGACCAATAATGACAGCGTAATAACCTTGGCAAGCCGCTTGCCGAAAAAATACGGGTTAAAGCACATTGCATCCCTCCCGGCTACTTGCCTTCTGCGATCACTCCATTCACGACGCAGACGTTGGTAATCGTTGAGTGTTGTGGGTGGTTGAATTGACCGAGCACAGATTCACCTGCGGCGCCACGCCGCTCCCGCCCCCTCGACATTCATGGTGCCCGCAGTGTGCTCGCCACCCGAGGGCGACGCGAGGACGCCAAGAGTTGCTGGGCGAAGAGCCTTCAGGAACGTCGTGGCGCGAATGTGGCGGCGGTCGCCTTGGCCGCCAAACATGCACGGATCGTCTGGGCGATGCTGACTAAAGGCGAAGTGTATCGGGCGGTCTAAGAAGCGCAACATCGGATGTGAGTAGTGAGTAGAGAGTCAATAGATGAAACGGAGGAAAATCCTACTCAAGATTGCGTGAGCGAACCCGCGGATGGAAACCGGTCAGACCGTCGCCGGGAGAATCCGATAACGTTGAAAGCTGTAACAAGCCGTTGAGCTAATGGGAACCTTGGCGAGCGAATGTCATCGGGGCCAGCGCCATAGGCACACCAACGCTGAATTGCGACCGAAGCCGGCTGAAGCGCAATACCGTCGATTTCCGTCGAAGCGACTTCCTCGACGGATGCCCGATAGTACATCTCTTGCACAAAGCTATTCTCTTGCCAAGAAGATGCCGGGATTTGACACGTTTCAAATCGACAATCATTACTGCAGGCTTCTCTTGCGCGAGGCAGAAAACACAACTGATTGTGATGAAGCATTCAAAGCCGTTGATGAAGCCTTGCAGACGCTTAAAAGGCAAGTTCTTCGCGAGAAACGTCACTATCCATACCGATCCGCTTGGAACATAGAAGGCGTTGCCAAAAGACACGGAAAGTCTTGGACTAATGCCCAACGACAGTCCGTCGAGGGTGCAGCTCAATAACCATTTGTTTTATCGGGATCTGACGATAGGATTCGAACCTACGACCGGCTGATTACAAATCAGCGGCTCTACCGACTGAGCTACGCCAGCATATTGGAAGTGTATTAGAGGAAAACTGAAACCCTTTCAGTTTTAAGAGGGTGCGTATTCTAGCAGTTCGGTTCAGAAATGTTAATGTCTCGGAAAGTCCTGGCCGGGTATGTTGCCGATCGAAGGATGGGTTCCCTCGGTCAGCGATGGGGAAATCGCCGGCGCGATCGGTGTGAGCGGGGTGAAATCGTTCGAAGACGGCCAGATCGCGCAAGCGGTGCCGACGCTCTGTAGTCCACGGCTCCGGATTGCTTTTTTAGAACCGATTTGTCAATCAAGTCCGTCTATCCGCTTCAGGATCGAGGGCCAGATTTGCTCCCAGCAGCAAGTGTGGTCGAAATTTTCCAGAACCGTGACTTCGATGTCTGGTCGCGTATCTTTTCGCCGAAGAACGAATTCCGGCAACACATTGGTGTCGTTTTGACCGACGAAATGCAGCTCTTTTATGGACAACGCCAACGGGGCTAGACTGGCCGGATTCTGTGAGCCGGTCAGGCTGGAATATCGATGGTATTCGGTCCACCGGTCGGTGTCGAGGTTGCCTGCCAATGAAACAACCCCGACGGTTTCAGGGAAGCGGCTCGCCAACAAGATGGCGAGCGTTCCCCCTCCGCTGTGCCCCGCGAATACAAGTTTCGAATAGGGGCGGGTCGCGAGGTAGATGCTAAGCGCCCTGGCCATGCTATCAACCACTTCCGGAGAAAATCGCCTGTGAGTCCATAACCGCGGAGAACAGGACTCCGTGTTGGAAAGACCGAGGTAACAGGGTCTTCCGAGGTACAGCGCGGGACGGGAATCGAGAGCCATCAACCTTAACATGAGCGGATTGCGCGGCGTGGGGTCCGTGGCGACGCGCGTCCGGTCCAGCCAGGGGCTGCCATCCCCTTCCAGATAAACATGCAGCAGGGTTCCACCGGAAGCCGGGCGGTTTTCGAAGGCGAACTGCTCGTGACCGATGCCGGAAAGGCGGATTTTCCGAAATCCGTAATCCCGGGCTTGCCGTTCCAGATTTTCCGGTGCCAGGGCACAGGATACCAGCAAAAAGAGGACAGAAATCCGGAAAATGCATTTGACAGGATCCGAAGCAACCCTACGCCCGGCTTTTATTCCGATGGCGAAACTTCCTCGGCGACCGGTGGATTTTCCTTCGCGACTTCGATGGCCACGGAATTTTTTGAAAAATGAACCTGCATGACCGTGGTTTTATTGGGTGGAATTGCTTCGAGCGCCCTCCATTGAGCCGCTTCCAGATCTCTGAAGGCCCCGAAGACTCCGATAAAACGGCTTTCGGGTTTCGGGCCCAATTTGATTTGCCGGCTTTCACCGGGAGTCAATGCGAGTTCTTCCCGATACACGATGTCGCCTCCCAGGATGTCTTTGTCCTGGTTGTAAATCGCGAAAAAATCGGCGTTGGAAAACCCATCGGAAGATTTCAGCTCGTAAACCCGCGCAACGATCGGCGTGGCGCTGCCTTCGCGAGTGAGGTTGAGATCCTTCGAAGTATTTATTTTTAGCTCGATGACGGTCGCAGGTGGTGGAGCCGGCGGAGGCGGCGGCTCGGGCTCGAACAGCGAAGCAATAGGGGAACATCCGGCGATCGATAGGCCAAGCAGAAAAAAAACCGAATTGAATGGCGTGTTAAGCACGCTTTTTAGGTTCCGAGTGCACGCATCCAACATTAGTTTTCCTCCCCGAAGTTTATTTCTTAGCGAAAAGGGCAAATCCACGAAAAAATACGCCGGTCATAATCAAGTTGGGCCCTGTTGAAGAAGGGTGTTCGGTACCGCCGCCGCGCCTTTCATTCGGTGTAGTGCGACGCTATAATGAGCCGCACTCCGGAGAGTCAGATGATACATCAAATCAGAATGATGCGCCCGAGTTCAGAAGTTCCGCTTTGAAATTCTATTGCCGACCCGAACCCTCCGGCCGGTTATTTTACAAGTATGGCGCGCGGATTATGTTGCTGACATTGAAAGTTCTAAGTTGCCGCGGGCTTCCTCCGCCCGAGCCAACTTCGGTTTGTTTCGACCATAAGAGGGGAACAATCGGGCGGGCCTCCGACAACGATCTGGTTCTGCCGGATCCCGAGCAATTCATCTCCCGCCATCATGCCGAGATCACTTACGAGGGTGGAAGATACATTCTCGCGGATACCAGTTTGAGTGGAACCGTGATTGACGATGGCGAGCCCTTGAAAAAAAGCAATGCTGAACTTCGCGACGGGATGCGGATTTTTATCGGCGATTACGAACTCGGCGTCCACGTTCAGGAATCGGCCCGGGATGGGCCTTACCTGGACGATTCTCCCGAATCCGAATTATTGACCGATATTATTGCTCCCGCGGGGCAGTTTTACTCGGATGGCGGACATCGGCAGAGTTCATTCCCGGATTTCGACCAGGCGCCATCCCTCGATTTCGCTGAGAAATCGGCCAATTTCCTTGCTGGTTTGGATGATGCGCAAGCGAAGGCCCCCGATCCGCTCGCTCCGCTTGAAATCAAACCTTCCATCCAGGATAGTTTCGAACCGCCGAACGCCCATTTCGAACCGGGGGCCCGCGATTTTCCCGAAGACTTCGACTTCGAGGAATTTTTCGCCGCCGCCGCCGTGCCGGCGCGGCCCGAGTCTGGAGCGGATCGGCAGTCCGTTCCGCAACCATTGACCGGCGATGATATCCCGCTTGCTGACTCTTTCGATTTCGATCTGTCTGAGTTCGCCGAGGACGAGAAGCTGCCCGATCCGGATGGTCCGCCACAATCGGTGGTTGGAATGCGGCCGAAAGAGCCTCCGGCGCAAGCCGAAACGCCGCGGGCCGATGCAAGATCACCTGAAATCGCCAAGCCACTGCCGGTTCGAATGCCGGCAACTCCGGAAAGAGAACGGCATAGCGATCCACTGTTCAACCTATTGTTAGAGGCCATCGGGATCGATGAATACAATTTTTTGCGCGGAGTCAGCGAGGAAGATACGGCCCGACTGATCGGACTGATGTTTCGCGATTTGATCGAGGGCACGATGACCTTGCTTCGAAGTCGCGCGGAATTGAAGAATCAATTCCGGGTCTCGGTGACGACAATTCGTCCGGTCGAGAATAATCCGCTTAAATTTTCGGTGACTGTAGAAGACGCCCTGACTGCATTGTTAAAGCCCGGGCAACGCGGGTATCTCAAACCGCTGGATGCGATTCAAAACGGTTTTAATGACGTCTCCAATCATCAACTCGCGATGACTGCGGGAATCCAGTCCTCGCTGATCGAACTGTTAACGAAGTTCGATCCCGAGCGCTTCGAAAAACAGATTGAGGGCGGGCTATTCAAGAACAGAGACGCAAAATGCTGGGAAGCCTATTCGAAAGCCTATGAACAACTGGTCAGTGAGGCGATCGATAATTTTTTTGGAAACTCTTTCGTAAACGCTTACGAAAAACAGATC
>JBOICY010000405.1:0-5810 GCA_050740335.1 Methylococcales bacterium | reverse complement strand
GGCCAGGGATACCAATCTTTTGGATTTGTTGCGGCGACCCGAGATCAGGATCGATCATCTGGTCGGTACCTTGTTGCAACCCTCCGACGAGGTTGACGACCAGGTTGCCGAACAAGTTGAGATTCAGGTCAAATACGCGGGTTATATCGAGCGGCAGCAGAACGAAATCAACCGCAACCTGCGCTATGAGGACCTGAAAATTCCGGTTGGTCTCGATTATTCGAATGTAGTCGGACTATCCAGGGAAGTCACCGAGAAACTCAAGGCCGTAGTCCCCGAAACACTTGGGCAGGCGGCCAGGATATCCGGGGTTACGCCCGCTGCTGTATCCTTGCTGCTGGTCCATCTCAAACGTCACAGCAGTGATCGATAACTTTTGTTTCAGGATTTTTCGGAATCCGTTTGGATGTTCCTGACCGCGCCGGCCGGCGGGGTTCCCAATCGACTTGCTTGCGTAAAGCAGGGCGCCGTGAAACGGATTCGAATAACGGCCTAACCCACGAGACTCGTAGTGGCAAGCAGTCTTTTAGGGCAACTCGCCGGCGGCCTGGATGAACTGGAAATCGGATACAGCCCGGAATTTTTATCCAGTCTGCTTGAATTTCTGGCCTTACTCTCGAAATGGAATAAAACCTACAATCTGACCGCGATTCGCGATCCCGAAACCATGATAAGCCATCATCTCCTCGACAGCTTATCGGTGTCCCCTTACCTCCGCGGTGGACGGGTGCTGGATGTCGGAACCGGACCGGGACTCCCGGGCATCCCCTTGTCGATGCTGCACACCGATAAAACCTTCGTACTCAGCGACAGCAACGCAAAAAAAACCAGATTCGTTCGTCAGGCCGTGCTGGAATTGGGCCTGGCCAACGTCGAAGTCGTGCAGAATCGCGTGGAACGATTTCAAAATGAGTTATTATTCGATACGATTGTAACGCGCGCGTTTGCCGCAATCCCCGGAATTCTTTCCAGTTCGTCGCACTTGTTGAAGAAAGCAGGGCGGGTCCTCGCGATGAGAGGCCGGCTGCCGGATCGGGAAACCGCCTATCCGGGTTTTAGAACGACACTGATTCCGGTTCGAGTGCCGGGTGTTCACGCGGAACGGCACATATTGATGTTGACGCCCGCAACCGCAGAATAATAATCAGGCTGGGTTTGGCATGGGGAAAATTATAGCGATCGCCAATCAGAAAGGTGGAGTCGGCAAGACCACGACCTGTGTGAATCTCGCGGCGAGTTTCGCGATGACTAAAAAACGGGTTTTGCTGGTCGATCTCGATCCGCAGGGAAATGCGACCATGGCCTGCGGTGTAAACAAAAACGAATTGGTGCTTTCTTCGTGTGATTTGCTGCTCAAAGAGGCCGGGCCTTCGGATGTGCTGACGCATCTTGACGGCCTTGAAATGGACCTGCTGCCGGGGAATGCCGAGCTGACCGCGGCGGAAGTCGAATTGACCCGCGCAGACCGGACGGAACGGCGCCTTGCCGAGGGCTTGAAAAACTGTCGTGATCGGTACGACTATGTTCTGATCGATTGTCCGCCTTCGCTGAATATGTTGACTCTGAACGCACTGGTCGCGGCCGACGGGATCCTGATCCCCATGCAATGCGAATACTTCGCGCTGGAGGGGCTTTCCGCGTTGATGGATACGATGACTCGTATCCGTGCCGGCCTGAATCCAGGCTTGCGACTCGAGGGCTTGTTGCGAACCATGTACGATCCGCGCAGCAAATTGACCCAGGATGTATCCAATCAGTTGCTCGATTATTTCAAGGACCAGGTTTTTCGTACGGTTATCCCGCGCAATATTCGTTTGGCGGAAGCTCCGAGTCACGGTTTGCCGGTATTTCACTACGACCGGAATTCGCGAGGAGCATTGGCTTACCTGGCGCTCGCGAGCGAAATGACACGAAAGGCCACAAGCAGTGCATGAGTGATACTAACGGGAATTCCATATGTCAGTGAAAAAACGAGGACTCGGCCGCGGGCTCAACGCGCTGCTCGGGGAGGTTTCTCCACAATCGAGGGAAACGTCCGACAAACACCTGCCGCTTGAGTTGTTGCAGCGTGGCAAGTATCAACCACGCAAGGACATCGATCAGGAGCGGCTTCAAGAACTCGCGGATTCGATCAGCGCCCAGGGGGTGATCCAGCCGATCGTGGTTCGCCGGCTGGACGATGAAAAATACGAAATCGTGGTCGGAGAACGGCGCTGGCGCGCGGCGCTAATGGCTGGTTTGCATGACGTTCCCGTGATCATACGAGAACTTTCCGATCAGGCGGCCATGGCCCTGGCCCTGATTGAGAACATCCAGCGCGAGGATCTAAATCCGCTCGAAGAAGCGGAAGGCCTCAATCGGCTGTTGAATGAATTCAACATGACCCACCAACAGGTGGCCGATGCGGTCGGAAAATCCCGCACCACGGTGACCAATCTGTTGCGGCTTCTGGATTTACTAGACGAAGTCAAAGATTATCTCGCGAAAGGCGCAATCGAAATGGGCCATGCGAGGGCCCTGCTCGGGCTGGAGGGGTCGATTCAAGTCCAGGCCGCGCAGAAAGTCGTAGCCAGAGGCTTGAACGTAAGGGCGACCGAGAAGTTGGTGAAAGCCTTGCAGGCCGCCGGACCCGGCGAACCGGAGCCCCCGCCCCGCGATCCGGATATCGGATCTTTAGAGACCCGGATCAGCGAAAAACTCGGGGCCCGGGTATCGATTCAGCATAAGGCCAGCGGGAAGGGCAGGCTCGTGATCAGCTATACAAGCCTCGAAGAACTGGAAGGCGTTCTCGAACGCATCCGGTAGACGGAAAGCGTCCTAAAGAAAGTCAAGGCCAAGGTGGCACGGGCCTGCGCGTGAGGGGCTTCAGCCATGTTCCGTACCGCCGCGTGGGACCGAGCAAATTGCCCGATTTTTACATGCCCTATCCGCTACGCATGAATCCATTATTGGATGCCTCGCGGCGCCACACGGTCCAATGGTGCCACAGGATGGGCTTTTTCGACTCGGTTCCGGGGTTACCGGGCATCGGATTGTGGGACGAACGTCGGCTGAAAGGCTACGATTTTCCACTGTGTGCCGCGGCGATTCATCCCGACTCGAGCCTCGAAGAGCTGGATATCAGTTCCGGCTGGCTAACCTGGGGAACCTACGGAGATGATTTCCTGCCCACGATTTACGGTAATAGTCGCGATATGGCCGGCGCCAAAGTGTTCATCGCGCGCTTGTCGCTATTCATGCCTTTGGATTCCGAGTCGAGCCCGCCGCCCTTGAATCCCGCGGAGCGCGCATTGGCCGACCTGTGGGCCAGAACTTCGGCGCCGATGTCTTCGAGCGCGAAGCAGCAGTTCCGCGAGTCGGTGGAAAATATGGCCAGCATTTTCACCAGCCCCGTCACGACCTGTTTAACTTCCTGACGAGTGGATTCATCCATAGATTCGTTATGGGTGATGCGGACGATTTCGGAAACCAGAATATTATGAAACGCATATTCCGTATCCGACAACCCGAGATCGGATGCCGCCTGCTTGCGGTTCTCTTCCATGCCGTCCCGAAATTTCAACAATAATTGAACCACTTCCTCCCAATGTTCCTTGTGCTTTTCAACGATCTGTTGCAAGCGTTCGCTGAGTTTCTTGTAGTATTCCGGGTCATCATCCAGATTTACATCAATATGATGTTTGATGGCGTTTTCAATTTCCGATGCCCGTGCCCTCGGGGATTTATGTCCCTGGAGCTTTTCCTTGAAGTTGGCTGCCAGAAGGCAGATCGGCGGAATCTTCGGGGCATTCGGCAGTCCGACATTGATCGCAACGCCGAGCGTTCCGTATTGGGTGCGGTGGGCTTCATCCGCCAGCACAATGATTTTGTCCGATGCATTCAATCACCGCCAGTGGCAAGCCGTTCACGAACAATACGATGTCGGGAATAACCTTTTGACGAATGCCTTCCACCTTGAATTGATTGGTGCACAGGAATTCGTTGTGGTCGGGGTTTTCAAAATCAATGATTCTGACCGTCCGACCTTTCCGTCCCTTTCCGAGGTCTTGGTCTACCGACAGATATTGAAACAGTGTTGCCCAGACCGATTGATTCGCTTCTATCAGCGTGGCGTTTTCAGATGAATCAGATCCCGCACCACCTTGCGGAGGTTCTCGTCGTTAGTCCACGGGTTGATGCGTTTGACCGGGCGGGTCTGGCGGGATTCCAGGACGACTTCCTTGTAGTGGTCTCGTTCGGTGGAAGTCTCGGGGGACAGCTCGCCACCGGCGATATATTGCCACCCCAGTGATTGCAGTTGTTCTATCGCAGGGCGTTCAACTTTGTCGGTTTCGTCCTGATTTATCGGTCAATCCGGTTTGACTCTGACTTTGCCGGTTAGAAGGTCTTGCATGAGGGATTTTTTGAGGCTTTTGGTTTGGGTGAGCTTGGATTGTTTGAGTTTAATTTGAAACGCTAATTTAATTAATATAATGGCAATGACCTTCTGTTCTTGTTTATTTTCCGGAACTGCAATATTCATCTTATCAACGACTGTAATATAGATTTGCTTGATGGTGGTTCCACCTGCGTCATCCTTCATTTTTCTTTGATAGTTTGGTGCCTGAAGTAAAAAGTATAGAAATTCGTGAAGTAATTTGTCATTAGACCGTAAAACCGCAACTGATAAGAATCAACTGATGTAAATATTTCCGACTTATATAGGGTTCTTCCTCAACCTAGAATATATGCTGGTTTAGAACTGCTGGCCCACGATTCCAGATTAGGGCGGTTAGAGTAGCAGACCAAGAAAACAGCAGATCGCCATTATTGAGATAATGCTTATAAAAAATATCATTGCCGGAATAGTAATCGGTCTCTGCATTAGCATTTTATATTTGGGCAATCGTAATGATGGGCAGTCCTTGCTGACCCCACTCTTCTGGTTTGAAAGCTCTGCCGTTATGGTATTTTGCAAGAGACGCAAGTGAGCGTAGTTCCCACCCCTCCGGAATCCCTTTACTCATACCCAAACTCCCGCAAATACCCCTTCATCACTTTTTCGGCTTCTTCCACGTGTTCGTCCAGTTCATTCAGCGAAACCTTGTATTTGTCCCACCACCGTTCCAGTTGAGCAATGATCTGCGGGTCATCCGTTCCAACCACATCCCGAATGGATTCCTTGCTTTCAATCTCCGGTCGGAACTCAAAATAATCCTCGTCCCGCTTCTTGCATACCACCGCGACATCAAATCCGTTCAACGATTCCTGAACGTATTCATCCCGAACCTCTCGAACCGGAATCCCGCCATGCAGGATTGTCCGGACATCAAAGATTTCAGGCGGAGGCGAGGTGTTCGCATAGCGGCGGATGTTCAGGTTGTAATCATTGTCCCGAATTTCATTCAGTTCCACGACCCGTGAATAGCGTTTGATGTCCCGATATCCGTCAAACACCTCAACAATCTTTGCTATAACCTGTTCCCGCAGTTTGTTCTGATTCTTGCCTTCGGCAAATTCCAGTTCGCCGTTGATGAACAAGACCTTGTTGCGGCGTGGTTCGGGTTTGCGTTTGTTGATGATTAAAAGACTCGCAGGAATACCGGTGCCGTAGAAAAGCGCTGGCGGCAGTCCAATCACCGCTTCCAGCAGGTCGTCTTCCAGGATGCCTTTGCGGATTTCTTTCCGAAATTCATTCACTAATGAGGTAGTTGCAAAACTCGAGACTTGAGTATAATTATCCCGGAATAGGGATATGAAATGGCGGCCATTTCTGGGATAATATAGTTTCTCACAACCATATCAACAGCGATGATGGATAATACACACAG
>JBOICY010000404.1:0-2235 GCA_050740335.1 Methylococcales bacterium | reverse complement strand
TTGCAATTTAACATGACTGACTACTACCCGTGAGTGCCGCAATTGGAGCGCCACCGCCGCCTACCGAAAAAGGCAAATGCGCATCGATTTTCTTGCCTTCGTTAATCAGGGTGACTTGGGCAAGATAATCGCCTTCGCCGAACTCGCTAAACTCGATGGCCGCGTTAACCGTGCCGGTTTTCTGGACTTCGGGTGGCTGATAGTAAATCTGATTTCCCTCCGGTTCTTTGGTGATTTCGAACTGGACCGACATATTCCGCAGTTGCTTGTTTTCGTAATCGAAAACCAGGTTCGTCGGGCCGATCTCCGGAATCGAGTCGCAATATTCGGTATCTTCGGTCAGACTCGGGGTATAAGCGGTAAAATGCACCCAGTTGTCAGCGGCGACCGGGATTCTGCAGGAATCGATCGTTACGCTGACACCGCCGTGCGCCCAAGTGGATGGCGCGGCGAGTACTCCCATAATCAGCGTATTAACCAACAGCAGTGTATTTAAAGTCATTCGAGATGATTGGATTGGGTTCTTCATCGTAAGCTCCACGTTCGATTCAGTTAGAAAAAATGCTTTGCCTTTCAGGGCGCATCCGTGAGGCGAAAGCTTTCAAAAAAATTACCGGGTGATCATGAACGGATGGATCGAATCCACTGGCCGATTCAGTCGGTTTGAAGCCGCGGCCCGCGAACCTGTAACGGGTTTTGTCGATAAGGTGTTCCCCGCCCCTTCTTTATCGGCCCGCTTCGAAGCGCGCCGTTCGCGTGCAGACGATCGAATGCAGCCAGTCGATCGCCGGCGATTCGTGCGGGACAAGTCATCTCCGCCGGGAATGAAAAAACCGAAATCTTGGTTCGATTTGAGCACCGCAAGGAAGCGCAGCACAATCACCCAGGATTCGAAGTAATTTCGGATTGCGGTTATTGCATTATGGAATAGTTGGAAGTTCTTGATCATGTTGAAGCCTCGTTAAATTTCAGATAAGCATTTGTACAGAAGCAATTCGTGGCGGTCTCCCGTACTTTCCGGTCGCATCGGTCCGGCGGTTGTGACCCTGGCCATCACGTCATGAATCGCCCGGATTCAATCGTTCGTCAAGTAAATTATGTTGACCGGTTGACATACTCAATGGGTAAAAAAATTTTACACCGTGTAAAACAAACTCCTTAAAATTCTGGCTTTCGTCGTCATGCCGAATGGCAATCGACTTAGCCACCTTTGCCAGAGTTAATATAAGCTCCGGATCGTTACGCAATTTGGCAAACAAAATGCCCCCTTCCAGTAAAGCCACAACGGCTTGGGCGCTGGACGCGGTATCGATTTCCGGCAGTTCTCCGTTCTCTACCAATTCTTTACAATGTTTCTTCAACAAGCTTCGCCAGATCTTTCAAAATTGCATCGATTCGTCTGCGCACTCGCTCGTTTTAGGTGCTGAGTTCCAAGGCCATATTGCCGAAGAAGCACCCCCGCACCCGTCCCGTTTCGTTCTGGGAGGATTTTTGGTCCCGGTAAGTCTGCTCGAACAATCTTTCAATTCGATTCGATGCCGGCACATTCTTGTCGAATACCGGCGCGAGCATCTTCTTCAAGTCGTCTGCACGCCTCTCCAAGGCTTGAACCAGTATATCCTGCTTGCTGTCGAAATAATAGTAGAAGTTGCCTTTCTTGACCCAGGCGCGTTCACACAACGATTGAACACCCACATCGGCATAACTGCGTTGGTAGATAAGTTCCAAGGCGCTCGCGACAATCTTTCTCTGGTGTCACTGATTTTAGGCACATGCGGATTATAGTTGACCGGTTGGCATAGATCAACCATTTAATTTGCTATATAAGATCCCGGTCTACCCTATCTGACGCCGGGCGCTGCGCGTGCAAATCGGCCATCCTGCCGATTTGTCGCTGGTTTCCACGCGTTGCGCATACTATTCCAGGGTTTCGGCAGCGCTTTCGAGGCTGTTGCTGGAGACCGCCGTATACAGGAGCTAGACCTGTCCTTTACCCATAAATGACGACAGAATAATCGCATTATTCCTCATCCAGCAGCGCGAATCCCAAGCACATGAACTGAAACTCCGTATATCCCTGTCAAAGGAGTTGATGCCCCGGCGGCGGGTTGCCTGCGCCCGAGATGGCCACCGATAGCGGCCACGAGTCGGACCGCCTCACCCAAGCGAGTCGGAGCTTCATGAAGCTGCTGTGATGAGGCGCTCCTTTAGAACATCCCGGCCTTGAATAGATTC
>JBOICY010000403.1:0-2685 GCA_050740335.1 Methylococcales bacterium | reverse complement strand
GTATTGTGTTTGCCTGCCCCCTCTATGCCGGTTGCCGTTCCGCCCGCTATCCAGTTATCGTCGGAACTTATCCCTGATTTAGGCTAGGAATCAGGTTTTGACAACATCGTATCCATTTCGACACCTCATCAAGGGTTTGCCCTTGCGTTCATCTCCACAATACGCACCTGACGGCTCAAAGGCCGCCTTTTCCCAGTCGCTCACGACAAATGCTTTTGACACATGCCGCACAGGGGGCAGTTTGATTCCAGCGTCTGGTCGCCGAAATCGAGAGACCTCCTCTCATCTTCAATACAGCACGAAAGGCTTGCGCCTTTCTTCATGACACACTGGCCCGGATGCAATGAAATGGAATCCGGGATATTCGTCGGATCGCCTCTCCCGAATTCCGCTGGGCTCCATCCAAGCTATGTCCACTGTTTTCGTCAAGGTGCCGATATTCTCGACGGGCAGCGGGCTGCGCAGCCCGGTAGAATGGGCTGAGGAACGAAGCCCATCGATCCCGACCGATGCGCCTCCTCCGTCGGCACATCCTGCGATCTTATTCGGAAACCACATCATTGTTTTGCTCCGCCAACGTAAACGCCTTTTTTATCCGGGATTCAAAGTCTAGCGATGAGGGATGTGTGATGTCAATCACGATATCGAGAACCCATGCCACCGATAACGCCGCTGGTCTGGTCACTCCGATCGCAACCCTCGTTTCATTCCTCAACCCAGCCTGCTGCGCCTTCGATCCGAGCGGAATCCAAACAGACGCAGATTAAAGCCAATCATTCACGATGCCTTCAACTCCTCGTGGGTTGTTGACGCGACTGAGGGGCCACCTTTGAAGGCTGGCGCACCTAAAAGAAGCAAGCGTAGAGTGCGCTGCGCGCACGAACTACCGTTAGCCGCAAACATAGAATAAAAGGGGTGTCCATTTAAGTGCTGCGGTTCGCCAGCGGGGCGGTGGCCGCGGAAAATCGGCCTCCCGAACCACCTTTTGGACGGTTTTCAGAGCCATTTCACGCAGTTTTTGGGCTCGAAATCAATAGATCCTCCCCACTACCGCACTCAGATGGATACCCCTTTAGAATAATACAACCCGATTCGTTGGTCATTCTGCAAATAGTTTCCTTTCATAGTCCCGTAGCATGCCACATTCATTACTGCTTACTGCGCCCGCTTGCCAAGCAATCAATACGCTCGGGCTGGCGATCCGTCTCTTTTTGTGATTGGGCCAATTCGCGCAAAATGGCCCAGATCTCTTCGGCGGCGGTGGACATGGCGTACCTCGAAAAATGATGCTTTCAACTATACCATGAATTGCCCCTATCTCAATTGCAGGACGATCGCGTTTTGTATTTGCAGACGCCAGTTATGCGTACGTTTAAATGCTTATGTGTCCATAAATCGGCGCTTACGCTTTGCCGGCAGAAATCGTAGGTCGGGTTAGCGCAGCCTAACCCGACGAATAGTTGACGATGGATTCCGAAATCCCCCTCGTTTATTTACACCCCACTCCTTCGAAATTCATCTTGATCCGATCCCGATTCGCCGGATAGATACCCGACTCGACAAAGGTTCGAAAACTCGAATGGAGTCAATCCGACGAAGTCGGGTAGCCGCGTTTTACGGGATCATAATTCATCTATTCGCCATGCCTGGCGAAATCGGATGGCGGTTTTGATTCGTCGCCAGCACTTCTTGAAGTCGCCTGCGTCCGTTTTATTGTCGGGTTACGCTGCGCTAACCCGACCTACCGGGCTAGCTCAATCTCCCGAGCTTGTTCGTTGTCATTCTTTCTTTGGCGTCCGGCGGTAAGTCTCAGGGTGTCGATGGCAAAGTCGGTGTGTTTTTTCGTCAGGCCCGCCGTAGCGGCATTTGGCCGGAGGCCGACGATGGGCATCGCAGTACCATTACGAAAGCACGAGCGAAGTTGTCTTGGACAGCGTTTCAACAGGTCCATCGTGCGGCAGGGCAGATTTGGCCTACGAGATCTGGGCGCAATCGGACGACTACACCTGGAAAGGTTTGTCGGTATTCGCCATCGACGGCTCCAAATACGACTTGCCGGCGTCCTCGGAGTTACGCGCCGTATTCGATCCGACAGCGGCTTGGATCACCCAGGCAAAGGCCATTATCCGCAATGCCTGGTGTCAACCGCCTAGGATGTGTTTCGTCGTTTCCCGGTGGCGCGCACGCTACAACCGATCACTCAAGCAAACGAGCGCGAAGCAGTGAAAGCTTTGCTGCCGTACATCCCGCACGGCGGGGTATTGTTGTTTGACCGCGGTTATCCGAGTTACAACCTCGTCGACCATTTGCAGCGCCACTACAAGGGCTATTGGGTGATGCGCTGCCCCGCAACCAGTAGCTTCAACGAAGTGAACGAGTTCGTTCAATCCGGGCATCTCGAAGATTCGATTACCCGTACTCCAGGCAAGTCCGAGCCGATCACGTTGCGCGTGATTCGCTTGGTAAGTCCGGATGGCGAGTTGTCGGTGTTGCTTACCAATAGGCTTGATCAATCCGGCTTTCCCGCTGACGAGGTCATCTGCCTCTGTATTTTCGCCGTTGGGCCGCGGAGGTCGCGCTCGCTGAAGTTGTTGTGCAACGGAAGATCGGGCCGCTGCAGCACCCGCAGCAACTCGTCCTGGTTGCGGTGTAGTCGTTTGAGTACCTGGTTGAGGGTCTCAAAGC
>JBOICY010000402.1:0-4192 GCA_050740335.1 Methylococcales bacterium | reverse complement strand
CCCGTCCCCGATTGGTTGCCCCCCTCATCAGCGATGCTAGCAATTCTTTCGCCCCAATTCTCCGGCTCCAAAACTGCAACTGTACAGAACAGAAGGAACGCCAACACGAGGGTCATGACTTTGCGCGGTGATTTCAACCAGCAGAAGCCGGCAACGGACACCAGGCCGAGAAACCCTCCGCGTGAGAACGTTGCCGTTACACAGAGAACAAGTACGCCGGTCGTAAAAAACAGCTTGACCTTTTCTATGGCAGTATTTACCGCCATTCCCATAAAGAAGGCGAAGGGAATGGCCATATTCAGAACGAGGGCAAAATCGTTCTCGTCCCCTATGAAGCCACCAATGCCGCGCCCTCCCATCAGGATTCCGCTAATACCCAAAAACAAGTGAATCCAGATCCAAGCTGCCATCATTTTCTTGAATTTCTCAAATGTATCGACGAAATGGATTATGGAAAGGTATGCGACAAAGGTGATGAACATGGTCTGCGTCATCTGGAATGCCCAAAAATTGTTGACGGCAAACGGAATATGCGCGGCCATTAGAAGGAGTAGAAGGATGTATAGTTTCGTCTGAGGATGTGTCAGTTTGATTGGTCCTCTTATTGCCAGTGAAATTAGAAGACAAATTCCCACAATCATGGGCATGTGCAGATATTCAAGCGGCTTGAACCAACTCTGAGGCCTTCCATACTCCAGGACGAGGTATATAATAACCAGATGGAATGGCAACTTTGAGGTTTGCGCGCTTCGAGCAGTAGCGAGGCTCTTCAGCCCAAACCCCTTCTGCATAGCTCCATCATTCGGCATCTCAAGACCCTTTGTGCAACCAGATTGGGAATATTCTAGACTCGACTATTTGGCAAATACATCATCGTAGAGATTTTCAATGGTTCGAGCCACAGTATCGTTTCCGAATTCCCTGGCTCTCCGCACAGCCTGCCTACCGATCTGCCCGGCGCGCCGTTCGTCTAGCAACAGGCGGCAGATTTCCTGCGCCAGTCGCTGCGCGTCCTGCGGAGGCACTAAAACACCGTTTACGCCATCCTGGATGATCTCACTCGGTCCTCCACCCACCGTCGCCACCGTTGGCCGCCCCATTGCCATCGCCTCGATCACGACCATGCCGAAGGGTTCCGGTCGGATCGATGCATGAACCACAACGTCCATCAGCTTCATCATCATCGGCACATCGCGCCGGAACCCGGCAAACACCACCCTGGATGCGATCCCTAATTGTTCGACCAGTTCATGAAGTCCATGGATATAACCAGCCGTACCATCTGTGTCATCACCAACTATAAAGGCGCGGCTGATAGGCACTTTTTCCAGCACGATCGCCGCCGCTTTAAGAAAATAATCCTGCCCTTTCCAGCCTACCACTCTGCCAAAAATACCGAAGAATTTTTCACCGGGCTGCTTCTCGAACGCCCTGATCAAATGACTGATATCGACATCGGGATCGTGCCTTTCTGGATCAATGGAATCAAATACGATGCTGACCTGATCCGGCTTGACGCCCAACCGTAATACGTCCTGGCGAATCGCCTCGGAGATGGCGATATGCCAGTCGATCATCTGTGCCTGCCACTTCAAGAGAGGAGAGACGACTTTGAAATCGCGGTGATGGCAGACACAGGGAACACCCAAAAGCTTGGCCGTCAGAATCCCGGCCAGGTCGTAGGATGTATTGTTAAGATGGACCAAGCCCACCTGGTGACGGCGCGCAATGCGATACAGCCGCACAAGCCGTGGGATTTCCGTCACCAACACATCTGCAATGAGAGACAGACCGCTCATGCAGGCTGCCATGAGTCTTGACCAATCCTTGACCCGGAGAATTGCCCGATGCACTACCGGGAATACATGCGACAATGGAAGCCGGTAGGGAACGACTTCAATCGGCGTATCCGCGAAAGGTGACTTTCCTTCCATGGTATGCGCCAGGACTATCACGGGTTGGAATTTCTGGCGATCGAGAGCTTGTGCCACACGGGCCAGAGACTCAACAGAACCACCGTGGGACGGCGTATGATCGACATAGAGCACCTTCGTCGGTGGTGTGTTCGATCGTGGCATTCTCTTACCTTCGGACCAGATCACTGCGGCCGCGCGATCCAGGAAAAACAGACCAGGCAGAGCAGCAATCTGGTCTCGCAGCTTGATTGGCGCCGCCGTCGGCGGTAACGAACGGAAGCGAGGCGCAGTTGCGGACGATGCTGATGCACCGGATATATCGAGCGTGGCGCAGCCCTCCTCCATTCTTGCTCGATCCCCCCTCGGATTTACTCTGACGTCTGACATACGGGGCGTCCGACTGCGATTTTTTTCAGGCGGCGGAGCAGCCGAATGGTTATCAATCCCGTGAGCGTGACGGCCCAGAAGCCAAGCGCCGACCTGGATAACCGCAGCCGCAGGCTTTCCCAGAATGCCCGCCTGGCTGCTCGCAACTTATCTTGATCGAGGTAGCAGCGACCAAGTTGGTAATAGGTCGGAGCCAACAGCCGTGCCGTGTCAATATGTTCGGATACGAACTGTTCTGGGTAAAGCTGCTGCATGCGCCTGACGACAAAGATCACCGACTCGCACACATTCTCAACTTGGCTGTGTGAATAGCCGTGACGCAATCGCTTCATGAGGACGCGGGGGACACAACCCATTTCTGATGTGAGCGCAATCCGCAACATCAGATCCTTGTCTTCGACTCCGCCATGTTCCGTATAGCGTAACGACTCATCGAAGAGACCGGCCCTGTCGAGACAGGTACGCCGCACCAGCACGGCCGATGGCAGAATGCAATCCATCATCATAATAGTGGCAAATGGATGAGCCAGCCGTCGGGATTCAGCCACCATGGCCTCATAGCACCCTCGCTGCTTCCATACTGAGCCGTAACTCCTGCCATCCTCATCGATCAGTTCGGCGTCACAGAAGACCAGGTCCAAGTCCGGGTTTTCTTCCAGCAGATCTACCTGTGCCAGAATCTTCTCAGGTAACCACACGTCATCCGCATCCAAGATGGCAAGCAACTTCGAGTCTGCCGCACGAATACCGGTATTTCGGGCTTTTGAAGGCCCGCCGTTGTCCTGCCGGATATAGCGGACTTGATGACCGTAGCGACGGACCACTTCTTCCGTCTGATCGGTTGAACCGTCATCCACCACGATCACCTCGATGTTTTTGTAGGTCTGGCCTAGTACGCTGTCAATGGCGGCAGAGACATATTGAGCTGCATTGTAAGCCGGCACAATTACTGTGACTTTTTTCATCGTCGTCCCATCGCCTTTTTGCTCTCAATTGCGTCGTGTAGAAAATGGGTAAGCCGCGCTATCCTCCCTAGCCCCCCTTCTGGAACGCATGTATAAATGATGATAAACTTCTCCTGCCACATAAGCGAGTTGAAAGCCGAAATAGAGTCGGGCTGGGCCGTTTCCCCGAAGGACCGAGCCAGCCCAGGCCGCCGCAAGCTTGGCCAAGCTACGGAATAGATGGCGCGGGACGCCGATAATCCTTGGACTGCCTGTGCCCAGGCCCCTCAGCAGAGCCACAGATCGACCAAGCCGGAAGTAAAAGCTTCGGCAAAACTTCTTGCTCAAACGCTCCGGATGCACGAGGTTAAACGTCACCGCAGTGGGAATATAAACAAGGCGTTCACCTCTTTGGAGTAGCCGAAGGCAAAACTCCGTATCCTCACCCATCGCATACTCCTCATTCCGAACGGGCCCCAGGTCGGTACGGAAGGGGCCATATTTATCAAAGCACTCTCGCCGAACGGCGAGGTTTCCTCCCAACGGCATGGGCGAATCAATCGTGTATTCCTTGATCACGTCACCTAAATCATGGTCCTGTATCGGTCCAATAATCCGATAGCGCCCCTCCGTTGTATACCAAGCCGGCGGCGGGTTCATCCATCGCGGCAGAACACGTCCTCCTACGCCCGCGCACCCATAGCGGTCAAACGCGGCGTTAACTGCGGCTAACCATTCAGAATTCAATGTTTCGTCATCATCGACAAAGCCAAGGATCTTGCCCCGCGCGGCATGCACACCTCGATTTCTGGCATACGCGGCGCCCTGCTTCTCCTCGTAGCAATACCATAACGGCAGAATCGCCGTGCGAATGAATCCCTCGACGACATCGCCTGTGGCGTCCGTCGAGTTGTTGTCTACGACGATGATTTCCCACGTCACACC
>JBOICY010000401.1:0-5202 GCA_050740335.1 Methylococcales bacterium | reverse complement strand
ATGCAACTTCGTCGATCTGACACAGGACCAGTTTCTCCAGGCGGCCCAGAGTCTCCTCGCGCGATTCGAATTCCGGATCGAAGCGGGCCTCAAAATATTCGACCAGCAGGATCGCGACGACCGGGTTGTTGACCAAAGTATCTTCGACATAGGCCCGGCTGAAGGCCAGACCGGTCTGGCGCAGGTAGAAATACAGCGCGCGCAAGATATTGAGGTGCCTCCATTCGAGCTGGGCGAAGAGTACCAGACGATTGAAACCGTCGTTTTCAACCTTCCCCCTCCAGATCTGTTCGAAGGTCTCCTGGAATTTCTTTTTCAGCACTTCGACATCAACGGTATTCTGGCCGCCGTAAACCAATCCGTAGTCATGGACCCAGACATCTTCTCCGCTATCCTGACGCTTCAATGCGTAAGGTTTTTCGTCCAGCACGCGCACGCCCATATTCTCGAGCATCGGTAAAATGCTGGACAGCGCGACCGGCTCGCCTCTGTGGTACAACTTGAATCGAAGCCGGTTGCCCTGGATTTCCAGCGGGCGGTATAAGCGAAGCTGCAAACCGGTCTCGTCGAGCTTCTCCAGGTGAGAGACATCCAATACCGCGATCCTGGGACTGAAGCCTTCACGATAAGCCGCGCTCACCCCGTCCGCGTAGCGATTGAACAGAATATTCCCGCGTTCCTCGCCGAAATGGGCCTGGAGATTAGCTTTGAATTCGTCTTTCCAGTCATACAAGCAATCGATGACTTTCTGTTCGATCTGCTTCAGATCATAGGAAAGGCGGCAGCATTGACCGGTGTGGATAATGAAATGGATGCGCGCGAGAATCGATTCGGACAGTTGCACTTTGAATTCCGAACTTTTACCTTCGAAGGCATCGATCAATATCGACTGGATCTCTTTCCTGAGATCGGTGTGAAACCGTTCCCTGGGTACGAACACCAACACCGACACATATTGCCCGTAGACATCCTGACGCGCAAAAATTCTGCCCCGCTGCCGCTCCTCGAGTTGCAGGATTCCCATCGCCAACCAATATAAGGTTTCTTCATCCGAGTGGTACAACTCATCGCGCGGCAGATCCTCGAGCACATGCATGAGCCCCCGGCCCGAATGGCTCCCGGGCCTGAATCCCGAGCGCTCGAAAATCTTGCGGACCTTTCTGACCAGCAGGGGAATCTCTTCGAGACTAGCACTGTAGGCGGCCGAGTCATAAAGACCCAGAAAACGCGTTTCGCCGATTACCGTTCCGTGCCGATCAAAACGCCGGACGCCGATATAATCCATGAATACCGGCCGGTGGATCGTCGCCCGGGTGGTCGCCTTGGTTACCAGCAATGGATGGACTTCGTTAAGAATTTTCCAGGCATCGTCCGAAAGGGCTATCACGCCGGATTCCGGCACTCGCGCGATCGAGTCCCGCAATACGCCGAGCCCGCTCCGCACGACCGGCTGAACGCCGCGTTGCGGTCCGTGATCGACCAGGGTGTACTCCCTGCAGCCGAGGAACACGAAGTGCTCATCCAGAAGCCAGTTCAGAAAAGAAACCGACTCTTCCACCTGCTGTCCGATCGATTCCGGATGATCGGTCTGGAGCCGATCCATTGCAAGCCGGACCCGTTCCTGGATCGACTGCCAGTCCTCGGTCGCGGCACGCAGATCCCGCAACACCCGCTCCAGTCCCTGTTTCAGGTCTTCGAGAACCCGAGGGTCGCTATGCCGGTCCACCTCGATATGGACGAAGCCTTCCGGCCGGGACTCTGATTTTCCGCATTCCGTTCCAAGGCCGGTAATCGTTCCGGCCGCCGAGCGGATCACCGGAACCACGGGATGAATCACCAGGTGGTTGGTCAGGTGATGGCGGTTGACCTCCATCATGAGTGTCTGAACCAGAAAGGTCATATCGTCGACGACTACTTCGACGACCGTGTGCTCCGACTGCCAGCCGTGCTCCTCGATAGCCGGATTGATGACCCGGACCAGTGTTTCGCCGGGCTTTCTCGAGTAACCGAAATTCCAGTGCGACAGGGCCGCACCGTATAGATCATCGATCGGCTTCGATTCGAACTCTTCCGCCGCAACGTAATGAAAATAGCGCCCGGCAAAGGCCGCGATGAGGTCGGCCTGGCGCCCGGTAATTCGCTGCCTGACCAGGGAGATCAGCCGTTCCAGTTGCGTTTCGCTTGCCAGAAGATCCAATGAAGCAACCCTCGATTTGATCGAGCGCGGGTCACCGAGTCACCCAGGTGCTGGCCAGTCCGAGCTTCTTTTTAACGGAATCCGCGAATTTTTGAGCCTCTGGTTTGGTTTTAAACCCGCTTACCCGGAGGCGGTACCAGGTCCTTCCGGAAATCTTGGTGGGTTGGATTTCCGTGGCAACGCCCTTTTTGCGCATCGTTTCCTGTTCCTTTTTCGCGACTGCCATCTCGGTCAAAGACATCAGATTCACCGACCATTCTCCTTGCGCCCGGGCTTTTTCAGAAACCGCGGGCTTGGACGGAGCCGGGACCGGTTCGAGCAGCTTTTTGGGGACCGGTTCTTTGACGCGTGGCGCAACGGTTCCGGCACTCTCTTTGGCTTGGTTCGCGGCGACAGGCTCGGACTGGACCAGCTCCTTGCCCAGTTCTTTCACGGGGGCCTTGGGTTTGTCCGGTTCATCGAGATCCTTGATCGCCGATGGTCGTTGATGGATGGTCCGGCTGATTTCCTCGAAGGATTGATCCAAGCGATCGATTCTACGATTGATTTCGCTGATCTCCGCTCGACCGGCCAATACCGAGGCGACTCGATTCTCGGCGCCGCCCTTGTCCGCCGGTGACGATTCGGAAGCGGGCGGGATTTGCGTTTCGCCGTTCGCCCTTTTTTCGTCGCGCTGGTTCGCGTTTGCGATCAGCTCGAGCGTATCGGCAAGATTGTCGATCCGCGCGTTGATATTTTCGATCACCGCCTCATTCGCGAGATCGGAAGACGGTTTGGCATCGCCTCCCAATGCATTTCCCTGATCCAAGGGCAACAACAGATGGAGTTCGTCGATCTGCGATTGCAGACTGTACAAATAACCACCCATCACCGTCACAACGATTCCCAGGACCACAAGGATTCCCATAGTCAGCCATTTCATTGCATCCTCCTCCCGGTGCACATCCAAGGTTTCACGGGTACCCCCTTGAAAATTCGAAACCGATCGATCCGGGCGGCAATCCCTGTCGCCTCCCGCTCCAATCAGGAGCAGACTAACTCCGGATCGATTCCGGTTTAGCGGGGACGCGTCCGGGCAGCCAGCGTAAAACGTGTTTTCTTAAGTAAAAGGGACTGATCGCCAAGCCGATGAACAAAACGATCATTAACAGCCGACAGATCTCATGCAAATGTTTCATTGTTCGACACCGAAAGTTTAATGAAATAGAGCCTGAAATTTAAACTACCTGTTCCTACACTTCAAAACAGCGAATCTGTAACGGCGGAAAATGTGAAATGTTACACCGGTATCCGGGCCGCACCACTTTATTTTTCTAAATCCTTCCTCTGAATTTCGATGAATTCTTGCCTAATGTCAACTATATAAAATGATCTATTTTGATGTCACCTGAATATTTTTTCAGGACCTGTTGAAAAAAATGTGTATTTCGAGGCCATTGGCCGGCCAGCGCCCCGGGTTTCGTTCCTCAACCGAGGCTACAGGACTATTCGATCGCGATCAGAGCCGTTTGAGCCTCGAAAGCGGGCTCTTCTCCGGGGTTCATCTGGTGATAGGTTCCGTCGGGGCGCAGGATCCAGGACTGCCGGTTATCGGCGAGATCGAATTCCAGATCCCGGATAATCCGTTCGCGGTGCTTTTTATGTTCGATCGGGAACGCGACTTCCACGCGGCTGAACATATTGCGATTCATGAGATCGGCGCTGGAAGCAAAAATTTCCGCTTCGCCGCCGTTTTCAAAATAGTAAATCCGGGCATGTTCGAGGAATCGTCCGATAATCGAGCAAACTTCGATATTTTCGGAAATTCCAGGAATACCCGGCCTGAGGCAACAGATTCCGCGCACGATCAGCTTGATGTCCACACCGACGATCGATGCCCGGAACAAGGCTTCCATGGCCTTCGCTTCAACCAGCGAATTGATCTTGAAAATGATCCGCGCCGGGTTTCCCTGGTTTTTGTTTTCGATTTCCCGTTCGATTTTATTCAACAGGGCTTCATGCAGCGTAAAGGGCGACTGCAGCAACTTTTTCAGCCGGCTCAATTTACCCAGGCTGGTCAATTGAACGAACACCCTCTGCACATCCTCGACCAGATCGGTGTAGCAGGTCAGCAAGCCATAATCGGTATACAAGCGGGCCGTGTTCGGATGGTAATTCCCGGTTCCCAAGTGCGCGTAACTCCGCAATTTACGGCCTTCGCGGCGCAGAATCAGCATCATTTTCGCGTGCGTTTTATAGCCGACTACGCCATAGACGACATGGACCGCGGCTTCCTGCAAGCGGGTCGCGAGTGAAATATTGTCCTTTTCGTCGAAACGAGCCCTGAGTTCGATCACGACCGTGACTTCCTTGCCGGCGCGCGAAGCACTGACCAGCGCGTCGACGATCGGCGATTTGGGTCCGGTCCGATAAAGCGTCTGTTTGATCGCGAGCACATCGGGATCATCGGCCGCCTGGCGTAGAAATTCGACCACCGGCGCGAAGGATTCGAAGGGATGATGAAGCAGAATGGGTTGCCTGCGGATTTCCCGGAACCAGTCGATCTGGCCTTGCAGCGTTTCCGGCACACGCGGTGTAAACGGAACGAACTTCAGGTCGGGCCGGTCGATCAGATCGTAGATTTCTCCAAGCCGGTTCAGGTTGACCGGCCCGTCGACGATATAGAGCCGGTCGCGGGTCATTCCGAATTGGGTGAGCAGAAAATCGGCGATCCGATCGGGACAATTATCGGCGATTTCAAGCCGGACCTCGTCGCCGTAATTGCGCATCGCGAGTTCGCCTTCGACGGCGCGCAGCAGGTCTTCGACCTCTTCCTCGTGAACAAACAGATCGCTGTTCCGGGTCAGACGGAACTGATAGCACCCCTGGATCTTGACGCCCTCGAACAATTCGTCGACAAAGGCATGGATAATGGACGACAGAAACACGAAATCGTGAGGGCCGCTTCCGGTCTCGGCCTCCGGCAGGCGAATGATCCGCGGCAGGGCCCTCGGAGCGGGCAATAT
>JBOICY010000400.1:0-9265 GCA_050740335.1 Methylococcales bacterium | reverse complement strand
CTGATGAAGCGCCAGGAAAAACGTTGGTTTTCCCGCCAGATCCGGGAAAATCTGTTTCATCGGGTGCGCTTTGACGAGAGCCTGGACGCCCAGTCGCTTACACGCTACAAGGATGCCAATTTTTACGCCGGAAAATACTGCATGCAGCTCGAACACCGGTATTTGCGCAAGAAACGAAATCAGCTCATGATCGATGACATCCGGCATTTCTATCGATTGCCGCAAGCCGAGAAAATTCGCAGGATTCAATATTGCTAAGGGTTCTGAGTACCTGAATCTAATTGTCGAGCGGCCTTCCCGTTTTCAATAGGAATTCAATGCGCTCCCGGGTTTTGGGTTGGCGTACGAGAAACAGGAAATTTTCGAGTTCCCGCTCCAGTAATGTCCTTTCATCGACCTCTGTTCCGTTCCGGCCGGCCGAAAGAACGCTGGCCAACCGTTCCAGGACACTTCGTTCGTAATCGGAAACCGGATGGCCGGTACCGATTTCGTCGATCGCGCCAGGAAACCAGTCCTCGATCGGCGGCGTGTGGATTCCGGCGGCCGCCTGTTTTGGCGCCGAATAGTGCCGGGCAATTTGCAGTGCCTTGGTTTTCGCATCGGACAGGAGACGGTCCCGGTTCATGGTGATCGAATCGCTGGGGCGCAGAAAATTCAGGTCTCTTGCGATCTGGGCAGACCCCGAAACGCGGCGATTGGCGATCAGCGCAAAGGTTCTGGCGGCCGGGGTCGCGTCATCGTCCGACGATTCGCGCGAGGCGTAATTTCTAAGCAGGATTTCCTTGCATCCTCCCCAACCCGGTATCAGGCCGACACCGGTTTCGACGAGTCCCATCTGCAATTCGATATGAGCCTGGATCGCACGGCAATGCAGCAGAATTTCCGCGCCTCCGCCCAGCGCGAAGCCGGAGGGTGCACCAACTACGGGCAAGGGTGCAACTTTCAATGCCTGAAAAACGCGTTGGCCGGTGCGGATAATCGTTTCGATCGCGGTCCAGTTCTGGGCTTCGATATGCGCGAGCAAATCCTTGAGGTTAGCGCCCGATGAAAAATGCGGACCCTCGTTATAAATCACCAGCGCCCTGAATTTGTCGGCGGCCAGGTCGATGCTGCGTTGCAGGAGATCGAGGACTTCTGTGTTCAGCGCATTCATCGGCGTGTGAAACTCGAAACACACCACTGCGTCGCCGATATTCCAGAGGCTCGCACCGGGATTATCGAGTAAAGGCTTGGCGCGGCGTTTGAAATCCTGGAGTGACAACACTCCGGGCAATGGCGGTACCGGGCTGAATTCGCCATTCGGATTTTTATGTTTGAGTATTCCGCGATCCGTCCGGTACATCGGACTTTTTACCTTGAGCAATCCGTTGAGGTCTTTTCCGTCCCGTCGAATTCGTGTTTCCAGATAGTCGATGCCGACCCGGTCCATCATTTCAAAAGGTCCGGCATTCCAATTGAAACCCAGGCGCATCGCGCGGTCGATGTCCGCGAGGTTGCGGGCAATCTCCGGAACCAGCCCGGCCGAATAGTTCAAGGTTTCCGAAACGAGCTTCCAGGCAAATCGACCGAGGTCGGATGGCAAATCCAGCAGGGCTCGAAGCGATGCTTTTCCGGATGGATCGGGTAGTTCCAGTAAGGCCTTTTTGGTCGCACGATATTCACCGCTCGCAAGATCGATGGATTCGCTGGTCTTTTTTCCATTCACGCGGTGAATGCGGTAGAAACCGGCTCCGGTCTTACGGCCGAGATGGCCTCGATCCAGCAGGCTGTGATAGACACCTGGAACGTTGCTATAAGCCTGAAAGGGGTCGCTGTCTGGAAGTCCGGTCTTCAGGCTGTCGATGATATGCGGCATCAAATCGAGGCCGATCAGATCGAAGAGGCCGAATATTCCGGTCTTGGGGTTGCCAAGCGCTTTGCTCAATGCCACATCGACGTCTTCGATGCTCAGGTTCAATCGGATCGCTTCGTGCAAAGCGCACTGGAGCCAGAATACTCCGATCCGGTTGCAGATGAATCCCGGGGTGTCACTGCACTCGACGATGCACTTCCCGAGACCCTGGTCGATGAAATCCCTTATAGTTCCGACGACTTCGGCGCGGGTCATGGGCCCGCTGATGATTTCGAGCAGGCGCATGGTACGCGGAGGATTGAAGAAATGGGTGATCAGAAAATTTCTGGCAAAGCCTTCCGGCATGTCACGACTCAGGTCACCAAGAGGAATGGTCGAGGTATTCGACGAAACGATACAGTCCGGATTTCTGATTTCTTCGATATTCCTATAAAGCGCCTGCTTGACGTCGAGCCGTTCGACAATGGCTTCGACGATCCAGTCGACATCCTTCAGCCGGGCCAGGTGGTCTTCCACGTTGCCGGGGATCACGCGTTTGGCATTGTCCGGGTGGGTAAAGGCCGGAAAAGACGACAATTGCAACAGGCGATCGATCGCCGACCTGGCGAGGGTGTCACGATCTTCCGCGCCTTGGGGGACGACATCCAATAGATAGACCTGGATCCCGGCATTCGCGATGTGCGCCGCTATTTTTGCGCCCATGACCCCGGCGCCGATCACCGCTGCTTTCCGAAGAGCCTGCTTCATGAAGCTTTCTCCGTTTCGATAGAGGACCCCCGGAAATTGTGGAATCGAATCGATTCCCTTTTCCGAAAACCGCGCCCCGGTTGCCAAACCGGCCGTTACTTCAATGATTCACTCTCAGTTTACGAGTTCCCGAAGCTTCCTGCGCAATACTTTACCGATATCGGATTTCGGAAGATCGGGCACGAAAATGATCGATTTCGGGACCTTGTATGGAGTCAGCCATTCCCGGCAGTAGTGGATCAATTGCTGTTCATTCAATTCGGGATTTCGTCTCACCACGAATGCCCTGACGACTTCGCCGCACACCTCATCTTCCATACCGATCACGCCGCACTCCAGAACGTCCGGATGGTTGCAGATGACCACCTCGATGTCATTCGGAAAGACATTGAAACCGGAAACGATGATCATGTCTTTCTTGCGGTCGACCAGGTAGACATAGCCCTCGTCGTCGATTCGGGCAATATCGCCGGTCTTCAACCAACCGTCAGGGGTCAGCACTTTTGCGGTTTCGTCGGGCCGGTTCCAGTAACCTTGCATGACCTGCGGGCCTCGGACCCATAACTCGCCGATTTCGCCCGAGGGAAGTTCCAGGCCCTCGTCATCATGGATGCTGCATTCGGTCGATGGAAGGGGCAGCCCGATGCTGCCGTTGAAATTTTTCAGGTTCAGAGGGTTGACACAAACCACGGGTGACGTTTCCGTGAGTCCGTAGCCTTCGATCAGGGTGCATCCGGTCAAGGCTTTCCAGCCTTCGGCGACCGATTGTTGAATCGCCATTCCTCCGCCCACGCTGAGTTTAAGCGTTGAAAAATCAAGATCTTTGAATTCCGGGGTATTCAATAACCGGTTGAACAGGGTATTGACACCCGGTATGCAGGTGAAGGGGACGCGCTTGAGTTCTTTGACAAAGGCCGGTAAATCGCGCGGATTGGTAATCAGATAATTCAGGCTGCCGAGATTGATGAAGGTCAAAAAACTCGCGGTCAGCGAGAAGATATGATACAGAGGCAGGGCATTGACCACGATTTCGCGTCCCGGGACGATTTCTTTGCCCGGGCGGGCTCCATGACTGACCCACAGGGTCGCTTGCCGCATATTGGTCAGCAGATTCCGATGGCTCAGAACCGCGCCTTTGCAGACTCCCGTGGTGCCCCCGGTATATTGCAGCACCGCGGGTTCATCGAGACCGGTTTCGGGTGGATGGTATCGCGTCTTGCCGCCCATCGCGAGCGCCGATTTCAATGGAACAGTATTCTGGATGCGATATTTAGGGACCAATTTTTTGATATATTTGACCGCAAAGTTGACGGCCAATGACTTCGGAAAAGTCAAGAGATCCCCGATCGATGTGTTGATCACGGTTTGGACCGGAGTGGCCGGCAACACCGAGGCCAGTACGTGGCAGAAGTTATCCAGGATAATGATCGCTACGGCGCCCGAGTCGTTCAATTGGTGCTGCAATTCCGAGGAGGTATAAAGCGGGTTGATGTTGACAACGATCATTCCCGCCTTGAGAATTCCGAGAATCGCTACCGCATGCTGTAAAAGGTTGGGCATCACGATGGCGACCCGGCTTCCTTTCGGAAGTCCGAGTTCCTGGGAAAGATAATTGGCCAGATGCGAGCTGATTTCGTCCAGCCGGGTATAACTCAGCTGGGTGCCCATATTGGCAACCGCCGGACGGTCCGGATAGTTTCGAACCACCGAGGCGAAAAAATCGGGAATTGAAGACCAGGGTATGGGACCCACTTCCACGGGGGTTCCTTCGGGATATTGTTCGATCCAGGGTTTATCCCTGTTTATTTCAAATTCCGGGCAGGCTTTCGGCGGTTTGTTGATCATAGTTGTCACAGGCCCTTGCATAGGGCAGCAGATTGGCGCATCGTTTGATGAATGCGGAAACGATTTCCTGGGTCCGCCCGATATTTTCCATCAGGATTCCGTGTCGATCCGATTCGATACTGGACAATTCCTTGATTCGCGAGCCCAGTTTACGCAGAATGATTTCCGCGCTCTTTGGATCCACGGTAGGGTCTTTATTTGCCTGAATCAACAGGACCGGACAAAGAATGTCGCCCAATCGGCCATCCAGTTCGGTGATCAGACGGCGCAGTTCATACAATCCCCGGATCGGAATATTCTGGTAGTTTATAGTGGGATGTTCCGGCTTGTTTTGCAGGAATGGTTTGACCCCTTCATAGCTCGATATCCAACGGACCAGTTTATTGGTGCCGTGGACCAATGGAACGAACATCATTTTCGGATCGCGAAATTTGATCGGTACCGAAATCGCCGACACGCCCGTCAAGGAATCGGGCTGATCGGAAGCGAGCCGGAGCGCGAGCGCCCCGCCCGTGGAAAAACCCACGATATGGATCTGGTCCGCGTATTGCTGCAGGATCGAATAAGCCCTGAGAACCGAGTCGTACCAGTCTTCCCATTGTCTCTCCCTGAGATCCCTGGGAGAAGTGCCGTGACCTTTGAGGCGCACGCCGATGACCACATATCCTTGTCCGAGCAGGCGTTCTCCGAAGGAACGGACTTCGGCGGGGGAGGCGAGGAGACCATGGACCAGAATAACGCCGGCTCCCGTGTTTGGTTTCGGTAGGAAGAAGAACGGCCGGGAGTCTTCCGTGGCGGTTTCCAGCTGGTTGATTTCATCAAAACAGGGTTTGGCATAAACTTGTTGGTCCCATTTCCAAGACATCAACTCGTCGTCAAAATGCAAGGCCGCCTCTCGTATAGGATCGATTCGGCTGGCTTCATTCAAGGAATTGTCGCAAATCGTGCGGATAACGGGCAGAGGAGCCACTTCGTTGGCATAGACAGCGACCAGGTTTTCCATCCGGATGGTATCGAAATCGTGTTCTTCGACAAGCTTCGGTAAAAAGCGATAGGAATTTTCCAAACGTTCGATTAGTTCACTGGATTCCGCCATATTAAGGAATTGTTCGAGCCCTTTGTTCCTGCCTTCCGCGAGATCACGATAAACATCCGGATTCAAGAGGCTCCGGTGTAAATGAATCGAGGGGATTTTTTGTATCGCCTTGACCGCAAGGTACAGAGCCTTGTGAAACAGCGAACGGCTGGTTTCAATTTTGCCGCGGTTCACGAGCAGCATGATGATCGATGAGGCCAGGTGGCTGATATTCACCGTGACGGCTTGATACATATACTCCATATAGCGGTCGCGCAGAACATGGGCGTTGCGTTTGATACCCGCGGCCAGCAGCTTTTCGCCGCGGGATGCGGCTTGGGTATTTAGGTCGAAGAACCGGTCGATGGAGTCGATAGGAGGCGAAACCCGGTCGATCAGTTCGCGTTCCCACCAGCGCCAGGCCGATCCCGCGAGGATCGGAGTCCCGAATCGGATGTCCATATCGGTATCCTTCAACAGGATATTGCCTTCGATCAACAATTCTTCGGAATGCCGGCGGGTCAATCCGGAGTTGAGCAGTTCCGCGCCTTTGCGTAATAGATTGTCATTGATCCGGATCGGGTAGAACGTAATATTCGCGGGAACGATTACCGTGGGCCGCAGCGCGGCCTCGAGCAGGCTTCCGATATGATCGATTCCTATTTTTTCGCACCATCGTTCCAAACGATCTTTGTCCTGCTGGTAATAGGCATTCCGGATGGTTTTTTTTAAGGCATCCACACCGAGGGCGAGGACCGCGGCGCCGGTGTGTTGTTTTCGCCTTCCCATGGTACTGCGGGAAAAAATACTGTATTCCCCCCGATGGTCCAGTACCTGCCGGTCTTTGACCATGCCGCCTTCGGGAAAGATGATGATCTTGCGCCCCTTGAGGACCTGCCTGCTCAAGATCGGCAGCAGATCTTCATGATCGTGGGGTACCGCGCCGACCGAAGTCAGGTAATTGGAAAGCACATCGTCCCCGGCAAAAAATTCGCTGTGAGCGACCGAAAAGCAATAGCTTCCGGTTTCTTCATAGATCAGATATTGTGGGATGAAGGTTTCGAAACGCGCGAAATGATTGAACAGGAAAATTTCACCGCCTTCGATCGCAGTTTTTTCGGAATGCAGTTTGACATTTACGGAAAGCAGCTTTTTGAGGGTCCTGAATACCCGGACCGACCATTCATAAGTCGATGGGACGATCTCGTATTCTTGGGCCGCAGGCAGTTCCGCGCTCATGTCATTGCTGATAGGCTGAAATCCGATGGGTGTTTACGTTACTCTACAGTGCTTATTTAAGATCATTCCGGGCGATTTGGCAATTGCAGGTTCGTCTTGGAGGAGCAAAAGATTAAGGATGAGCGGAAAAAATGGCAAATACTCCCCTCTTCGCGATCATGGAGAACTGCGGCGGATAACGTCAAATCGCGAATCAAGAATTGTAGATAAAGGCCGAGTATTTTTTAAAATTCGCAACTCGCGACCTAAGCCTTCCGAGCGCTATAATTCTCAAGCATACAGCCAATCCACCATCGCCCAACAGCGGCTAAAGAGGAGAGAAAAATGCTCACGCAAAGCGCCAAACAGGAGGCGCTGGAAGCCATTCAGCGTTTGCCCGACAACGTGGATTTCGAAGAGATCGTTTACCGCCTCTATGTGCTCAACAAGATTCACTTAGGTTTGGAAGACGTCGACAAAGGCCGCCACATTCCCGGCGAGGAGATTCGGCGAGAAATTGAACAGTGGTGATTTGGACGCCCAGCGCCCGTGCCGATCTCAAAGCCATTCACGAATACATCACCAAGGATGCACCGCTAAACGCTAAGGCGGTCGTTCGGGAAATCGTGCGAAAGACCGAGAGCTTGGCCGAGTTCCCTTATCTGGGCAAAACCATACCCGAGGTCAATGACGATAGCCTGCGGGAAATTAGCGCCTACGCCTGGCGCATCCTCTATCACCTGCACCAGAACCAGATATTCATCCTCGCGGTCGTGCACAAGAGACGACAGCTCAGCGCCGACGAAGTCAGTCAGCGAATACCGGGTGGATAACGATAGCAGATAGGGTCAAGGTCGCGAATCACGCGCATTCAAAACTGGGCGTGCGTTAAATAAAAAAAACCACCCGTTGCCGGGTGGTTTTTGTCGTCTCAAATTCAGTCGATGAGTAAAGTTATACCTGGGTTTTCAATCGGTAGGAGCCGATTATGAAGAGTCCGAGGCTGAGTAGGGCTAGCGGGGCGGGTTCCGGAACTTCAGTGATGATATCGAAACTTGTAACTTTAAGCGCACTATGGGCAACCGTTATTACATGGGTCAGCGAAAAGGAACCGCCTGGATTGAACACGAAATTATTGGACCCATTGACACCGGGACCGTTCGAAGAGCCCATAGCGATCAGCGTAGCTTGTCCGAATGCGGTGTTGCTCGTGTCAGCGTAGGTTTTCCAAGATATGCTTCCCTGGGTGGTACCGCCAATGGTAGTTAACAGGTTAAGTATCCCGGAGTTCGTAAAACCAGTATCGGTTAATTCAAGCGTGATTGAACCGCCACCTGAAATGCTGGTGACGTTGACCGAATTCAGGTCAAGATTCGGGAATTGTTGCGACCCGATAGTTGGATAAGACAAACCGGTCAAAACGTTAATAAAAAAGTTCCCGATACTGGTCGAAATGCCCAGCGCTCCGGTTTGAGATAAGTTATCGATCCCCGCGTTGTCAGTGAATGTTTGTGTTGCTTGGCTTGGTGAACTCAGCCTCAACATTAACGTCGCATGCGCGGACGAGGTCGCAAAACTGAAAACTACGAATGTTGCCAGAAATGCAATGGTTGGTTTTGTTAAGAGCTTCATTAATCTTCTCCGAGTTAAGCCGTGGTGGCTGTTGTAGTCCGTCTTTAACGAGGCATTAATAGTGCCAAAATTATAACATTCTGAAATATAGCCGATTTTTATATTCGCGTCAGTGGTACATCGACAATTGTAAAATTTATTGACACCTTCCTGATCCAAGGTTGTCCGATCACGATAAACTTTTTGATCGGAATCCACTGCTCGTACGCCTTTTGTCGGTTCCGCAGACCTGGCTCACAACATAAAAAACCAGGATCTTTATATTCGTAGTTGAAAATGCTTTTAGATTCAAAGCGGTTAATGCCAAGCCGATCCACGGATATTAAACCACGGTTGCTAGTAAAGGTGAAGACAGCGGGTGCCGGAACCGTACATCCTCTACTGTAAATAATTCTGACGCGCTTTCTAAAGCGTCAACCTCTCGTTCAAGCGGACCGCCTGCGAGTTGCGCTTGCTGGTCCCCTCTACGTTCCGGCGGCCAGTTATCACAGAGGTTACGAAGTGATCATCAAAGGGCGGGATGGGTTATGCACCCGCCCACTTTTCGTTCGAACGTTTGCTACGGTGTTAGCAACAAATAGAAATGTCCGGTTCTGTAGCAAATAAACTGTCCGCTTTTAGATCTAAAGCGGACCCCATTGTCAAGCTATTTCTTGTGTTCGAAACAAATTGTTGTTGTAACTAAAAAAACCGTGGGGCAGGTAAGCTGTGGGCGGCCTGTGCGGCAACCGGTGGGCAACCTGCTGTTTGGTTGTCCATCCGGTTGTCCGCCCAGAGCCGTCCATGGCTTATCTGCCCCACTCCTTATTTTCCTGTATGCCACGCGTCTAGCGGCGTCGGGGGACGGCATCCCTCGGGCCTGCGCCGCGTCCTGTTTTGCGGGTTCCGGGCACTGC
>JBOICY010000399.1:0-3165 GCA_050740335.1 Methylococcales bacterium | reverse complement strand
CGCAAGCGGGGGACCTTGCTGTTGATGGCTGTAGGGCTCCGGCACCCGCGCGATCACGTAAAACATACCGGTTTTTTCGTCCACCGCCGCTTCGGCGCGTACGATGGTCGCGTCCCATTCATAGCTATTGCGGCCGAAGCGAGCACTCAGTGTTCCTTTGGGTTGCGGCCTGTAGCCGTCGCGAGCGCCGCTAAGGTACAGCGGCAAATTCAGGAACTCGATCTGATCGCCCGGCACCGGCAAGCGCACTTCCACCGCATCGGTACCGTATAGCCTGGCCAGCGCCGCGCCAGCCGTCACAACTTGGCCGATATCCACCTGCCTGTCGCGAATCCGTCCGGCAAACGGAGCGCGCAGCACGCAACGCTCGCGATTCAGTTGTGCGTCCCCGAGTCCGGCCTGGGCCGCCGCCAGTTTGGCGCGGCGTTCTTCCAGATGCGGTTTATGCAAAGCATAGGGGCTCGCTTCGCCGCTGCCGAGCGCCTGCCATTCCCGTTCGGCCTGCTCGGCTTCGGCCTGCTCACGCAGCAGTTCCTTGCGTGCTTCGGCAATCTGCGCCGCGGCGCGGACCACCGCGAAATCGTAATCACGCGGATCGATTCGAAGCAGCGTTTCGCCCTTCTCGAAAAAGCCACCCGCGGCGAAGGCCGGATGAATCTCGACAATTTTCCCGGCGACTTCCGCAACCAGATCGATTTCGGTGCGCGGTGACACCACGCCTTGGGAATGCACGTTCAATTGCAAGGCTCGCGGTTCGGCGGTCATGACCTCAACCGTTGGCGGCTCGCGTTTGACGGGCTTGGACGCGACTTCGGCCTTGCCGCCGACCAGCATCGCGGAGCCGGCAATAAAGCCGCTCAGAATCAGAATCGGCAGGATGATTTTAAGGCTTTTGGCGCGCTGACCAGGTTGCATGAATTCAGATTACTCCGCCTAAGGCCAGATAGAGATCAATACGATTATTGAGCAACTGTCTTTTCACGCTGAGATGCGCGCTTTGCGCGTTGAGCGTGCCGCGGTAGCTGTCCAGCAGAGTGAGGATTGCGATGAAGCCATGACGATACGAGTACACGGCCTGTTTCTGGCTCGCATCCGTCTGTTCCACGGCCTCCCGTAATGCGCGTTCCTGTTGCCGGAGCCATTCATCGGCGGCGAGCACCTGTTCCACTTCGCGAAGAGCGTTGAGAACCGTATTCTTATAAACATTGAGCGCCTCCTAGAGCGGTGGGGCATTTCGGCTGTCCGCCTTACTGGCGGTCCAGCTTGGCCTTGGCGGCCGTGGCCTCGGCACCGATCTGTTCGACCGCGGCACGGAAGCGGTCTTGTTCGGCGTTCGCGGCCTTGGCAATGATGGCGTTGTCGGCATTGGCTTCCCGGACGATGCAATCGTTATACGCCTGCGCCTTCTGCTGCCAATCCCGGATTTCCTTGAGACTGGCGTTATAGGCTTCGACGCTGCTTGAATCAAGCTTAGGGATAACAGGTTGGGTTCCGCAGTCGGCGGGACTCCACTGCCCGCCGGAAAGAGTGCCCGCGCTGGGTTCCAGCACGGCGGCCAGCGCCATCAGTGTGGCGGTCGGTATCTGTCGTTTCATCAATTACTCCGAAAAAGGGAAATGCAAAACCAAGGGTTTCGGCCACGGGCAACGTTCCGCCGCCATCGCTACATCCGCTAAATCGCCTGCCTCATTGTTGCAGGGTCACGAACGATAGTTTGCCGATCCCGGAACGTTGAGCGATGGCCATGACCCTGGCGACCGATTCGAAGAGCGCGCCGCGGTCCGCCTGAAGCTGTAGATTGAGATCCGGGTTTTGTTCGGTCAACGCTTTCAACTCCGCTTCCAAGGATTCGATCGACACGGGTTTGTCGTCGATCGAAGGGTGCCCTTCGGAATTGACGCTCAGAATCGTGATGTCCTGGTCCGGCGCGGGTTCGGTCTGTTCGGTCTCGGGCAGTTTGACTCTGACGACCTGAGTCAGAAGCGGCGCGGTCACGATAAATACCACGAGCAGTACCAGCATCACATCCACCAGCGGCGTGACATTGATCTCGCTCATTTCTCCGCTTTCGTTGTCATTCGGTAACTGGCTGGCCATGTTCGATCCTCTCGCTCCGGGTTAAATGGTTTTCGATCGTGGAGTGCAGGAAGTCGCTCGCGACATGCTCCAGGATCGCGACGATCCGGCGGCTTTGTTTCAGAAAACAGTTGTAAGCGATCACCGCGGGTATCGCGACACCGATGCCGACCGCTGTCGCGATCAGCGCTTCTCCGATCGGCCCCGCCACCACTTGGAGGCTGGCCGACCCTTGGGCACTGATATCCTTGAGCGCGTGCAGGATGCCCCAGACGGTCCCGAACAACCCGATGAAGGGCGCGGTGCTGCCGATGCTGGCCAGCCATCCGAGACCGGAATCCAGGAGGGTCTTTTCCTTCTGGATCTGCTGGCGCATCGCGCGTTCGGTCAGTTCGTACCAGGCTTCGTGCCGGCTGGAATTCAAATTGGCGAGATCCCCGGCTTTCATGAGCTTTGCCTGGCCGGCCTGCCACACCCGTGCGGCCGGCGCCCGGATGTCCGCCGGGTCATTGGACGCCGGCTTTTTACCGTTTTTTAAGTGCCTGACAAAAAAATGGTTGCGGACATCGCTGAGCACGACTTCGCCGGTCTTCAGCAGAATCACGCTCCAGGTCAGTATGGAAAATCCACCCAACACGTAAAGCGTAGCCATGACGATACTGGTTTCTGACATTTCCAAAGCAATTTCCCCTATTTGTCGGGTGCGCACCGCGCACCTTACTCATTTATCTCAATTCGAATTCGATCGGCACGGTCACCCAACTGGCCTGCGCAAGTTCGCCGCGCTTGGACGGAACGAAACGCCATCGACTGACCGCCTCCAGCGTGGCTTCATCGAGTACCTCATGGCCGCTGCTCCGGTTTACCGAGACCTTGCCGCAATGCCCTTGCGCGGTTACGAATACTCGCAATAACACCAATCCCTCCCAATACCTGCGGCGCGCGATGGGAGGATAAACCGGTTTCGGATTATTCAGATAATTGGCGTTGGAACTAACCGACGTATAGGTTTCCGCGCGCGGCGAAGCCGCTTCTCCGCGCGCGGAAACCTATACGCCTGTCAGTTCCAACGCCAATTATCTGAATAAT
>JBOICY010000398.1:0-12411 GCA_050740335.1 Methylococcales bacterium | reverse complement strand
GCTAATGACATAAAGCATGCGATGAACGTCTGCCTGCCGGCAATCCATCGATAACGAGCTTGCATAAGTGTTCTCCCGAGAGTCGGTGGATCGAAATGGCAGACCTTGGAGGTGCCGGGCCTGAATTCTTGCATTGGCTCAAGACCAATACAGATTGCCCTTCGACCTAAGCGTCCTCTGCGGGACAATTGGGGGTACGAAAGGACCGGACAGGATCGGGTTAGGCTACGGAGTCAAAACTACTAAACGTTAAAACGATCTCTCGCCCGCGGTCTCCCTACCACTTCGACAACGAAGTGCACCAGCTTTCATGATCGGGGGCGAACGGAACTTCGCTCATGACCGGTCAGGCGACTTTGTGATGCTGATGGGAGCATCAGTTGTCTCGGTTACCAGGGCCAACAGAAATTCCGGTTTTCGTCTTGCTGAACTGTCCCGCGATCTTAGGTAGTTCCCACAACGAGAAGAAGCCGAATGCAACCGCTCCGAGCAAGACGATCGATGCAACGGCGACTATGCCCCAAGTTTCGATTTTGGCGTCTGTGAATGCGTTCAGCGCTGCCAGACCAACCACCGACAGCAAGCCGATAATTGAAGCTGCCAGAGTTCCGGCAAAACCGTATCTGGCAAATTCGACATACAACTTCTTTTGTTCGAGCTCCAATTGCGTAATTATTCAGACCCCTTAGCAACTGGCAGCTTTGGAACAGCAAGTCCGGCGCGGTTGCTGTGGATGACGGCGGCTAAATAAACCCAGGGTAATTGCCGTCGTTTCCGGCCGGTTTCGATGACGCTGATCAAGAGGCAGCAAAGACCCGCGAGCCATCTTGGGTACGTGTGCCATAGGATATTTTGCGCAGGATGGCCCAGTGCCGGAGGGCACGCTCCGCTTCGTTGTTGGGTGCGCCTTGCAACGGCGTAAGCGGTTGGATTCAAGCGCCGGATGCGGAAAACCGTATGTCCGGTAGTGTGGAAGAGGTAACGATCGTGATCCCGTTATCCCGCCCCGTTCCCGGCTAAAAATTAAATCCTAGCGTTTCCCATAATAAACATTTTTGGTATTTCAGCACCTAAATTCCGCCTTTCACCCCTAAACGCGGGTTATTTAATGTGACACGAATAATTCGTTTTGATTTATGATAAAATCAAATCAGTTCAAACACAAAATTAACGCGGTAAGGCGAATATCCTAATACACTACAAATCATCAATCGGGGAACTACCATGAGCTTGAAACAACCAACCACCGAAGCAAATGCCATGAATCGCATTAAACTGCCCGATTTTAATCAACACCCTTTAGGTCGATATTTGTTGTATTTTGCTGCAGCAATACTGCTATTGCTGCTGATTAACTTGAATTTTGGCGTTAACGATGCGGGCGAGAGAACAGTTATCCAGTTTCCAACGGGAACCTTAGTGGTTAAATTCTCGCCAGGTATTTATTTCAAGGGTTTTGGTAGTACCGGTATCTATTGGGATGTGTACACCTATGACTTCGACAAACCGGGTTCGGCGGGCAAAAACAATGAAAACAGCTTGGTCGCGGACGGTGTTGCGGTTCGCTACCAGGATGGTGGTACAGGTACGGTATTTGGCAAAGCGCGTTTTGCGTTACCGAATGATGAGGAAACCATGATTCGTTTGCACAAGGATTTTCGTGACCGATACGCCGTCGCGGAAAAACTGATCAGAACAATCACTGAAGAGTCGATGAACCTCACTGCCGGTTTGATGACATCCGAAGAAGCCTACGCAGAAAAACGCGGTATCTTCACCCAATGGGCTGAGCAGCAAGTGGCATCCGGCAAATTCTTTACCGAATTAAAGTCTGTAATGGAAAAGCAAGAAGCCACTAACGAGCATTTGCCCCGGAATATTCCCGTTATCAAATACGGTACAGATGGCATACCCATACAACACGCCAGCGATTTTAAAATGTATGGCATCAAAGTTAATGGCTTTCAAATTACCGACTGGGATTTTGAGAAAAAAACGCTGGAACAAATTTCGCGTAAACGTGAAGCCACAATGGGCATTATTACTGCCAAAGCCGATGCGGAACGGGCGCGTCAAGAGGCATTAACGGCTGAAGAACAAGGTAAAAAGAATGTCATGGTAGACAAGTACACTAAAGAGCAAGAAAAAATTCAGGCGGTGGTTGATGCGGAAAAAGAAAAAGAAGTCGCCGTGACTAAAGCCATGCAAGCGGTATTAGTCGCCGAGCAAGGCAAGCTGGAAGCAGAGCAAAAACGGCTGGCGGCGGTTGCTTACAAGCAGGAGCAAATTTTGCGCGGCGAAGGGGATGGCGAATATAAACGCCTGGTAATGAGTGCTGACGGTGCTTTAACTGCCAAGCTGGATACCTGGAAAGCAGTACATATCCGTTATGCAGAAGCCATCGAAAAGCAAAAGTGGGTGCCTGATATTCAAATGGGTAGCAGCTCAAGCGGTACAGGGAGCGCGGCGACCGATTTAATTGAAATGCTTAAGGCTCAAACTGCCAAGGAACTAAAACTGGATATGAGCGTTAAGGGTAATTGAAAAAGTTTGGAATGAGCATGAAATAACACGGGCAACGGTAGGTACGATAACGCAGCAGCACCCCCATAGGTATCAACTTAATTCTACTTTGTCAGATTACATTACCTCTATTTTTCGAAATCGTCATCCCGGCAGAGCCTGCCCCGTACTGGATACGGGGATTGCTCGAATCCAGGCTCCGTGGATGGTTTCGAGCTTGCCCCCTGGATCAAAGTCCGGGGCGGGTTATGGCACTGGATGTCTGCTGCCCGGCAGGCATGACGCGCTAGTTTCAAATAGGACAAAATAGAATTAAGAAAATGCATAATGCAACCGCACTTACTGATCAACCAATGGAGCCGATTGAGAACTTCCAACCGGCAATCACACGTTGCGAAAAAAGCCATCCAATGACTTGACGGGATCGATAGCATGCTCAACTATTTACTCTGGATATTCATCGGGTGTCTCGGCGCTACCGCTGTTGGTAGCATGGCTTTGCATCGTGGTGAAACCATCAACGCGCTGTGGTTCGTTACGGCCGCCGTCTGCGTGTATGCGATCGCCTACCGCTTTTATGCAGCCTGGGTTGCCGCCAAGGTGCTCGCGCTCGATGAAACGCGCGCGACGCCGGCCGAGAGGCTCGAGAACGGTCGCGACTTCGTGCCGACCAACAAATGGATCGTGTTCGGCCACCATTTCGCGGCGATTGCAGGCCCCGGTCCTTTGGTGGGGCCGACGCTCGCGGCGCAATTCGGATATCTGCCGGGCACGCTGTGGATATTGATCGGCGCGGTGCTGGGGGGCTGCGTACAGGACATGGTCACGCTGTTCTTATCGACCCGGCGCGATGCGAGGAGCCTCGGACAAATGGCGCGCGACGAACTGGGCGCCCTGGGCGGCAGCGCGGCGTTGATCGGCACCTTCGCGATCATGATCATTCTGATTGCGGTACTCGGTCTCGTGGTCGTCAACGCGATGAAGCACAGCCCGTGGGCCACGTCCACGGTCGCCGCGACGATTCCGATCGCGATGCTCGTCGGTATGTATATGCGCAGTTTCCGCCCCGGCCAGGTGCTGGAGGCATCCGCGCTGGGTGTATTCCTGCTGCTCCTGTCGGTATTATCAGGCGGCTGGGTCGATCACAGCGAGTCCTTGCGCGGTCTGTTCGATCACGAGGGGCTGGCGCTCGCCTTCGGAGTGATCGCCTACGGCTTCGCGGCCGCCATTTTACCGGTCTGGCTGCTGCTCGCGCCGCGCGACTACCTGTCGACTTTCATCAAGCTCGGCACCATTTTCCTGTTGGCCGTCGCGATCGTGATTCTGAGACCAGAAGTGAAGATGCCCGCCCTCACGCCCTTCATCGACGGCACGGGACCCATTTTCGGCGGGAAACTGTTTCCCTTTGTCTTCATCACCATCGCCTGCGGTGCGATTTCGGGTTTTCATTCGCTGATCGCATCGGGCACCACGCCAAAACTGCTGATCAACGAGCGCGATATCCGCATGATCGGCTACGGCGGCATGCTGCTCGAATCGTTCGTGGCGATCATGGCCATGGTCGCGGCTACCGTGCTCGATCCCGGCGTGTATTTCGCGATCAACAGTCCCGCGGGTGTCGTGGGCTCCGAAGCCTCGATGGCCGTCGCCAAAATTTCAGCCTGGGGTTTTCCGGTCGGCGTGGAACAGATGCAGGCATTGGCCGCGCAAATGGGCGAAGCCACTCTGTTTGCACGCACCGGCGGCGCACCGTCCCTCGCGGTGGGTATGGCCAGCCTGTTCGGCAGCGCATTCGGTGACGGACTTTTGGCTTTATGGTATCACTTCGCGATCATGTTCGAGGCGATCTTCATCCTGACCACGCTCGACGCCGGCACACGCGTCGGACGTTTCATGCTTCAGGACATGCTCGGCAATGTCTGGCCCGGACTCGGGCAAACTTCCTGGATGCCTTCGGTTATTTTATCCAGCGCGCTGGTCGTCGCGGGCTGGGGCTATTTCCTCTACATCGGCGTGATCGACCCCAACGGCGGAGTCCATATTCTATGGCCGCTGTTCGGCATCGCGAATCAAATGCTCGCGGCGATCGCGCTGTGCGTCGCATCGGGCATTCTGATCAAATGCGGCAAGCTACGGCACTCCTGGATAACCGGTTTGCCACTGGCCTGGCTCGTGACGATCACCAGTAGCGCGGCCTGGGAGAAAATCACGAGCACCGATGTTCGCATCGGATTCTTCGCCGCCGCCGGGGATCTGAGCGACAGACTCGCGTCAGGCCTCCTTGCGCCCGAAAAGGCCGCAATCGCCCCGCAATTGATCTTCAATCTGCATCTCGACGCCTGGTTGACGTTGTTTTTCGTGGGCCTCCTCTGGCTGATCGTGCTCGACATGCTCAGGGTAAGCTACCGGCATCTGGCCGGACAATCGGTGCCGCCGCTTTCCGAAGCGCCGCACGTCCCGAGCCGTCTGGTTGAAAGCTGGGTTAGAGACTGATGGTTACTCGACTAAAATTTTTGTGGCGATGGCTGCGCCATCTTAGCGGAGACGATGCCTACGAGCGATATCTCGCATACCATGCCCGCTCTCATACGAACGATGGACACCACCCGGGCTGCGAAACGCTGAGCAAAGCCGAATTTTTCAAACAACGGCAGGAAGATCAATGGAACGGCGTCAAGCGCTGTTGTTGATCGTTACCCAACGCACATCAAATTCGGCGCCGAAGCGCCGAAATTTGAATACGATGTGTATGAAATTCTAGGGAAACGCCAGAGGCAATTGTTCGACTTTTTCCCGCAGGTAATCCAACACCTGACGTCCATTTTTACATCCGGTCAATTGTTCCGGCTCCGGACAATTGTGCGGGTCCAGCAGCATCCAACGCTGTAATAGCGATTCGAGTTGCCGGGTCTGCTGAACCGAAAAGCGCCAGCTTCGGATAAATCGTTCGGCCAGCGCGGCTTGCTGCTCAACTGGAGCGACAACCAGTTTTTGTTGTTGTTCGAGCAAAATATCGACCTTATCAATTTGCTGTTCGAGCAGATCAGCCACACGCTCGGCTTGAAATGAATCCACGGGTGAGAAGCGGTTATCGGAAACCACTTTCAAACACTGCACGCGTTCCGAGTTCGAAAAACGCGTGGCGGTTTCATAAAATCCGGAAGCCTCCATGTCGTAAAGGGCCTTCTCGACGTATGCCGTTTCCGGACGCGACCCGGTAACCAGCGACTCCGTACAACAGGGCGGTGTCATGAGCAAGGGCGGATACCAGCTTCGTCCACAGTCCCGGTCGGTGATTTTATGCGCGAGACAGGCCTGTCCGAGCGGAAAATCCGGATGGCCGGCCACCCCGACATTCAACCAGCAGGCGGTTCTCGGCTTGCCGAAAATGGCGTGCGTGTAGGCCGCCCCGGCCGCCATCGCTGTTTTCCCGACCCCGCTCACGGTCAAAGTTATCGAATCGTTCCGGTAGATCGCAAAAACTGCCTCGTCCATCAATCGGGACAGACGATAGCGCTCGATCAAGGGCTGCGCTTCACAGGGCAACGCGACCATGAAGTGAACGATGGTTTGGTGTGGAATCGTCCTATGCATACGATCCGTAGCGTACACATAGCGCTTCGTATCTCAGGATATCTTTCATCCGCTTCCTCTTCCGCGCGCCCTGGCTGATAATCCCGGCCTTTCGGACAAGCATTGCGCACGCCGACCGCTGGTCCCCGTGGCCGCCATTTCGGAGTACGGAATGCAAAGCACGACCCAATTCGACCAAATGGTTGCAGGTTGGAATCACAACCGAGACCGTTTCATTTTTCAGCGGGTCAAGGATAAATGAACGGATAATCAAAGAAACTAAGAGTCGAAGGCATGCCGACGTTGTCGTTCACAACAAATTCTTCTAAAGTATGTTCCTTTAGCCGTTGCTGGAAACTGAATAGCCATGTCGAAACAAGAACAGACCGGATCGGAACGCCGGCAGCAAACCCAGTCGATGATCCAGGAGCTTCTTAGGGAACGCCAGCAAGTCTGGTCGCTTTACTGTACGGTCGCAGGCCTCGAACCCTTTACGCCGGACAAACCCGTTGAAACCCTGGTCCAGGAATTCTGTCAGGTGCTGGTCGACTACATTTCGCTGGGTCATTTCGGAATCTATCAGCGGATCACCGACGGTAACGAACGCCGCGGCAAGGTCATTCAAAAGGCCGAGGAAATTTATTCGCGCATCGCCAAAGCCACCGATTCCGCGATTCAATTCAATGACAAATATGAGAAACTGACCGGCGACGCGATTATGGCCTCCCTGTCGCTCGATCTGTCGCGTCTCGGAGAAGTTCTCGCGGCTCGTATCGAACTCGAGGACCAATTAATCGAGACCATGGTTGCCTGAGAACCTGTTCAAGATATCGATCAAGGGATGTAGTGCAAGGCAAAATCGAACGGAAAAGCGCAGCATACACGAAGTATGTGAGCATTTTGAGTTTGATTTTAACGCCGCAATGCGCCCTTCAGCGAGATCTTGAATAGGTTCTAAGAGTGCCTTCATATGTTACTGTCTCATTATGTTTATGTCGCTTCGAGCTTTGTGCTGTTTGGCTTGACGTTGCTGGTCTTGTCCTTGGCAGGGAAAGGATCAGGGCGTTCTACCCAGGTCCGCTTTCAAAATCTGCTGGAGAAAGGCATGGGTCAAGGAGTCGCGCGGAAAAGACGACTTCTCGAGGCCATGGAGCGTAAAGCTGCGGAGAGTATGTTTCTTCGCTGGATGACGACATCGGATGAACAGGAGACCGCCCCGCAGATTCGCCAGGCCGGCTGGAATTTCGGCATCCAAAAAACCCTGTTTTATCTTTTTGCGTGGCTTAGCCCACTCATTGCCGTGGCGGGGGTCGGGGTTTACCTGTTTTACGCGAAGATCGTTGGAATGCAAGCGGCTGCCTGGTTTTTCATAGCGTTTACGATCGGTTTTATACTTCCGCGCTACGTTCTGCGCCATTACGCCGCCGCGCGGCGCAAGGCCATTGCCAGGGAAGTCCCAACCATGATCCATATGTTGCGCATGCTGTTCGACGCGGGTCTTTCAACTGAACACGCGATCTATGTTTTGCATTCGGAGACTGAAGCACTCATGCCGAATTTATCACAGGAACTCAAAGGGGTATTGAAACGCATCAACACCGGCCACGATCGCGCCGATGCCTTGATCGAAATGGCTGCTCCACTGGACGTTCCGGATCTCACCGATACGGCCGCCATCCTGAAACAAGTTACGCAGCATGGAGGTAATGTGCGTGATTCGCTGCTTGCATTCGCGCGCCTGATCGACGAACGTCAACAATCCGCATTGCGTGAGTATGTGAGCAAGCTGTCGGCGAAAATGACAGTCGTCATGATGCTTTTTCTGTTTCCCGCGCTGCTGATTTTTTTGGCCGGTCCAGGTTTTCTCGCGCTTGCCAAGGCGTTGTTAAATGTTAGTGGGTAAATTCAAATCGATTGGCGGGTGTTTGCTGGTCGTGCTGCTGACGGGTTGCGCACTGGAACTGCGTTCTGTGACTTCCACCGAGTCGGCGAATAATATTGAATCCGCCGATTCCCCGAAGTGCGCCACGCCCGAAAAGCCCGAGGATCAGGTCAAGTTGCAAATGATTCGCCGCATGATGGATGGCGGTAAGTTGCACGCGTCTTTGGCGCATCTCGATGCAACCCGGGTTCATTCGAGTCAGGAGACCTATTTGCGGGCCGAAATCCTGAGGAGAATCGGCAGAACCGATCTGGCCGCGGTTCTTTACCAGCAATTGATTCAAGGTTGCGCGGCTGGCGATGGTTACCATGGTCTCGGCTTGATCAGTGGCCGGAACGGGAAAATCAAGGAAGCGCTCGACTATTTGGGGAAAGCCCGCGACAAGTTACCCACCGATGTCCAGGTTCGCAACGACATGGGTTATGCATTGCTCCTCGATCAACAGTACGAGTTGGCCAGTCATGAATTCATGACCGCTTTGGAACTCGACGAAAACAATGAGTTCAGCGCCCCGAATTTGGTTCTGGTGTTGTTGGCCACAGGCCAATTTCAAAAGGCTCAGGTCTTGGCGCAACGCTTGAAATTGAGCGACGAATCCTTCAATAGCCTGCGTGCCCAGGCCGTGGCAATGCAGAAGTCCACGGAATTGAAGTCCCCGGAATTACGCCAACCCGCCAACTGGAGCCGGGAATCCGATCGACCTGGCGTCGGTGGCGCGGTTGCAAACGATAAAAAATTAGTGAATTCAAAATATCGCGGGCAACCAGCGGTATCGCGGCCGGTGCTATCCGCTAAATCGCGAGCGGCCAGGGGGATCGCAAGAAAAGGCCGCGTCCACTGTAAGCGATCACAACGAACCCGGCATTCGGTCGATCGTCATAAGTGTTGAAAGCCACGGCATTTTCCGGATCGAGTCTACTAAAGATCCGGTTAAAAATAACTTTCTCTTAGGGAGCCATCCGCTACATGACCGATAGGGTGAAAACTGATTTCAAAGTAGGGTATACCAAAAACGGGCACAACCTATCGAAATTCAGAGAAGTATTTTGTAGGGTGGATAAGCGCCAGCGCATCCACCACGAGGCTGATTTCAAGGTAGGGGGCGGATAAGCGTAGCGCATCCACCACGAGGCCGACATTGGTGGATGCGCTGCGCTTATCTGCCCCCTACATCAAGGTACATCAAGCTAAACGTTTCGGAAAGTTATTTCCGACCCAATCCTATCCCACAAGAGGTCCACACAATGAATCGCTTCATCATCATGGTTCTTTCGTCCGCACTATTCGCTACCTGCTTCACGGCCCGCGCAGCCGAATTGCCGACCGAGTCCTTTGGTTCGGATGTGCGTCAGTGGATGGAACTACAGCGTAGCGGGGTTGCGGCCTCGCTGATTAGACAAACCGTTTCCGGCCCCGTGGCGGAGAAGATTCACGAACGCTATGTTCAGAGCTTCACCCATCCGATTCCGGAATATTTCCGCAGGAACGACAATTATTAGGGAACCCGGGGCTTCGAAACCCGGGTTGGTAAATCTTTGACAGTTGATGTAGGGCGGGTTAGGCGCGCATTGCTCAACGCTTGCAAGTTCCGTTGGTTTTTCCGCGCGCCGTAACCCGCCATGCAAGGCTTGACGGTACCGGCGGGTTACGGCGCGCGGAGAGTCCAATGACGGCGGAATGGTTGGTGAGAAAGCGCGCCTAACCCGCCCTGCATCGAAATCGATTTGGAACATAACGGGAAGTTATTGATAGCCAAATCCTAAATCTTTCACAGTTCAGTTAAGGTGGGATCATATGGCCAAACCAATCAATTTTTTTGTGCCCGAGGGCATGATGGGACACCGCAACCGATACAAAAACGGTAGAGTCCATTCTAGCCAGCGTCAACGCGGCGCAATCGGCATATTTGGCGCGCTGGTGCTCGGCATCGGGCTCCTTTTCGCGGTGTTATCCATCGACTCCGGCCGTTTATTCGTGGAAGATCGCCGCTTGCAAAAAATCGCCGACCTCGCCGCGCTGGATGGCTCCAAGATAGGGGGAATCTGTGGTGATGGAGCCGCCACGGCGGCTCAGGCCAGTGCCTTGCGCAACGGATATGCTGGAAATTTGACGGCTGTAGAGCTGGGTGATGTTAAGACAACCGCCGAGATCCGGGGATTTAACCCTGGAGGTATCCAGGCGTCGACCGCGGTCCGAGTCACCGACGGAAACTCGGTGCCGCGAAGTGTGGTGTTACCCGGCATGTTCCTCGGAGATGTGGCTCTCGGGGCTAAGGCCACCGCGGGAAGCGAGGTCGTGGGTGGGCTTTCGGCCGGTAGCGAGTTGGTCAATTTCGACCCCGGAGATTCCCCTCGTTCCGCTATATTGAATGCGCTGTTGGGCGACGCGTTGGGTTCCAACGTTAGTCTGCAGGGAGTTTCCTATAACGGACTTGCCAATGCGCAGATCACTCTTCTCGACTTGGTGAATGCTGGGCCTTTGGTGAATGCCTTCGCAGACGTGGGAACAGTGGACGAATTGCTCACCACCCAAGCCACAGCGGGTGATTTGATGAATCTGTACGCCGAGGCGGTTTCCCAGAACAACGCGCTGGATGCAGAGGCAAAAACCGCGCTGGGTCTTTTGGCTTCGGCAACCGTAAGGGACGCCGATATCCACCTCGGGGATATAATCAAAGTGACCACATCGGATCCCGAGGCCGCCGCCTCGGCGGGTGTCAATCTGCTGGATCTGATCACGACAACGGCGATCGTTGCGAATGGAACGAATGCCATAAACCTTCCGGGCGGTGGCACTATTTTGCTTGGAGCAATCCCGGTCCAATTGAAAGTGATCGAGCTACCGCAAATCGCCGTTGGTCCGCCCGGCCAGAATGCCGACGGTACCTGGAAAACTCAAGCCCGTACCTCGCAAATCCAGCTAACGTCAATCATTAACAAACAGGTACCGCTGGAACTGCTGTCCCTAAACATAAACTTGGGTTTGAATATCGCGGTCGCCCACGGGAACGCCTGGTTACAAAGCATTACCTGCCCGAATTTACCCGGTACAACGGCGGATGTAAGGGTCGGAGCTCAGCCGGGAATTGCGAGTGTTTCGATAACAAATCAAACAGGAACCGGTAGCGGATCGATTGTTGTAAGTGCCAATATTCCACTGCTTGGTACTCTGCCGGTGCTATCTTTAGCCGTAGGTTTGAATTTGCCAGTCGCGAATCCGGGTTCCACCCCGCTGGACTTTCCGGTCGATCTGACCGATTCGGGATCGCTTCCCGAAGTTCAACGCGCATCATGCTCTCTGGGTACCTGCCTGGTCAATGGACTCAACGAGCTCAACAATCGCTTGGTATTGACCGCAACGTTACTCCGGATTCTGCCTATTGGGCTAACGATAGGCGGCATCACGAATCTAATCCTTGCGCAAGTACTAAACCCCCTGATCACCCAGCTTTCGACTACGGTACTCGACCCGCTGCTTGCACTCCTGGGAATCGAAATCGGGAGCCTCGACGTTGAAGTGTTCAGCCTTCAGGAAACTCCACCTCAACTGTTGATTTGATCCTGGCCGAAAAGGGCTTTTCCGTCTCCGGCCCGAACCTTGGGGAACCTCGGCGAAAAGGCGAAACGGGGCTTGCCGCCCGGTTCCGAACGATCGCGAGACAGGCGATTCGAACCATGGTCTACATGTCCGAACGAATCGGACCGGACGTTTTTCGAGGTAGGGGGCAGATAAGCGTCAGCGCATCCACCAACCGCGGCCAATCTGGTGGATGCGCTGACGCTTATCTGCCCCCTACTTTCTACAACCTGGTATAACAACCGGCGCAAGCGAATCATTCTCGTTTCAATCCCGTGCACAACCCGGTCAGTACTTCAACGAGCCGGCAATCGAGGCACAGTACTTTAACTCCGTTGACATCCCTGGCAGTACCCCAAACTGGGAACGCCAAGCCCCGGCTTGGCAATTCAAGCAATTTTCAACCCCGGCCATAACCCAGTCAGAACTTCAAATGCCAAGCCGGGGCTTGGCGTTCCCATTTCAGCCCGGTAGGTTGGGCAACGCTTTTTTTGCCCGACATTTCAGGCGTCGGATGATCGAAATGTCGGGCACAAAAAACGTGCCCGACCTACCTTACTGTTGATTTGAATTTGTCCAGACGGGCTTTTCCGTCTCCGGCCCGAACCTTCGGGAACCTTTGCGAATGGGCGAATCGGGGCTTGCCGCCCCGTTCGGAACGATTGCGAGACGGGCGATTCGAACCATGGTCTACCTGTCGGAACCAATCGGACCGGACGTTTTTCGAGGTAGGGGGCAGATAAGCGTCAGCGCATCCACCAACCGCGGCCAATCTGGTGGATGCGCTGACGCTTATC
>JBOICY010000397.1:0-1917 GCA_050740335.1 Methylococcales bacterium | reverse complement strand
GATGAGTCTCGGCATCGCGGATGATCCGACCATAACTGAAGGGATTTTCGAGATCGATCGTCAACAGGCCAAGAGTATTTGCATCGCTTAGAGCGAGCAGCTTTTCAACGGTCGACTTGCCAAGCAGGGGCACGTCGCCATACAAAATCAAAACGGTCTGATCATCGCCGATCGAATCGGCAATCTGCATCACCGCGTGCCCGGTCCCGAGCCGCTCTTTCTGCTCGACCCACGATGTCTTCAAATGGCCCAACACAGCCCGCACCTTGCCGCCGCCGTGTCCGTAAACGATCGTAATATCGCCGCATTCCAGGCTCGCCGCGAGATTGGCCACGTGCTCGAGCAAGGGCAGATTGCCGAGCTTGTGCAAGACTTTCGGCAACGAAGATTTCATGCGCCTCCCTTGCCCGGCGGCCAGAATGATAGCTTTTAGTTTCATCAAATTATTGTTGAGTTCATGGAAAACAACCCAATCGAATGATCGGAAACATCGCAAGTAAAAGTTATTTTACTATAATCAAAAAGCGATTCGGCAAAAAAGGCCGATCGACGCCAGGACAAATACCCGGTAGGATGCGCTGGGGCACGCATTTCGCTGGTATAATATTCTACTGTTGCCCCGCTATGCGTGAGAACGACACAAGATTTCCCGATCATGCCAGGTTTGTATGGAAGCGTGATCCTGTTTAAACATAACGATTGTTCGTTTATTGCGTGTCATGTGTTCCCGGCGTTCGAAAACGAGATCTGATGAGACTGCTTGCTGATCCGATCTTCATCCAATTCTTTGTACCGCTGATTACGGTAGGGCTCTCGGTCTTTTTGAAGTTTGTTACCCGAAACGACTTGCATATTTCCTTCCAAAAGGAAGACCTTGCGTTCGGAATTGACCTGACGATCACGGCCCTCTTGATCTTCATCGTGAGCGCGTCCTCAGTCGTACAACAGGCTACATTGCCAAACGCGCCACCAGCCATTTTGGATAAAGCTGGAACCATCCCGTGGATATTGCTTTTCATATTCGTTGGTTTATGGGCAATGTCGACCTTGGTCCGAAAGCGTGGTTGGAAAGGAGAAGGAAAACTCCACGGCTTCTGGGGAATCGTAGTTCCTGATGTACTGGGTGTTCTCGTTCTACTGTTTGTTGTTAACTGGATAAAGCCATGAAATACGTCGAGAAGTTCGAGGTGCCTCTTGCACTGGCAGGATTGATCTTGTGCGTCGCCGGACTCGGGTACCTCAGTTCTGAGAAACTCTTCGCGTTTCAGGGGTTGAGTAACCTCGTTATCGGTTCGGTCGGGGCATTTTTGGGAGTTACGCTCGCCATCATCTTATTGCGTGTTGCAACACGCCATAATGCACCATCCGTGTTTGTTTCGTACCACCATTCCAACAAGGATATTGCGGAAAGAATTGCAATGGAGTTAAAAAAGATCAGTGATCACGTATGGTTCGATGAATTCGAGATCAAAGCCGGAGACAGCATTCGTAATCGAATCGACGAGGGATTGAAAGACTCGGACTATTTCCTGATCGTCCTTTCCGATGCAGCAAGGAAGAGTCAATGGACTGAAGTAGAGTTGAGCAAGGCGTTGAAATTGGGAAAGCCTATTTTGCCGGTCAAGATTGATGACACAAACATTCCAGAGTCCATACGAGACATCGCGTTTGCCGATCTGAGCAAGTCCTTCGAAGCCGGAATGGCTCATCTAAAACACGCTCTCCTGAAGGCCGCGCACAACAAACCCCTGCACGGGACGCGTTGACCTAAATACGGAAACGATGGCCTTGGGTTAAGATGCTAATATTAAGATACTAATAAAAGACTAAATTATACTGCTATGGGCTGCGATTAGCATCGCTCAAATGACCGGAAGCGTAATTCGGCACAATGTCGATGTTTCATGCAGCGTCGGT
>JBOICY010000396.1:0-5759 GCA_050740335.1 Methylococcales bacterium | reverse complement strand
CTGTGATACTGCTAAATATGTACTGGATGTCCTGGAGAAATATATCGGGATCAGGGCGTACGGCGATTTTGAGGAGTTATTGCAAACCGAATCGCTTGACGCAATCATAATAGCCACGCCGTCCCGTTTTCATGGCTCCATGGTGAAGACCGTCCTGGAACGGAATATCCATGTTTTTTGCGAAAAGCCTTTCTGTATTGACGCCGAGGAAGGTAAAGGCCTTGCCGAGCTTGCCGAGCAAAAAGGCTTGGTGAACCAGGTCGGTTATCATCACCGGTTCGATGCGGCCTTCCAGGAAGTCAAGCACCTGCTGGATGCCGGGACGATAGGCGGGGTAACTCGTGCGTTGGCCGAGGCTTATGGCCCCGTGGTCCTGCAGCCGAAGGGTTCAACCTGGAGAACCCGGCGCAGCGAAGGGGGAGGCTGTCTCTATGACTACGCGGCCCATCCCATCAATCTCGTCAATTGGTACTTCGGCTCACCCGACTCGGTCAGCGGCACCGTCTTGAACCATATATTCTCCCAAGAAACCGAGGACGAAGTATACGGAACGCTTCATTATCGGGACGGTAAAAGTGCGCAGATTTCGGTCAACTGGAGCGACGAATCCTATCGCCGGATGACGACTAAGATCAACATCTGGGGTACGGGGGGGAGAATCTATGCGGACAGGCAGGAATGTCAGGTGTTCATCCGGGACTCCGGGCGGGTGCCGCCCGGTTATGAAAAGGGTTGGAATGTGCGCTATACAACTGAACTGACTCCCGAAGTCTGGTTTTATGTACGGGGTGAGGAATATTCGGCGCAACTCGATTATTTTGTCCGCTGCATTTGCGAGGGGAAAACCGACAACGTAAATTCGTTCGCCTCGGCCGTCGAGACGGATCGGGTCATGGCCATGATGATTACCGACAGCGAGCACGGCTCGCGGGTCGTTGAAGCCAGGCCGGTCATACGCTCAAAATCCCGCTGGTGGATGGAGTGGCGCCGGCTGTTTGGTAATGCCTGACCTGACGTTACACACTAAATTTTTCACGCTAACAATGGCAGATAAGATGATGGACAGAATTCTATTCGGCGATAATCAGTTTTTCGGTATCAACCACATGTCGGAAGAGAAAGCGCGGGCTCAGGCCATGCGTTTCAGGAATTCCCGGGCCATCATGGATGTGTTGGACATCGCTTACGATGAAGGCATCAAGACTTTCATGTGTACTACCCACGACAGTATCGCCGAAGTTTGCGGTTACGTTCGGGCCGAGCCCGAGCGCTACCGGGAATTCAAATTTTTCCCCTGCATGCCGTACGCGCACAAGTATGCGAATGCAGTGACCGATTATGGTATGTTGGGAGCAGTCAAGCAGTTCCTGCCGGACGAAGGCTGGATCGATGCGGTGATCCGCGGAGGGAAATCCCTCGCCAGGAAGGAAGCCAATGGAATCGCGACCCTCCTGATCGATGCGGAAATGAAAATGTTTTCCGGCCTTTCGACGCCGGTGATTTTCTTACAGAACATCCTGACGGATTTCCTGCTGGGGCTGGGATTCAAAGCGGCGTTTCGGATTTTCGCCGATCATGTAAAGGCGCGTTATGGAGCGGAACCGGGATTCATCACGATGAACCTGATAAAACTCCTGGATGTCCTGGATGAAGTGGGCATCGAGAACCCCATCGTTTGCGCGAATATCAACAAAATTGGTTTCAGAATGTGTGGTGGTCTGGAAGCTTATCAACTAGCAATTCAAACGCGTCGGTTTCGGCCGATCGCCATGTCAGTGCTGGCTTCCGGGGCGATTCCTCCGCACGAGGCAATCGAGTATGTATGCAAGCAGCCTAAAATCGAATCGATTGTGTTCGGCGCGTCGAGTCGCGGCAATATCCGGCAGACCAGGGCTCTGATCGATGAAATGACTTTGAAAGCCTGAGTCTCAGACCAAACCGTAAAGGTCACGGCATCGTATATTTGCCGGGCATCTGTCCAGCACGCGCTCAACTCGATCACCGACGCGAGCGCCGATAACCCTTACCTCGTCCTCGTAGAACCGGGTGGTTAGGTCATCGCCGACGAAGGCGGTCCCATAGTGATGAAATTCTTTGTCTCCATCACCGGGGTCGAAAGGCGATCCGTCGTTTTTATGAGTGATGGCAACAACAACTTCCGCTGCGCCAGCTATGCAAATCTGAGCAACTTCACTATGAGCCCGTTAAGAAATAACTTATGCAAATAGGGATTACGGGCTATGCTTAGAGGAATGCCGGAAAAATCGCCGACTGCCGCGCGGTACGAAATGCTTGCATGGGTGCTTGATGAGCGTCAGCGGCGGATGTTTGTGGCCGCGGAAGCCAAGGTGTTAGGGCGCGGCGGCCTATCCGCGGTAGCGAAAGCGACAGGCGTTTCACGGGAGAGCGTCCGTGCGGGTCTTGGCGAATTCGATGCGGTGAGAGCGGGCGAATACGGTGCGGAGGGATTGGCTGGCGTGTTTGGTCCCTCACATAAGTGGTACACTATATCATCAACTCAAAGAGGAAGAGCGATGGGACAAATACTACACGGAACAGCCACGACTACGCACGCCACAAGAGCAAGAATACAGAAGTCTGAAGCGAGCGTCCGCTCAATAGCGAAGCAATATAACATCAACCCGAAAACGCTCCGGACACGGAGAGAGCGGGACTTTGTAGAGGATCGTAAGTCGTGGTTCCAAGCCTGGCCAAGGCAGTGTACTGAGCGAAATAGACCAGGCGGTCATCGTCGAAACACGCCGCAAGACGTTGCTACCACTGGACGACCCGTACGATGTCCTGCTGCCTGTGATTCCAGTGTTGACGCGTTCCAATCTGCACCGTTGCCTGCAACGTCACGGGATCCGTCGTCTGAGCGACTTGCTGCCGCCGGAAGAAAAGAATCAGACCAAGGCTTTCAAAGACTATCGACCGGGCTATCTGCACCTCGACACCGCTCAAATCACCCTGGAACGGCACCCGAGGTACCTATTTGTCGCAATCGACCGCGCTACACGCTTTGTGTATGTGAAACTGCGGGATAACAAACGGAGGCAGAGACCGCAGCCAGGTTCCTGCAGCAAACCCTGGTCCAATATCCGTTCAAGATCGTGAAAATCCTCACCGACAACGGTATCGAGTTTGTCACTACAAGCTACTGGTGGAGGCCAAGAAGCCCAAGGACGGCGGAATCCATCCCTTTGTGCAAATCGGTCACGAACACCAGATTGAACACCGTACCACACTGGTATACTGAAAACGGTCATAATTGAACCCTAAGCGTTCAACCGTCCCACCTTCCCCGTTCTAGCGTTGAGGACGCGCATAGTGTCCGCGATTTTTTTTTGCGGACAGGTGGACAAATGAAGACTCAATCGGAACTCATCTCGCTACCGGCGCCGCGGACACGACGGCGGCATTCACCAGAATTCAAGGCACGCGTGATCGAGGCCTGCCTGCAACCAGTGTCTCGATCGCGGCGGTGGCACTGGCGAATCAACTCAATGCGAACTTCGTGCGCAAATGGGTCAAAGCCCATCGGGATCGGGAGTATTCGGGCGTGCCGGCCGGGGCTCATACGGCGCAGTCGAACATTCCGACAGCACCCCCCTTCGTGCCGGTGACCGTGCAGTCGCCGCCGCCCTCCTCGGCTGATATCCGCATCGAGATTCGTCGTCAGGAGACGGTCGTTCAGATCTCCTGGCCGGTTGCGCAGTCGTCAGCCTGTGTGCAGCGGTTGCGCGAACTGTTGCGGTGATCCGGCCCGAACCGGTATTGCTGGCCGTTGAGCCGGTCGACCTGCTCCCGCGCATCGACGGTCTCTCGCTCAAGGTCCAGCAAACGCTCGGACGGGCGCCGTGCGACGGCACGAACCGGTTTCCTGCACCTGCGGACAGTGTGGGCGCGATTTGGTCAAGATCGGCGAGGACATCAGCGAGCAACTCAATGTCGAGCCGGCCAAATTCTTCGTGCATCGCCACATCCGCCCGCAATACGCCTGCCGTCAGTGCGAGACAGTAACCGCCGCGCCGATTCCGCCTTCGGTCATCGACGGCGGGATGGCGGCTCACGGGTTGTATGCCTGGGTACTGATCCAGAAATACCAGGATCACTTGCCATTGTATCGACTGGAAAAGATCGGCGCCCGTCACGGTGTCCCGATCGCCCGTTCGACACTGGTCCAGGGCAGGTCGGTCAGTTGGGTGTGAGGCTTCAGCCGCTCGCCGATCGACTGGCGGAGAAGCTCCGCCAGGGGCAGGTTCTGCACGCCGATGAAACGAAGGTCGCAGCAACTTGACCCCGGCCAGGGCAAAACCAAACGGGCCTATCCAGGCAGGCTTACCGCAGCAATGACCTGGAGGAGGGCTCCCGGATCGTCGTCTTTGATTACCGAAGTCGCAGCGGCGAACACAGCCGTAATTTCCTGCGCGATTGGCGCAGCCAATCGATAGTTGATGACTATGGCGGGATACAAGGCCCTGTTCCAACAGGGCGTGACCGAACTCGCCTGCATGGCGCATTGTCGGCGGAAACTCTTCGACCTCCAGGCGGGCGGAGTACACCCCGTCGCTGAGAAGGCCTCGCGCCGAATCGGCGAACTGTATGCCATTGAACAAGGGGCTCGGGAGGGTCCGGGAAACCGTCAGACAATTTTGGATAGCGGCTGTGAAAGAGCCGAAGTCTCGGTAATACTTGGCGTAGAGACATTTTTTCTTGACGAATTTCCACAAACGCTCGAGGCAAGATTGAGGTGGGGTGAGTATGTCGGAAGAAACAGGCGCTCAATGTTGAGATCCGTGGCCAGTATTTGTACGAGTGCGCAATGTTCATAGCGGGCATTATCCAAGACATTTGCGATCGGGACAGCAATATGCAAATCATTGATCTTATGAAGGAGTTCGCAGACGGAGAGGGAATCGATGTAGGTGGAATTGACGACGGTAATGATCTCTTTGGTCACGGCATTGAGCGCACCGAACACGTTGAAGCGCTGCCGTCCCGAAGGCGTTTTGATCCAAAGCCAGGTAACACACTGCCCAAGATCGACATGAATGCCCCCAGGACAAAATGCGCCGCATCGATAAAGAATACCGCACGCTGGCCTGTCAGCGGCAATCTGAAATTACCTTTAATCGGACGGTTTGAAAACGGTGCCAGGTTGTTCTCTATTTTGTTCCCTATTTGTTGAATTAATTCTTTTCTTTTTCTGGTGCCTTCTTCTGTTTTGTTCCCGGCATATCGCCATGTGATGGGTCGAGTTTTGGCATCATGAAACCCTCGGCAAGGGGGCGAATGATGAATGGCTTTGATCGCGTTTGCAAAGCCTGCCTTTACCCAGTGTTGGCGCTTGATAACCCGCGCCCGCTAATCCAGCACAATCGGACACTCGCGCGTCGCACCACCGGCCCGGTCGCGATCGGCGAGCTCATCGAGAGCGGCCGCGCCAAGGCCGGCGAGGCCCCGGGGCAGCTGCCGAAACGCGCACCCGATAAGGACTGAGCCCGCTGCCGTGAACCCGCGGCGGTGGTCATGGAGGCGGGTTAGGAAGAGATCCGCTTTAAGATAACTCTTGCAAGCAGTGCCTGGTCTCTTGCAAGTCCGCCGTATCGAAGCCTTCGGTGAACCAGTCGTAGATCTCCGCCAACGCCTGCCGCGCTTTTTTCTTCTTGCCCTGCTTCCGCCACAGCCGACTCAGGCTCATCACCGCCCGCAACTCCAGCGACTTCGCCCCCTGGTGCCGGGCAATGGCGATGGCC
>JBOICY010000395.1:0-5453 GCA_050740335.1 Methylococcales bacterium | reverse complement strand
GGATTAAAAACCCGCGGCGTCGGTAACCCGTGATCGGGTCGAGGTAACGGGATTGCGCCCTTTACCCCTCCCGCACCCCCGGACATGCGGTTTTCCGCATCCGGCGGTTGGATCCGACGAAGCACGCGCCCGTGGGGTCCGCGCCCGTGGGGTGGCTCGTGTTCAATTCATCATTTGAACCTCCTTTTCATCGTTGTTGTGATTGCCGTTCCGAACCATTCAACAGTCGCCCACCCATTCGTACAAAATAAATTTGAAATAACACTTGCAAATTCCAGAGGGATGTTCAAATCTTGCAATAACGTTATTAAATGAAACTTGCTTGATTACAAGACTTGACCACTTTTGCGCACTTCGCAGCGGACGAATCAATTGCGAAGGCATTCCCTTATCCCGTGAGCAAGCGCGGGAGCCGATCAAACAGAATACGTTTGCTTGCATTGCCGTTCGTACCAGGATGTTTTGGAATGTAGCCAACGCGCGGGGCGGGTTGTTTAACCCGCCTCGAACGTTTTATCCAACCGACACGCATCGTCGAAACATTCGGAAGGGAGGGACGATTTGGGCCCGAGCCCGGAACTGCTTGCCAAGCCGGGTGCGGGTCATTATCCTGCCGCGGGTGGCGGTTGTCTGGCATTGGGTGCCGCGGCGATCGCGATCAACTATTATCAGTCGCAACAGTCTCGTACGCCTACACAGGACCAGGAAGCCTACGGTTACAGCCTGGCGCAAGTCACTAAACCAGTAGTGAAAATCCGCAACGGAAACGCGTCGCCGAAAGTGGTGCGCGCCGGCGACAAGCTGGCCGTCACGACCAATTATTCGGTGATCACACCCGAAGAACAAGCGCAACAGGCGATACCGGTCGAAGAAACCTTGGTGCTGACCAAGGGTGGAGAATTGATCAAGACGCTCGGCCCCAGGGTTGAGCAGCGAACCGCCGGGGGCTGGGACGCCCGGGCCGATATCACGATCCCGGACAAAATGCCAGCCGGAACTTACGTGATCGAACACAAGGTCAAGGTGGGCGATAGCTATTCGGTCCAGAATTCGAACTTCGAGGTTTCCCCGAGCTAACAGGATTCATGAAGCTCCAGGTTGCCGCTTGCTTATTCGCGAGTGCCGCGGCCGTGATGCTGGTCGCGCAAGATGGTCGGGCCGAAAGCAGCCGTTGCGATGACGAACGTCGCTCCGCCCGGCTTACGGCGCGCAAGATCCTTGACGAATGGCCGATTCGCGGGCGCGATTTCCTTACCGATTACGTCGATCGTATGGCGAGGCGAATCATCGATCGATCGGGGCTTGGTGGAGAACCGTGGCGGATATTCGTGGTGCGAAACCTGTCCGCGAATGGTTTTTCTGTCGGCGATGGCTACCTCTTCGTCAATGAAGGAGCCTTGCTTAGGGCGGAGACGGAATCCCAACTCGCCGCCGTGCTAGCTCATGAAATAGGCCACGAAGTCGTCGGCCATTTCTGCCGGTCGAACGAGGCGTCGTTCCCCTGGGGCTGGAATCCGTTCCTGGCCGAAAATGAACCTGAATTTACCGGAAAATCGAGCAAGCTCGGATCCGTTCATCAGATCGTCGATCCGACCAAGGAGTTGGAGGCGGATCGCCGAGCACTCGATTTACTTTGGGTTGCCGGCTTCGACCCGCGCGCCATGCTTCAGGTGGCGCGACGGGTTGCGGCGGATACCGACGCGTCGGATCGATTCGGAGATGCCAGGGTGGTTGAACTCGAACACATCCTCGAATCGATCCAGACACGGCACGTTGTTGATTCCGAGGAGTTTTTATGGATCAAGCAACAGCTCCAACGAGCACTCAATTAGTTGAGAGATTGAAATCGCTGAGCGCTGTCGTTGGTCTTGTGTAGAGAAAAGGTAACCACGAGGAATCCAGGATGACAGAAAAATTCCGGTCTGGATATGCGACCCATGTCGGGAATGTACGAGACCATAATGAGGATAACTACCGTGTTCAGCCCGAGCTTGGATTATGGATTGTCGCGGATGGCATGGGTGGACATGAATCCGGTGAAGTGGCCAGCGCCATGACGGTCGAACTCGTGAGCGAATCGGTCGAGGCCGGGAAGTCGCTCACGGAATCGCTGGCTGCCGCGCATGAGGCGGTGATGCATGCGGCCGATTCCGACTTGGGCAAATCAGGTATGGGTTCGACCGTGGTCGTGCTCAGGATCGCGGGTGACCGGTACGAAATCGCGTGGGTCGGGGACAGCCGGGTTTATTTGTTGTCACGAAGGAACGGATTCAAACAGTTGACCCGTGATCATTCCTACGTTCAACTGTTGATCGACAACGAATTGATCAGTCCTGAAGACGCGAAAAATCATCCGATGAGTCATGTCGTGAATCAGGCGATTGGCAGTTCTCCAAACGGTACGGTGACCGTGGATACCGTGGGGGGAACGATCGAAGCCGGCGACCGGTTCCTGCTTTGTACCGATGGCCTCACCAATGAACTTTCCGACGCCGGAATCACCGAGGTCCTGCGGCACGAAAAAGACTACCAGATCGCGGCGGAAAAATTGATCGACCAGGCACTCGCGGCAGGCGGCGCGGACAATGTTACGGTCGTGATTGTGGAAATCCTGGCCTGATTTTGCTCCGATATTCCGTTCTCGACGACGCTATGGAAAAAGGTTCTTCGGATTGAGTTTACGATTTCGTCTGAATTGCATACTCTTCCTGACCATTGCGCTGGTAGTAGCCGGCGGCACGATTCTGGTGATTTTCAATGCGCGGCAATCGGTCCGGAGCGAAGTCGAATCGACCGTCCATCTTGCAGTTCAGTTGATCCATTCGGAGATTGCGGCTAACCCGCATTTCTCACAAAGGGGTGACCGGGTCCGGTTGGGCGGCTAAAAAAGGTACTGATTTACACGTTGGCGCGGTCGAATCATCCGGTTTTGACAGCGATTCGTGCCGAACACGACCGCGTGTGCGAAACTTGCCAGAGCTGTGTGCTATGAATCCGGTATGCGCAATTTTCGAGGCAAAAAGGCCCTTGGCCGTAAGACAGCCTTTCGATTCAAAATTGCCTTGGGTGGTTCTGTTTATTCGCGCAATGGGATTTGTTGCAGGTTTGCCAGGGCTTGCAGGAAAAGCGCGGCAAACGGATAGGCTTCGGAGAAGGAAAGCCAGACTTTGCGAACCGTGATCCGGATTTGCGTGCCGATCTTGAATAATTTAAGACGGATGGTCTGGCATTGGGCTTTGGCCATTGTTGTACCGGGCAAAGCCAAGCGGCGCAGTGCCTGCATCAGTACATAGGCGAATGAGGCGAAATACAAACGCAGTTGATTGGAACGCACAACCTTGGTCGAGGTGCGGTCGGCAAACAGGTCCAACTGTTGCTCTTTGATGCGGTTTTCCATATCGCCTCGAGCACAGTAGACCGTTTCATACAAGGTCTTCGCATCGAATTCTTCAATCGCCAGGGAGGTCACGATAAACCTGGGATTCTCTCCCTTGGCCAAGTATTCCGCCTTGCCCACCACCCGTCTTTCTCGCGACCAACTGTCCAGAGTCTGGTAGAGGAACTCTTTGAATACGCGGGCAGCACCGCCAGTGGCGTCATACTCGGCTTTGGCTTGGGCCATTTCCGCCGCCACTTCACGTTTCAGGCGGGCGTTCTTGGCCAACCCCAACACGTACTCCAGCCCCTGTTCTTCACACCAACCCATGATCGCCTCGCGGCAGAATCCGCTGTCGCCGCGCAATACAATCCGAACCTTCGGCCAAGCCGCGCGAATCCTCGCCACGATCCGGCTCAACTTGCCTCGGTCGTGCCGGCCGCCGCCTCTTGATCGGCGCCACGCAACCGCGAACAGAGCAAATGCTCGCCGCAGAAAATGTACAACGGCAAATAACAGTAGTGGCCGTAATAACCATGGAAAAATCGTCCCTCCTGATGACCGTGCAGCGGATCGTCGGTGGCATCCACATCCAATACGATCCGATCCGGAGGGGTTGCGTAGCTTCCCAGAAAACACTCTGCCCCAATAAATTATCCATCGCCTCCGGGTGCGCCACAATCTTCTTGTAGCGGCTCTCCGCGTTCGCATCCTCCGGCGTCAGTTCCAGCCGGTTCAAGGTGCTTTTCCCCGCCAAAGCCTTGCCCCGGTCCTGCGGCCGGATCCGATCCTCCCCCAACAAATCTTGCTTGCCACTCAAAAGCGCCAACAACGGATCGTGCCGCAATCTATCGTGATCATTCAGGTCTTCGTAACCCAAGGCAATCCCCATGACACGCTGCTCGACCAGCGATTCCACGCTGTGTTCGATCAACTCCGGATCGCGATAATCCACAAAACACTCCGCCAGACGCTTTAATATCCCCGTACGCAGTTCCGTCTCTCGCAACAACACCCCACCCCCATCCGAACTGATCCTCCCGCCATCAAATCTTCCGGTCACTTCCCGCGCCGATAGTACGTGAAATTCCACCGCTTTTTGGGTACACTCTGTATTCATAAGGCCGCTCTCCGTATTTTGCATAACGCTTTGATTCCATATGCATTATACCACAAGACGCGGCCTTTTTCACGTGTAGAAGTGAGAAATGCGGGCTAACCGGCTCGACGGGCGCGATCCCGGAAACTGGATGCAGCATTTGAGAAACCTGGGTCGAACCCGGCATTTGAAGATCGACATCCAGGCTGCGCATGACGATTCGGAAAATGTCTCTGAACAATTCGTTGTTAACTCGGGCTCGGTCCGCAACGTTCCCGACTGGTTTGTCTGGTCGGTGGCTCCCGAACCGCTTGCGTTCAGTCAAATCGTCAGTCTGGCCGATGGCGACGACAGGGAGCTATTGATTCAGGCCGATCCCGGCGACGAAATCGTCGAGGCGTGGAACGAAGCGCTCGATTTTTTCGGTCTGATCGGGGTGATGGCCGCGATCGTAGGGGTTCTGGTGACGATTACAGTAGAGCGGGCCTTCAGACCGGTTGCACTGATCCTGGACGGCCTCGACCGTCTGGAAAATGGTCGATATCATCAACAACTTCCCGAGTTCCCCTTGCCGGAATTCACCCGCATCGCGAGCGCGATCAATCAGACCGCAATGGCTCTGGAAACGGCCCGGCAGGATAATCATTCGTTAAGGCAGCATTCGCTCGAAGTCCGGGAGCAGGAACGGCAACACCTCGCCCGGGAATTGCATGACGAATTCGGCCAATCGCTGAGTGCCATCAAAGTAGTCGCGGTTTCCTTAAAAAACCAGCCGCTTGACGAAGTCCCGCTCGCAGCGATCGATTCGATTGTGACGACTTGTGATCATCTTTTCTCGGTACTCCGAAATCTGCTGCGCCGTCTGCATCCCTTGATTCTCGACGAACTGGGCTTGAAAGCTTCGCTGGAGGAGTTGCTGGAGGTCTGCTCGACGCAACAGCCCTCGCTGGCCTTGGATTACCGCTGCGATCCCGCGGT
>JBOICY010000394.1:0-4996 GCA_050740335.1 Methylococcales bacterium | reverse complement strand
GCTGGATACCGTGGAACTCGTAATGGCGCTCGAGGAAGAATTCGAATGCGAAATTCCGGACGAAGAAGCCGAAAAAATCACCACGGTCCAGCAAGCCATAGACTACATCAAAAATCATCTGTAGTTCGGACAATCGGCCGCAAGGGTTTTCATTTTCCGCGAGTTCCCGGCTGGCTTTCGATTTTGTTTTGCTTTTAAGGAATCGTTTTGAGTAGAAGACGTATCGTCGTAACCGGTGTTGGGGCGGTTACACCCGTCGGATTGACCGTGGCGGACGCCTGGCGGAACATCCTGGCCGGAAAAAGCGGGATCGGTCCATTGACCGGTTTCGACACGAGCGGTTTTTCGACTCGATTCGGCGGAGAAATCAGGGGGCTCGATATCAGCCAGTATATCAATCCCAAAGACTCCAAACGGATGGACGGGTTCATCCATTACGGCATGGCCGCTGGAATTCAGGCGATCCAGGATTCCGGGTTGGAGATCGATGAGCGCAACGCGGAACGGATCGGGGTCGCAATCGGCGCTGGAATCGGTGGCATCACCGGAATCGAATCCGGTCATAACGATTTTCTCAAGGGCGGGGCCAGAAAGATCTCTCCTTTTTTTGTGCCGGGCAATATCATCAACATGATTTCCGGAAACCTTTCCATTCAATTCGGCTTGAAAGGACCGAATTTTGCCATTGTCACGGCCTGTACCACGGGAACCCATAACATCGGAGAAGCCGCGCGGATAATCGAATACGGCGACGCGGATGTGATGCTGGCCGGTGGCGCCGAGATGGCTGCGACTTCGGTGACCGCCGTGGGTGGCTTCGCGTCGGCAAGAGCCCTGTCCCGGCGGAACGACGACCCTGAACGGGCAAGCAGACCCTGGGACGCCGAACGCGATGGATTCGTCCTGAGTGACGGCGCGGGTGTTCTGGTTCTCGAGGAACTGGAACATGCGAAAAAGCGCGGGGCGAATATTTACGGGGAGTTGCTCGGGTATGGCATGAGCGCGGACGCGCATCATATGACGCAACCCTCCGAAGGCGGGGAAGGCGCCGCCCGGTGTATGAGCAACGCCTTGCGCAATGCGGGCCTGAACGCTGCGGATGTGGATTATATCAATGCGCATGGCACCTCGACCCCGGCAGGGGACATCGCTGAAACCCTCGGTGTGAAATCGGTGATGAGGGACCACGCCTATCGGGTCGCAATGAGTTCGACCAAGTCAATGACCGGACACATGCTCGGCGCGGCCGGTGGCATCGAGGCGGTCTTCTCGGTGCTCGCGTTACGCGACCAGATTGCACCGCCGACGATCAATCTCGACAATCCGGATCCGGATTGCGATCTCGACTATGTCCCGAATACCGCCCGTGACATGCGAATCGATGTCGTGATGTCGAATTCTTTCGGCTTCGGCGGCACCAACGGTACATTGGTTTTCAAACGCTTCTAAATTTGCATCGGGAGCCTTCCAAGCGGGTTTTTCATTTTCCGCGGGCATCCTCCCCCGGTTTTTTTCGGTACGGGCCGCGTGATGGTCATGCTGATTAATGGTTACGACTCCGAGCAGATTCCGGTTTCCGACCGGGGTTTTCAGTACGGCGACGGACTGTTCGAAACCCTGGCCGTCCAACATGCAGAGCCGGTATTGCTTTCCCGACATCTCGAGCGCCTGCGACACGGTTGTGAACGCTTGGCCATCGAATTCCCCGGAAATGATGTTCTGAGCAACGAAGCCTTTCGAATCTGCAAGGGCTCGGAATCCGCGATCCTGAAAATCATCGTCACGCGAGGTTCCGGAGGCCGGGGTTTCCGGGTTCCCGAAAAGGCTCATTCGACCCGAGTCCTCGCGATTCATCCCGGTCCGGATTTTCCGGTCGATTTTCAGGCCACGGGGATCCGCGCAATTCTGTGCGGCAATCGGCTTGGAATCAACCCTGCTCTCGCGGGTCTTAAACATATGAACCGGCTGGAACAAATACTCGCGCGATCCGAGTGGGACAGTCCGCGGATACAGGAAGGCTTGATGCTCGACAGCGATGGAAATGTCATCGAAGGAACCATGAGCAATCTTTTTCTGGTCCGGAACGGCTTGTTGCAGACTCCGGATCTGAGCGGCTGTGGCGTTCTGGGGATCATTCGTTCATTGGTGCTCGAAATCGCGGACTCGAACGGCGTCGCGGCGCAAATCAGACGGATCAGGCTCGACGATCTCGAGGCGGCCGATGAAGTCTTCGTGACCAACAGCCTGATCGGGGTATGGCCTGTCGTCGAGCTCGAACGCTTCACCTATGCAATCGGGCCTTTGACCCGGAGAATCCTGCAATGGTTGGAACAACGTAAATAAATAGCATTTGAAAAATGATCAGACGGCTACTCATCGCCTTGCCGATACTGGCTATTTCGGGAATTTACGGTATCGATACCTACAAACAAGAATTGAATCGCCCGCTGACTCGACATGAGGTTGTCTTTGAAATTCGGCGTGGCGACTCGTTCAGCCGGGTCGCGCACCGATTGGTCGAGCATAACATCCTGGAAACGCCCTATTGGTTCGAGTTCATCGCGCTCGTCGAAGGCATCTCGAATCGATTGAAGGCCGGCGAGTATGTCGCGCGTGCCGGGATCAATCTGCGGGAGCTGCTCGACCTGCTGGTTTCGGGAGCGGTTCAGCAACACTCGTTGTTACTGGTCGAAGGGTGGAATTACCGGCAGGTACTGCAAGCGGTCTGTAGCCACCCAGCTATCGTGAAGACAATCTGTGATCGGCAGGATCTCGATTTCAAGACGGTTTTCGGCGTTCCGGGCAGGCATCCCGAAGGGCGATTCTACCCGGATACCTACTATCTGACCAAAGGAACCACGGATATATTGTTTCTCAAACGGGCGGCCCGCAGAATGGATGATGTACTGAAGCAAGAATGGCGGACTCGCTCCGAAGGTCTCCCCTATCAATCCCCTTACGAAGCGCTGATTCTGGCATCGATCGTCGAGAAGGAAACCGCACGCGGAGACGAACGGCGAGAAATATCCGGCGTATTTATCCGGCGTCTGGGAAAAGGTATGTTGCTGCAAACCGATCCGACCGTGATTTACGGAATCGGTGAGCGCTTCGACGGGAACATCCGTTCCGAGGATCTCGTCCTGGATACTCCGTATAATACTTACCTGCGTCCCGGACTTCCGCCGACGCCGATCGCTATGCCCGGATTCGCATCGATTCATGCCGCGCTGCACCCGAAGCCGGGAGATTTTCTGTATTTTGTCGCGCGCGGGGACGGGAGCCATTATTTTTCAGCGACGGCCGGCGAGCATCTTCGTGCGGTGAACGAATACCAGGTCAAGAAATCGGAATGATGGAACGAGGTCGCTTCATAACATTGGAGGGCGGGGAAGGGCTTGGAAAATCGACCAACCTGAAATTCATCGAAAACTGGCTGTCGGATCGCGGCAAGCAGGTTCTCGTAACCCGCGAGCCCGGTGGAACGCCGAGCGGCGAAGCGATTCGCTCGGTTTTGCTGGGAGTCAATGACGAAGCCCTGTCCGGAGAGGCGGAACTGCTGCTGCTGTTTGCCGCGCGCGCGGAACATATCAAAAAAGTGATCCGGCCCGCACTCGCGAGCGGGTGTTGGGTATTGTGCGATCGCTTTACCGATGCGACCTATGCCTATCAGGGCGGCGGAAGAGGCCTGGCCGAAAATCGAATCGAATATCTCGAACATTGGATACAGGGCGGGCTGACACCGGATTTGACTTTTTTGTTCGACGCTCCGGTCGAGGTTGGAATCGCGCGCGCGCGAAGGCGCGGGGATCCGGACCGTTTTGAAATCGAAGATCTCGATTTTTTCGAACGGATCCGAAGCTCGTACCTGAAACTCGCGTCGCAATCTGGAGATCGAATCCGGGTGATCGATGCCAGTCAGTCAATCGAGGCGGTTCAGACCGCCGTACGCCTCGAACTAACAAAATGGCTGTGAGCGAATCGGTGATCCCCGAACCCGGATGTGCGCTGTATCCCTGGCAGAAGCGAAGCTGGCAGAAACTCACCCGGTATATCGAGACGGATCGAGTGCCTCATGCCCTGGTGATCAGCGGGCTCGATGGGATCGGCAAATTGAATCTCGCACTGTGTTTCGCGAACCATCTCTTGTGCACCGGCCCGAAGACTTCCGCATTTCGTTGCGGCCATTGCGACGCTTGTCGCCTGATCGACGCCGGCACGCATCCCGATCTGATCCGGATCGAGCCGCCCGAAGCCGGCAAGGCCATTACGATCGATCGGATTCGCGACCTCGCCGATACCTTATCGTTGAGTGCACAATATAACCGCTACCGGATCGTCCTTTTAAGGGACGCGGACAGGCTGAATGCTGCGGCCGCGAATGCCTTGTTGAAAACCCTCGAGGAACCCGGGAAGGGGACTGTGTTGATTCTACACACGGCCCGGAGTTGGCATCTCCCGGCAACCATCCGGAGCCGCTGCCAGCGCTTGGACATTCCGGTGCCCGAGCATCGTTTGGCCGTAGGTTGGTTGGAGCAGAAAGGTTTGTCAGGCGATTGCGAGGTTTTACTCGCGATGGCCTCGTGCGCCCCCCTGAAAGCCCTCGCCATGGGCATCACCGGAAGCCTGGAAAGGCGCAACGCCGTATTTAGCGAGTGGCGAGAAATCGCCGCGAATCATTCGGATCCGGTCCGAATCGCCGAGAATTTGTCGTCCTTGCCCATGCGGGATGTTCTGGACTGGATAACCGGGTGGACGATTGATATGATTCGCCTGGCCATGGTCCCGTCGGCGGGGTCCCTGGGCAATCCGGATCTCCGTCCTGCGTTGCAAGCCGAGGGACAAAAGCTAGACTTAAAAGAATTATTCCGGTTTTATGAGCAATTGATTCAGTCCGCTTCCAGGATCGACAGTCCGGTCAATGCTCAAATGCTTCTGGAGTCGATTCTGATCGACTGGTATTCCATGCAGCGAAATCGGTAAATGCACGGCATTCAAG
>JBOICY010000393.1:0-10379 GCA_050740335.1 Methylococcales bacterium | reverse complement strand
GGTCAGGGGCGCTTCGCCAAACACTAGGCCTTGATCCATCTGAACTTCCGGCGCCAGGCAAGCAACTTCCGCCAGCGTCGCCACGCTTTGGTGCTGGAACACCTGACGCGGAGCGAGCCGGATCCCGATCTGACTGGCTCGGCTGGCCATTTGAATACTCAGGATCGAATCGCCGCCCAGTTCGAAGAAGTTGTCATGCACACCCAAACGCTCGACGTGCAGTAACTCGCCCCAGATCCGAGCCAGGTTGGCCTCGACATCATTACGCGGCGCAACATACCGCTGCGCCGCTTGCGCCCCGAAATCCGGCATCGGCAATGCCTTGCGGTCCACCTTGCCATTGGCACTTAGCGGCAGGCTTTCCAGTACCACGAAAACTGCCGGCAGCATGTATTCCGGCAGGCGGGTCTGCAAATGGGCGCGCAGTTCTTCCTCCGCCAGCGCGCCTGCCACGTAAGCCACGAGGCGCTTGCTGCCGGGAAGTTCCTCGCGCACCACCACGACGGCTTCACGCACGCGCGGATGACTCAGAAGTTGCGCCTCGATTTCACCTAATTCGATGCGAAGGCCACGGATCTTCACTTGATGATCGATCCGTCCCAGATATTCAATGACGCCGTCCGGACGATATCTCGCGAGGTCTCCGCTACGATACATACGGGCTCCGGCCTGTTCCCCGAATGGATTCGGCAAAAAAGAGGCGGCGGTCAGATCGGTTCTCCCGAGATAACCGCGCGCAAGACCCACGCCCGCGATATAGAGTTCGCCGGCGACTCCGACGGGTACCGGATTCAAGTGCTGATCCAACAAAAAGATCTGAGTATTGGCAATCGGTCTTCCGATCGGAACGGAAGTCCCTTCCGCAGTGGCCGGACAATTCCACGCCGTCACATCGATCGAGGCTTCCGTGGGCCCGTAGAGGTTATAAAGCCGGGCTTTCAAACGGGCGGATGAAAGAGCCGCTAGCTCGCTCGTGAGCGCCTCACCGCTGCAGATCACCCGTTTCAAACTCGTGCAGCGCTCACTATCGGCGGCTTCGAGAAAAGCGCGCAGCATCGATGGCACAAAATGAAGCGTGGTCACGCCGTGAACCTCGATGAGGTTCACCAGATGAGCCGGGTCCCTGTGCGCGTCCGGTTCCGCAACGACCAACCGCGCTCCAACCATCAGAGGCCAGAAAAATTCCCAAATCGAGACATCGAAGCTATACGGAGTCTTCTGCAGAACGGCATCCAGGCCGTCCAACCCGAAATAGTCCTGCATCCACAGGAGACGGTTCCGCAGTCCCCGGTGCGGCACCCCGACGCCCTTGGGACGCCCGGTGGAGCCCGAGGTAAACAAGACGTAGGCGAGTTGTTCCGCTTCGATCGGTATGCTAAGATCGGACGCCCCCTGATCCATGAATGCGCTCATGGCGCGATCCAACGGAAGCCGTTGACCGGGAGACGCGGGCACAAAATTCTCGAGTCCTGTTTGTACCAGTACCGCCTGCGCACCCGAATCCTGCAACAGGACCAACAGGCGTTCCCGGGGGTAATCCGGGTCCAGCGGCAGGAAGGCCGCGCCCGCCTTCAGTATGCCCAACAAGCCAATGACCAGCTCGACAGAACGAAGGGCACAAATCGCGACGACATCATCCCGCCCGATGCCGCGTTGAACCAGCCCGCGGGCCAAACGGTTGGCACGGGCATTCAATTCGGCATAGCTCAGACTTTCCTCCCCAAAGACCAACGCGGTGGCGGCGGGCCTACGCGCTGCCTGACGCTCGATGAGCCGGGGTATCTGGCCGGTCTCGGGATACTCCGTTGAGGTATCGTTCCACCGTTGCAACAACAGCCGGCGCTCACCCTGATCCAATAGAGACAATGCCGACAATCGTCGATCCGGCGTTTCGACGATAGCCGCGAGCAGAACCTCGAAGTGACGCGCCATGCGACGGATAGTGCCGCTCGAATACAAGTCGCCGCGGTACTGGAAAGACAACAACAAGCCATCCTCGCACTCGGCCGCCATCAATTTCAAGTCGAAGTTTTCGACCCGGTTTCGGATCGGCACCGGCTCCATCGTCCAATTTCCCCAAACCCATGAATCGCTTTCCTCGCCCAAGGCCAGCAGCGCAAGCGCGCGTTCGGTACCGGATTGGGAGCGCTGCAGGACAAACCACGTCTGGTAGACGGGCCACTGATCGGCGGTGCGTTCCGGCTGCAGCCGATCGATAATGAGACCGAATGGAAAGTCCTGGTGCTCGAGCGCACCCAGCACCGTATCCCGGACTTGGCGTAAATACGAAGAGAACGACAGAGCGGCGGACGGCCGGGTGCGCACAGCAATCGGATTGACGAAATTCCCCACGACCGGGGCGAAATCGGCGACCGCGCGCCCGCTGCCGGGCGCCCCGACGATGAGGTCCTGCTGACCTGTGTATCGATACAAGAGGACCTTGTAGGCCGCCAATAGTGTCATGAACAGCGTGGCACCCTGGCTCAAACCCAGGGCTTTGAGCCAGGCGGTGGCTTCCCGGCCGAGTCGGATCGCCTCGGAACGGCCGCGATAATTCGGAACCGTTGGCCTGGGCCGATCCGCCGGCAAGGCCAACATCGGCAAGGGGCCGCTCAATCGATCCTGCCAATAGAGCCAGTCCTGTTCAGCTCTGGCGCTCTGCAGATAGCATCGCTGCCAGATCAGGAACTGCCGGTAGTCGGACCGAAGCGGCGGAGTCTCCACGAACGTGCCGTTCGCGAGCGCCTCGTAGCCAGCGCGCCACTCCCTCAGGAGGATCAGCAGCGACCATAGATCGACCGCGATGTGGTGACCGCAAAGCAATATGGTGTGCCGGTTCGGGCCGTTGCAATAGATAACCGCCTGAAAGATCGGCCCTGTAGCGAGGTCTCTCGCTTGAGACCCGCGCCTCGTGATGTCTTCCTGTAACCGGTCTGGTGTCCACTGACTCGCGTCGACGACGGATACCGGGTCGGAAACATCAGCCAGAGGCACTTCGTTCGTCCACGTTTTCTCGCCATTCGAGCGATAGGTCGTACGCAAAACCGGATGTCGCTCCATGAGCGGAAGGAAAGCCTGCCGCAATCGGTCGGCGACCAATGGGCCACTCAGACGGAACGCAACGTGCAAGTTGTAAGCGATGCTGTGCGGCTCTATTTGATGTACCGTCCAGATCGCAAGTTGCGGATAGGACAACTGCGGGCCGTCGTTTTCCGTGCTTTGTTTCGGTGAGATGGCTGGTCGATCGGATCCCGCGGTTTGCGTAGCCAGAAATTCGGCCAACTCGGCAATCGTCTGCTCCGACAGAAATCGGGAAATCGGGATGTCCGCGCCCAGCAGCAAATCCACCCTGTGCTTCAGGTCAACAGCCTGCAACGAGTCCAGTCCCAAGGCGCTCAATGAGCGATCAGACGAAAGTGAGGATTCGTCAACCCGCAGCGTGCGGGCCAAGCTTTCGACCAGATAGCGGCTCACTAAAGGGATACGGGAGTCAGGGGCCAGGCAACGCATCGCTTCGCGCAGGTGTTCGGTTTCCGATACCTGCGCAGGCGGCTCGGCTTCGTTAGTCAAGCCGGCCAGGGAGTCCCCGCGGGCCAGAACGGGAAGACCGCCGTCCAGGTACGACTGCCGACATGCCTGGCGTCGGATTTTTCCGCTCGAGGTCTTGGGCATCGCCCCTGGTTTTACCACCACGACCGTCGCCGCCTGGATTTCGCATTGGCTCGCAACGGCTGCCAGCGCTTCGGAGATCAGGGTCTTCGGCTTGGCGTCCTTGAGAAATGCACGTTCGGCTTCAAAGGCCACGACCACGCGTTCTTCGCCTTCGCCTTCGCAGTCGACGGAGAATGCCGCGCAACTGCCTGCGCGTATGCCTTTAATCGAATTCACCGCGCTCTCGATGTCCTGCGGATAGTAGTTGCGTCCGCGGATAATGATCAAATCCTTCAAGCGACCGGACACGAACAGCTCTCCCCGGTCGATGAAACCGAAATCGCCGGTGCGCAGGAACAGGCCGCCCGTTCCGTCCGCCAATCCCGCCTGAAACAAGGCTTTCGTCTCGGTCGGCTTGTTCCAATAGCCATGGGCGACGCTTGGCCCGGAAAGCCAGATTTCACCGACCCGCCCTTGCTCGCAGCCAGTCCGGGTTACCGGGTCGACGATGAGCAAGCGATGGTCCACCGGCCACCGGCCGCTCGCAACCATCCGGCGACCGTCCGGACTGTCGTCCTGCGCGGGAATCGCCCGATCCTCCGCCAATGCCGATCGTTCAAAGGCCCGGACAGCAGGAGGCGCTAATTTAGCCGAACCGGTCACGAACAAAGTCGCCTCGGCCAAGCCGTAGCAGGGATAGAACGCTTCCCGCCGGAAGCCGCAGCAGCGGAAAGCCTCGGTGAAGCGATCCAAGGTCTCGGCTCGGACCGGCTCCGAACCGTTGAAGGCAACGGTCCAACTACTGAGGTCGAGCCCGGCCTTTTGTTCCGCGCTGATCTTTTTCACACACAGGTCGAACGCGAAATCAGGACCTCCGCTGGTACTGGCCCGATAGCGGGATATGGCGGACAGCCAGCGCAGCGGTTTTTCCAGGAAGGCCATCGGCGGCATGAGAATAGCCGACGCGCCGATAAAAAGCGGCTGCAACACATTGCCGATAAGGCCCATGTCGTGGTACAGCGGCAACCATCCGACAACCGTGGACTGCCGGTCATGGCCAAAGGCTTCCTGGATAGCCCGCTGGTTCGCCATCAGGTTGCCGTGGCTGACCATGACTCCCTTGGCCGACCCAGTCGATCCGGAGGTATACTGTAAAAAAGCCAGCGCATCTTCCGCAATGGTTGGCATCTTCCATAATCCGGCCTCGCCGTCTTCAATCCGGTCGGTGCAAATCCATTCCAGTTCGGCAAATTGGCCTGTTTTCGATTCCCAGGCCGAAACCTTTTTCCGCATCGTCGTATCGGAGAGTATGCACTTCGATTGCGAGTCGCGCACGATGGTCTCCAGCCGATGCAGATGATGGCGTGCGGGGGGATAGGCCGGTACCGCGATGGCCCCGGCATAAAGGCAGCCCATGAAGGCACTGATGTATTCGAGGCCATGCGGGAAAAGCAACAGAACAGACGATTGATCCACCCCGCAAGCCTGTAGCCGCGAGGCAATCGCGCGAGCACGTCGGTCGAGTTGTGCATAAGTCAAACAACGCTCATCGCTGTCGCCATTCTCGAGGAAAACGTAAGCCACGGAATCCGGTTCCATCATGGCTCGGTTTCGCAACAGCGCGACGAGATGATCGGCTTGCTCGATCGGACACGCCATAGCGTTCAATGCGTTATTGGGAAGCTTCGGGGCATTGTCCGGCACGGTCCAATGCGGCTCCTTCCGCCGCTTCCATTTTTTTCCGCAGGCTCAGCGGGCGCATGTCCGTCCAGACCTCGTTGATATACTCGAGACACTCGGCCTTTTTCCCACTTTTGCCCACCGTGTGCCAGCCTGCGGGTATGTCCTTATAATCCGGCCAGATCGAATACTGTTCTTCGTGATTCACCACCACTTGGTAGTCCAAGTCGTCATCTTCTTCCCAAGCCATCTTCTTCACCTCTTCTTAGAAATGGGTTCCAGTCGGTTCTTGCTCTCCCTGGATCGCAGCCGTTCTGCGTCCTTTTTTTTGGCATCGGCGTCACCTGGTGACATCCAACGGATGATCTCCGCTCGTCTACTATTGCCTTTTGGCCGTTTCCCAAGCGATAACAATGCCAAAATTTTACCCTTGGTTTTCAATCGTCTGATAGACCCTCTCGCGTCGATCTGTGGCATATCACTCATTCAGTAGGTGAAATCACACACCTGCGGAACTCCACAGTTGCCGGGGTTGACTGATTCAAGACGGGACCTCTTTATGAACCCGCTTCCGGCCGCCTTCTGCCCGCGCCGAGACTTAAAGCCCTAACGATTCTTATTGAATCAGGGTGGAAACGAGTCAGTGAAATGCCACCGTTTCCCGATCATTGCCGGTGAAATCCGGATGGGTGTAGCGGGTGGGCAAGATGGTTTCCCGAAGTGCGGTCGCGGCATGCCGCATCGGAGCATGAGAGTTCGTCGAGACGGAACTTCAGCGGAAGTGACGAGTTGTTTTACCGCGCTAAAACCACGCGATGAAATCGAGCGAGAATCCCTTCCCGCTCGCTTCGATCAGACAAATCGGAAGGTCTGATCGAGTAATCACTCAGTTCTTGCGCGCCTGTCCAGACGCCTTATTTGGGTCAGTCACGGGGAACCAAAGGCTTGTTAGGCTTGTAACCGTCTCCCACCTTGCCCGGGAACGGCGGTAATACTTGGACGCAATTGAACTTGCTCGTATTCGGCGTGCCGTTGAACGGATCCGGCGCGGTTCCATGGCCATTTCCGCAGATGAAGAACTCGTCGATATGCGCGCTTCTGGCGGCCACGAAGGGTGTAGAGGTCACGCTGCAGGCTGCGTCGAGACAGACCGGGTCCGCGTCGCGGCCCAGGAAATTGACATCGCCTTCAAAATGGTAACCATAGGCGCCGGGATGAGTCGTTCTATGCAAGACTTCGTAGATATTGGTCTCGCCAAAGGGCAGTCTGGTATTGTTGTCGGGATCCGCGTCAAAATCGTCCGCGATTAACAGGCTCCTGAGAATCGTGGATTGCCCCAGCGGAGCATCCGTGTCCAGGTACAAGGCCGTGACCTTCAGGTTAACCGTGTCACCGGCTTTTCGGTTCACTGACGCGGTGATCAGGTCATTCACAGCCGGGTCACGTCCATCCCAGGCATTGATAAAAACGTCGATCCCCTGGCCGTCGGTATCCTCGAAGGCCGGCTCGATATGAAAGCCCACGGTCAATCTAAAGTAGGATGTTCCATCATCCGCCAGTACCCCGCGCGATTCGTGAGCGAAAGCCGGCGCGGTCGAAGCAGCCGACAGGATGGCGGCGCCGGCGATTGTTAAGATTTTATTTTTCATAACGTAAACTCCTCCTAAGGGAATACAGAGTAATCATGACTTAAAGTGTTTGAATGACCGAAAACCCACCGGGCTTCCCTGCTTTGAGAGGCCCACGGCGTCGGCATCGAGAGATACCTAGGCTTTTTCCGTGCCAAATAAATTTCCCTTGCGAACCAATCGGCTGGCTAGAATGCCAGCGGCGATTTTAAGGGAAATCACACAGCGGTTGCGGCAATTGACTTAAATCGGTGAGGTTCATCCCTCTGCGGGCGAGGATTGCATCGCGATTGGTTCATAGGGCGTGTACGGCTACACGGACAAGGTGGGAGCGGTATCCTTCCACTCAAACGCCAGCCGCCTGATCCGTGTATCGGGATAGGCCAGCGTCGCGGCGTACCGAGTATCGGTCGGCACCCGATAAAGAACCCAGTTTTTCCCGTCGCTGCTGCTGGGGTCCACCGAAACGATTCCGATCTCTTCCGACTCATTGACCGGCACGCTGAACGCGCCCAAAGGCATCGATAACCCCAGCCCGCGGGCCTTGAGATACGCTTCCTTGGCGGTCCAGATGCGAAAAAACAGGTGTCTCCGCAGTTCCTCCGGGAAACGCATCCAGGACTCGTATTCCTGCCTCGACAATACCTGTGGCGCCAGGGATTGCCAGGGCACTTCCGGATTGATGGTTTCGATATCGATGCCGACTTCGTTGCGCGCAACCGCGAGCACAGCCTGGTCTCCAGAATGGGCCAGATTAAAATGCAGGCGAACCGGCCCATAGGCGTTTGCCAATTCCGGTTTGCCATACTCGCCGGTGCGAAAGATCAAGGACTCGGGCGACACGGCCGCATATCCGGCAAGTATCCCGCGCAGCGCATAACGGGAAACCACCCAGCGATTTCGATGCAGCGGGAAATGATAGCGTGCGGCCCGGAGCTTTTCATCCTCGCTCAACCGCGGGAGGAAATGCCGAATTAGGTAGGCATCGCCCTCCAAAGCCACCGACCAGAGGTGGACTGTACCCGGAGCCGGTAATCTTCGAGGCGGCAACGCGGCTCGACTATTGTTGGCGAATATCGGCATCTTTGAGGCCAATCGAATATTGAATCGTATCGTCCAGGACCATCACGGAAACACCAGCTAAATTCATTTTAGACTCCTCAGGTTCCGCCAGCGGCAACCCTATGTTGCAGCGATCTCCAAAAAATCAATGGATTTCGGCCATTGATTTTAGCAGTGGGTCCTGCAATGCGGAAACCGTAAATTAACTCAGCGGTTCGCTGCAGGTTTTGGGTTCCCCATTGCGCACGGGACGGCGGATTGTCGCGACCGGTTAGACCGGAGCCCTCGAGGAAATGACCCGGCCGGAAATTGTGTCATATCACACAATTAAGGTCTGGTTTAACCTCAGAACGTCTAAATGATCCTTCTTAGTCATTGATTAATCGTGAAAATATAAAGTGGCCTGAGTTTTGCTCTATCAGAGAATTGAGAGTTTCGGTTTTCGCTGCCTCCTCATCAAAAGAGCGTCGACCATGCTCAGATCGGCAAGTATTCAGACCACGCCCTCGGCGACTGTGGCCTCAATAAAAGGGTCAGACCTCCGCGAAGGGTGAAGGATCTGAAACCGGCTCGTTCTTGACCGTCATTCTCGATAAACCAAATACAACTATGTGAAGGGGAATCCATGAACTATCTGGCAAAAAGGCTCACCGCGGTAATCGTGGCGGCCGCTTCCTATACAATGAATGTTGCTTATGCGGACGCTCCAGCGCAAACCCGCGACGCGCAATCCAAACCGTCCAATCCGCCGGTCTCTGGCACCCGGGGCGCCAAGACCGGGACGAAACCAGCGCCCGCTGCAACTCCCGGCGTTCAGGACAACGCAACAAAATTGCCAAAGCTTTTAGTGACGGGTAAAGTGCTTGCCGACGACCCCGAGGCCTACAACGTGACCCACTCCAGCCTGGCCAACAAGACCGACACGCCGGTCATGGAAACCCCCTTCTCGATTCAGACGGTTCCGCAGCAGGTGATCAAGGATCAACAGGTGGTGCGCATCGAGCGCGCGCTGCAAAACGTGAGCGGGGTATTCCAGAACAACTCCACCTTTCTGGAGAGCGCGGACGAATTTAATATTCGCGGTTTCCGATCGGGCGGCGTTCTTTTCCGCGATGGAATGCGCTTCGACACCACCGCGCAGGGAAAACGCGATCCGGCCAACCTCGAGCGAATCGAGGTGCTCAAGGGACCCGCGTCGTTCCTGTTCGGGCGCATCGAACCAGGCGGCCTGATTAATCTTAGCACCAAGCAGCCCTTGGATACGCCCTATTATTCTTTCGCCCAACAGTTCGGCTCTTTCGACTTTTACCGTACCACCCTGGACGCCACCGGGCCGATTACGGCCGACAACAGATTCGGATACCGGGCCAATCTGGCCTACGAAAACGCCGGCTCGTTCCGCGAGTTCGTTAATCATGAGCGCACTTTCGTCGCGCCGAAGTTCCAATGGAACCTCGCACCCTCCACCAAAATCACCATCAGTTTGGATCACTTGCAGCAATGGGGTCACCCCGATAGCGTGGGACTGGTCGCCCTGGGCAACCGGCCGGCGCCGATACCGCGCGGGCGGAACCTGGGGGAAAGCTGGTCGACGTTCAAATTTGCGTCGGATATCGTCGTCGAAACCTTGACCCATGAATTCAACGAACAATGGAAGGTCCAACAAGTCTTTAATTATAACAGCAGTGATAGCACGAATAACGTGGTTTTCGGCGACATTTCAGGCTTTCCGCCCGATCCGATTCAAAACGGGTTATTGCCGCGCTTCCCGGGCGGGATCGACAACAACCAGAACTTCGGCTACTACAACGCCCTGAATCTGATCGGCAAATTCGATACCTGGGAATTGAAGCACAATGTGTTGATCGGCGGCGATTTCTTCTACAACAAATCAACGGAAAGTATCCAGGGAGTCCTGAACGACGGCTTCACGCCCTGTCAGAGCATAGCCCCCATCGATATCTTCAACCCGGTGCACACGGGCTTGGCCCCTCCTGATTTTTTCGATTCCAGCCTCGGCTGCGACAAACAGGTGTTTAACAACCGAACGAGCTGGTACGGCCTTTATCTTCAGGATCAGGTCGAATTGCCCTTCAACATTTTCCTGCTTGGCGGATTCCGCTATGATAATGCGCAGTTCAACACCAGCAGTCTACTTGCCAATACGCCGGCAGATCTCCACCAGACCAAGTTGACGCCGCGCGGCGGCGTCCTGTGGAGGCCGGTCCAATGGTTATCGTTCTACGGCAGTTATGCGCAGAGCCTGGGATCAACCAACGTGGGTTCAATTACGACTAGCGGACAACCGATCGCCCCGGAAACCGCGGAACAATGGGAAGGCGGGATCAAGACCGAGCT
>JBOICY010000392.1:0-16910 GCA_050740335.1 Methylococcales bacterium | reverse complement strand
GGCCGCTTGGATCAACCCGCCTTCTAATCTTTCACCGTCAAAGGAGACTCCGCTACAGGAAACCGACATCGTCGATGCTCACTAATTTTTTTAACTTTCGTGTCTCAAAGTCATTGACACATTCCGTGGTTTCGATTGGGGACGGGATAGACCGCTTGACCGTTACAAGGATCATACCCGTAAATCAGGTAAGCTTTACCGGTTCATTGGGAGGCCGTATCCGCCTGAGGACTGTTTTTTATCAGAGCCGGTGCGTAAGATTGGCCCCCGCCCTATTCACCCATACCGTGGAGTACTAAGCCTCATGGCCAGGAAGATCGCGGTCAGTCAGTCCACCTCCGGAGACATGCCGGAAACCGGACTGGATGTCTTGAACCAGGACGGCGACAGCCTGGAAGTGGCACTGGCCAAGCGGTTGACAGGATGATATTCAAGGAGTTGATTGAGTGAAATACGAGGGGAGCCTGGCTCCCCTCTTTTTTTGACCGGATCATTGCCTGTCACCTTGTGAATTAAGCGACGTGCGCGATCGATTCGACGGAACCCATATGCGGTCCCATAGCGTTTTAACGGCTCCGGACCGCTAAGCCGTATCATCGAATATCCGCAAATAAGGCTCAAACAAAAACAGGCGGTTGCGGCTTTGGCCGGTGATTTCCTTGAGTATCTTGTGCCGGCACATCTGCGCAATCAACTCATTGGCCGGGCGGTAATGGGTACCGCAAACAGCCGCCGCTTGTTCGACATTGATGGCCGGATGTTTAAACAAATGCTGCAATAAACGGTGGGCGTTGACGCTGCGTCTGCCGAACTGCTGTTGCAGATTTTGTTCAATCTCGACTTTGAGTTTGAGTATCCTGGTGAGGGTTGCAGCGGCATCGCCGGCGGTTTGTTCAATACCGACCAAAAAATATTTAAGCCATTGCCGCATGTCGTTTTTTTGACGCACCAACATCAGGTTATCGTAATAGAGTTGCCTGTTTTTTTCAAAAAAAACCGAGAGATAAAGCAACGGCTGATCCAATACGCCGGCGCTGACCAGATACAGGGTGATCAGCAAACGGCCGATGCGTCCGTTGCCGTCCAGAAACGGATGGATGGTTTCAAACTGGTAATGGGCAATGGCAATACGCACCAAATCCGGCAGTGGGTTGTCGTCGTTATGCAGAAATTTTTCCAAGTCGGACATCAATTCCGGAACATGATCTGGATGCGGCGGAATAAACGTAGCATCCGCCAAGCTCGCTCCGCCGATCCAGTTTTGGCTGATTCGGAACTCACCCGGCATTTTGTGTTCGCCACGGACGCTGTCGAGCAGAATTCTGTGAGTCTGTTTCAGCAGTCTGGAGGAAATCGGAAGCTCTTTCAGTTCTGCAATGGCTTTGTTCAAGGCGGCGATGTAGTTATTGACTTCTTTCCAATCGTTTCTGCGCTCCGGGTTGATTTCCGCTTCCGGCAACAAGGCTTCATCGATGTTGGTCCGGGTGCCTTCAATCCGGCTGGAAAGTACCGCCTCCTTGGTGACATGCAATTGAATGAACAAGTCGATATTGGGCACCAGCCGGGCAAAGGCATTGAGTTCGCCCAATTTTACTGCGGCTTTTTCCAGCAGATGATTGATTTCGGTCGATGTCCATTGCCAACGATCGTTGATCAAGCTGGGCAGAAAGTAGCTGTATTGATAGCTTTTCCTGTATTCGCCTGCACGGTAGCTTTCTAATGTGATCGTCACGGCTTGTTTACTTCGAAGTAAATACCGCTGTCATTATTTCATTTTTATTAGTTAAAGTGAAATAACGATATTTTTGTTTCACGATTCCAACCTCTGAAGCCTCGAAAGGGTAAAGGAAAAAGGCTAAAAGGAAGGGCCGAAAAGGAATGGAAACAGAAAGGGAAAGGGCCTATCCACAAGGGCTGAAAAAACCCGCCAAAGCAAAAAAGGGTTTTTGGTTGCGCCAGGCCAAGAACTTTCTGCAAACTCGCTCCAACCGAACCTCACAGGAGCGACCGGAATGATTCGAACCTCCCTGATCACCTCATTGGCGCTGATTCTGGTATTCAGCGGATGCGCCACGCAAACCAAGTCCAGCGCCGATTGGACGGCCGAAACACCGCGACCGAAAGACCAGGCCCTCACTATTGCCCCAGCTCCCGTACCGCTGATTCAGACCGGGCGCTACTCGGCGATCACGGCAAGTCCCACCGAAGCCCAAATGAATCTGCTGCGCGTGATGATCTCCGTGACCCTGCCCGAGGAGGTCGTCACGGTCGAACAAGCCATCCAGCACCTGCTGCGCCGCAGCGGCTACCGGTTCGCCCGGCCGGATACACAGCTGACGCCGGTTGCCGAGCTGCTCCATAAAATCCTGCCGCAGGTTCACCGGCAACTGGGTCCGATGCCGCTCGAAGAGGCTCTCCGCGCCCTGACCGGTCCGGCATTCGACCTGGTGATCGATCCGGTGCCTCGCGAAGTATCCTACCAACTGGCCAAGGCCTTCGAGCCGGCTCCGAAATACCAAGTGGAGATCGTCCATGAATGAAGCGAACGGCGCAACATTCGATGACGCAGACCGGACAATCCTGGCACCTGCCGAAGAAGCACCGGTCGAAGCGGCGCCTGCATCTCCGCCGCCGGCCGAAGCATTCCAGGCCGAATCCTCGCCGTCCACGATCCCGCAAACCGAAGCACTGCCTGACTCGTCCGGCAAAGCTCCGGAACCGAATCCGGACGCCGCCCGATCCGAATTCGAAAGCGCGGAAAAGATCACCGGCCTGATCGACATCGTATCGAGCCACGCAGAAAGTATCGCAGCGCTGCGGCAGACACTCGAAAGCCAGCGCGGCGAACTGGATTCGTTGCGGCAGTGGATCGCCGAACTGGAACGGTCGAACGCGGCGAAAATAGCCTCGGCTAAACCGCAGCAACCGGTTCCGGTCAAAGGAAATTCCGCGGCAGCGCCGCCCCTCACCCGCCAAGCGCCCTTCGAACTCGTCAGTATCGACCACTGGAATGGCGAAGCCAATGCCGTGATCCGCGCGAAAGGAAGGCTGCATACCCTGAAGCTGGGTGCCCGACTCCAGGAATGGACCGTAGCCGGAATCGATGCCACAACCTTGGAAGTTACGTTCCGGAATGGCCTGGGCCAGACCGCCCGGATTGCCAGACCCGTGAAACGCGCCGAGGCCGCACCCGATGACCGCTAAAATCGTCCTTCGCCGCCTCGCGATCGGAACGCTGGCCGTATTGTCGGCAATCTCAATGACCGGAGCCGACGATACGCCGAGCAGTCTGTCCACAGCCGACCAAAGCCGCTCGCGGCAATCTCTGCCGGAGCGCTTCGAGAGCCGCTTCAGCCGCGAGCAATGGGGGCTCGACGAAACCGAATGGCAACGCTATCTGACCCTGATGCAGGGCGTGCGCGGGAGCATCAGCCCGAGCACGCTGTCGCCGATCGAGGTGCTCGGTGTGCACGCGCGGGACGATCCGGAACGCATGCGGTACGCGAGACTCTGGGCGAACATCCGGCGCGAGGATGCCGAGCGGATTCTCGCGTTTCAGGCGGCTTATGACGCCGCCTGGTGGGAACTGAACCCGAGCGGCCAGATTATCGACTTGAATAATCTGCCGCGTTCCGATGTCAACGACCAGGCCGTCCAGAACGGCGACCGGGTGCTCTTGTTTCTGCGCCTCGAAGACTGCCCGGATTGTCAGACGCTGTACACACGGGTGCGTCGGGCCGCCCACGAGGCCGACGCACAATTCGATATCTTCTTCACCGACACCAAACCGGGGAAGGACGATCCGGCGCTGCGCGAATGGATCGCCGGAAACCGGTTCGACAGCGAGAGCAGGCGCATCCGGCAAAAGAAAATCACGGTCAACCACGACAACGGCGCGCTGAACCGCGCCGGAGGTCCGGCGGCCAAAGCACCGGCCGCATTCCGCATCCGCAGCGAAATCATCGACCCTCTGCAGATCGGCATGCCCGGTTTATGAATCTGAGAAGAAAAATAGAACTGGACCGGGCCGCGATCCAAAGATTCCGGAGCCGGGAAAAAGAACCGCTCACCATCCCGAACTCGATTCTGGAGGAAACCCGCCTGAACGACCATGACCGATCCGATTTCGGGCTCCAACCCGGACCCCGCCGAACCGCGGTGAAGGTGGCCGAACCGGGGCCTCCCGAAACTCAATACACCGATGCACAGGGCTACGTGCTCTCTTGGGGACACATCCTCGAACGCCGCGTCAATCCGTTCGTGATCCGGGATTTCTGCCTGACCCACCTCCTCACCCATTATCACCGCCGCGGCCTGCGTCTTCGCGACCTGCAAAGAATCGTGTTCGCCGGGATCGAAGCCGAAGTCGACTGCGCCTCGCGCGAACCGGTGATGGCGGTGGGCCTGATCGGCGGCTGGGCGCTCTATCCCGGAGCCGCGGTCGGCGCCATCACCGAGGTGGTGCATTTCGCGTCCGAGGAGAAAGCGCGGGAATGGACCGCCGAAACCCTGATCGAGAACGTCCTCCCGAAAGCGATCGCCAGGGCGCGTGAATTCGCGGACCGGTATGGGCACTAAGACGACCACCGTTGCGGCATTGACCGTGGCGCTCTGCTGGCAAGCTGCCCTCGCGGAATCCGTGCCGTGGGGCTACCAGAAGGTCGCGAAGGCGCACGGTATCCCGCCGGAAATCCTGTATGCGGTCGCGACGACCGAAAGCAACCAGAAACTCCGCGGCGGCCTGTTCCGCCCCTGGCCCTGGACCCTCAACGTGCAGGGCCGCCCGGAACGCTACCCGACCCGGAACGCCGCCCATGCGGCGCTGACCCGGCACCTCAGCCAGGGCAGCACGCGGATCGACGTCGGCCTGATGCAGGTGAACTGGCAGTACCACAAGAACCAACTCGGATCTACCTGGGAGGCCCTTGAACCTTACCACAACCTGCGGGTGGGATCGCGGATCCTGCGCGCCGAATAGTACAAACGAAAAGCTGGCCAGCCGCGATCGGCCGCTACCACGCCCCGCACCATCCCGTCCGGGCCGAAGCGTACCGGCATCGAGTGGAAAAGCGCTTGCTGAGGATTCGTGACGGAGGTTTCTGAAATGAACGGAAGGAACCCGATGATCACCTCCGCCAGCCCTACCGGAAACCGATCGGCGCCGTGGTTTGCTGTCGTAATGCTGACGCAGATTTCTCTCTGCAACGCCGAACCTGTCGTGATTTACAACAGCGGAAACACCCGCCCGATCACCGACTATCTGTTCCTGCCCGGTCCCGAATCGATACCCCCGTCCGGCGCGGTCCCGCCCGCGCCGGATCCGCAATCCCTCGCATCCCGGATTTATCCGGTGCATACCCCGGAAATGACGCCGGGCGATGTCCAGACTCGGAACGTGAATTTCCCGCAACTACCCAGGCCGGTGTTCCTGATCGGAACCGACGATCGATCCCGGAACTGGCTTCTCCGGTACCGCGAACGGCTGCGGGAAGTCCGAGCGATCGGATTGGTCGTGGAAGCCGCAAGCGAACAGAATTACCTTTCGATCCAAGAAATCGCAGGACCTTTGGACCTGGCGCCGCCCCCGGAGCATTCCTGATGCCGCCCGATGTCGGCTACGCCACCGCGGCGCTGCTTTTGGCGCTCGCGGCGAAACGCGGCGTTGAGGCCTTTCGCGTGCTGCGCTACCAGCGCAACCTCCGGCGCCTGCGTAAATACAGTCTTCCGGCCGGCAAAATCCCGCTCAGCCGCGCCAAGCTGTTTCTCGGCCGGGGCTTCCGCTGGACCCAGACCCACACCCAACGGCTCCGCGACACCCAGCGTCCGTGGGCGCGGCCCTACGTCGAACCCGGCCCGCTGTACCGATGGGCCAGACGCGCGGAAACCCGATGGGAGAACCGCTGGCTGCTCGGGCGCCTTTCGAAAATCCTTTCGCGCGACGCCTGGTGGAACCCCGTCGCGCCGCCCCCTCCGGCGGGCGGTAAACCGGTCCTGCACGGCGTCGAACCCGACGAACACGAGGTGTGGATGGACCTTCGCGAGCGCGTGGGCCACACGCTGGTGCTCGGCACCACCCGCGTCGGCAAGACCCGTCTCGCCGAAATCCTGATCAGTCAGGACATCCGCAGGGGCGATGTCGTGCTCGTGATCGATCCGAAGGGCGACGCCGATCTGATGCGTCGCGTGGTCGTGGAAGCCCGCAGGGCCCACCGGGAGAACGAACTCTATCTGTTCCATCTAGGCTATCCGCAGATCTCGGCGCGCTACAACCCGATCGGCGACTTCTCGCGCATCACCGAGGTCGCGACCCGCATCGCGAATCAGCTCCCGGACCAGGGCAACTCGGCCGCGTTCCGCGAGTTCGCCTGGCGCTTCACCAACATCGTGTCGCGCGCCCTGCACGCGATGGGCCGGAAGCCCGATTACCGCCAGATCACCCGCCACATCACCCACATCGATCCGCTGCTGGTCGAATACTGCCGCCAGTGGCTGCCGACCGTCGCGCCCGAAGGCTGGGAACAGGAGGTCGCGCGCAGGGCCGGCGAGGTCAACGACCGCAACCTGCCGCTGGCTCTGCGCGGTCGCCCCCCGGAAATCGTGGCCCTGGTGCAGTACATCAAGGAGGAAGGCTTCTACGATCCGATCGCGGACGGCCTGCGCTCGGCCTTCGAATACGACAAGACCTATTTCGACAAGATCGTCGCGAGCCTCCTGCCGCTCATGGAAAAACTGATTTCGGGACCCACGGCCGACCTGATCGCCCCCGATTACGCCGACACGGGCGACCCGCGCCCGATCTTCGACTGGATGAACGTGATCCGCCGCCAAGGCATCGTCTACATCGGCCTCGACGCGCTGTCCGACCTGGCGGTCGCGAGCGCGGTCGGCAATTCCATGTTCGCCGATCTCGTCTCGGTCGCGGGCCAACTCTACAAGCACGGCGCCGAAACCGGGCTCCCGGGATCTGAAGTCGCCCTGAAACCTCCGGCCGTCTCCCTGCACGCCGACGAATTCAACGAACTGGTCGGCGACGAGTTCATCCCCTTGCTCAACAAGGCCGGCGGCGCGGGTTTCCAGGTCAACGCCTACACGCAAACCTGGTCGGATATCGAGGCCCGGATCGGGAGCCGCGCCAAGGCCGGCCAGGTGGCGGGCAATTTCAATACCCTGATCATGCTCAGGGTCAAGGAACTGGCGACCGCCGAAATGCTCACCAACCAACTGGAAACCGTGCAGATCCACTCGCTGATGCAGGTATCCGGCGTCAGCGATGCCGACGGTCCCGGAACCGGACACCATTTCACCTCGACCAACGAGGACCGTCTGAGCGTCACCGAAACCCCGCTCCTGAGTCCCGCCGATGTCATGGCGCTGCCCAAGGGCCATGCCTTCGCGCTGCTCGAAGGCGGGCATCTGTGGAAGGTGCGCATGCCGCTCCCGGATCCGAGCGGCGACCCGAGCATGCCGGAAAGCGTACAGACGATCGCGCGCGAGATGGAAGAGCGCTACGCGAGCGGCGACCCATGGTGGCAAACCGCCTGATGTCAACTCGTGGTTGAACGCAGCGCACCGAACGCGAAGCCGCATCCGCGTCCGGCGGAAGAGCGGGGGTTTCTGTCCAAAACCCTGGGGAGCCTGACCCAAGTCCTGGTGTGGCTGGTGTTGTCTCTGGTCTTCCTGATCGCGGCCGAATGGATCGGCATGGCGTTCTTCTGGCCGGCACAAGGCCAAGGGCACAACGAGGCAATGTGAAAACCGAGCTGTACTTCGGGGTCTGGATTCGCACGGTCACGTTTGGCCAACTTAAGCCATTGAAGTTGCCGGATACGATGTCCCGAGTATAATCCGCGGGCGACGCTAGTTTAACTGGAAACTAGACGTCCTGTCTTGTGAATTTCGCAACGATTTGGACTTGCCATTTGAGACTATTACCATGGCCTTATTCGTCTACGTAACTGATGCCTGCCGATCCGATGCCAGAGAACATGCTTTCGAGGAGGCATTGGAGCGTTTTCGCGAACGGGTTGAACAAAGCCAGGATACACGGCACTTCGATCCGTTTCCACCGCCTTATTTAGTCAAGAAGCAGTTCGGCGCGCGTCAGGGTCGACTGGTAGCGGAACGCCATTCCGTTAACCACAGCGAAACTGATCACACAGTCATCGTCTTTGTTGCTGTCTTGATCCGCGGTGAGCGCGCGTACGATTCGGAGTTTGGAAAAGACCCACGTACTTACGGAGAACGCCATTTTCGTGGTCGCTTCAGCCCTGAACAACTTCAGGCGATGGTTGACGAACGACTGAGGCAAGATCCACCTGAAGAGAAACCTGCTCCTTCCACTGAGGAATACGGTTATTTGTATCAGGTTTTGGGGCAACACGGAAGACAAGGCGATGAGATCGTGTGCGAGTCAGCGGATTGGGTTCGCCGGATGGCGGAAGCGCCCTTCAAGAATTGGCACGCCAGTTTCTATCAGGCGCTTGAACCGGGAATAGAGACCGATGAGCTAGATATTGGGCGTGTCGCAGTCCCCGGAAAGCCGAATTGGGGCATCCTTGTTCGCCGATTCGTCCCAGAAAGAATTCTGTTTCTCTGCGGTCCATTTGCGGATGCCACTGGCGAAGAGGAGTTGAGATCGCGTTACGCCAATCTTTTGAGATCGGAGACTGTTACTCAGGAATCGATTATACGTGCTTCGAAGCGCGCTTATCCGGAGATCGTTCTGCTCGAAGGGGATCTCTGGTTGGAACTCCAGAAGGAAAGTCTTGGTAATCTGGCACTGTCGCCCGAAGAAACCGAGATCCTGGAATCTGCGCTTCATAAGGAGGGAGCCTTTCCTCTCTTTATTAACGGTCGGGCCGGAAGTGGCAAGTCGACCATATTGCAATATCTCTTCACCGACTTCCTGTTCTACTTTCTGAGTCATCGAGATCTGCCACAACCGCCGGTCTATTTCACCTGCAATCACGAATTGTTGAACACGGCTCGCCAAGTTGTCGAAACCCTTGTCCGTAGTGGCGGAAAATACTGGGACGTTACCGGTCGCAACTTGTTACTGGAAGATGCTTCCACCATTATGGATGCCGTTTTTCGCGAGTTCCACAGCCACTTGCTCGTCCTGGTACCCGAAAAGGATCGCGAGACACGCTTTGCCACCAATCGCTTTGTGGGTTTTGCCACGTTTAGGAGGCTATGGTTGAAGAAATTTTCCTCCGATCCAACCGCAGTCAAGAATTACAACGCAGAAATTTGCTGGCATATAATCCGGACTTATACAAAGGGGCAAGTGCCGATGCCCTGATCGACCCTGACGAATATCTCCAGATCGAACAGAAACAGCGCAGTGTCTCCCAAGAAGCTTACGAATGGGTCTACACCAAGGTATGGGAACGCTGGTATCAAACGCTGTCGTATGATGAAGGGTACTGGGATGACCAGGATTTGGCCCGCTATCTGATCGAGAAGGAACTGATCCAGCCGGTCTATCCTGCTATCTTTTGTGATGAAGCCCAGGACTTCACTCGGCTGGAACTCGAAGTCATTCTACGGATGTCGATCTTTTCCCAACGGAAAATGATGCCTGCTGAATTGCCAAGGGTGCCGTTTGTGTTTGCGGGCGATCCGTTCCAGACCCTGAATCCAACCGGATTTCGCTGGGATGCGGTCAAGGCATGGTTCGCCGAGAAATTCATCTTTGCCCTCGACCCATCCGGGCGATCCGGACTGAATGATCTCAACTACCGCGAACTGACCTACAATTATCGCTCATCCAAACCGATCGTGGGCTTCAGCAATTTCGTCCAAGCGTTGCGTGCCTGCCTATTCAACGTGGCGGGGGTCCTACCCCAACAGCCGTGGGGAGATGATGAGGGAGCGCCAGTCATGCTTTTCAAGCCAGATGATGCGGCATTCTGGGATTCATTGGAAAAATTCAGCGACGTGGTCTTCGTCGTGCCCTGTCCTGAAGGCGATGAAGTGCAATTCATCCGTGACGACGCGTGCCTCAAGAAACGCATTCCACTGGTCGATGGCATTCCGTCGCTTCCTGTTTTGAGCGCAGCTCGCGCCAAGGGATTGGAGTTCAACCGGGTCGTGGTCTACGGATTCGGAACCGAGGCAGACCCAAACATCCTCGCGTCCTTGGAAGGCGGCAGATCGCATAGCGAGAATCGCGATGCATCCCTTCCGCTGGAGTATTTCATTAACCGTCTCTACGTCGCCATCAGCCGCCCCAAACGTCAATTGCTGATTCTCGATTCCACCGAAGGCGTGGAACGGCTTTGGCGCTTTTCCAACCGGCCTGAGATTGAAGAAGCCATCCTTTCCGGCATCAAGAAAGGTCGCGAAATCTGGGGAGACCATATCGTGCGCCTTCAGTCTGGGAACGTGGCGCAAATGGACACCTCGTCGCCTATCGACCATGAAGCGAATGCCGAAGCGTTGGCGCGTGATGGCCGAGGTCGCCAGGACACTTACAAATTGCGGCAGGCGGCTTTAGTCTACCGCAATGCGCAGAAAGAAGATAAGGCAATCCGCTGCCAAGCCGAGGCGGATGAACTGGAAGCCAATTATGAATCCGCGGGAAAGGGCTTCCTCAAAATCGCGGACGTGGACTCCGTAATCCGCTGCTTTTGGCGTGCGGAAGCTGATGGTTGGCCACTCCTTCTCGATGCCAGCAAAAAACATCCCGATATGGTGGGACGGCTCGAATATGAGTTCGCTAATTTCCTGGCGGGAAGCAAAGCTCTCGCCAGTGCCAAGCGAGCGATGGAAAATCTATGTCAAGTGATCTCAGGAGGCCGAACGCAGGAGATTCGTGATTCACGAACAGCTTGGTCGCGGGCAGTGGATGCTACTCTAAATGCTTTTCTTCAGCAAAAGGGTGATGGCGCGATGACGAAAGCGGATTGGCAGACGCTTGATTCTAATCTGGCAATTCTTTCCTCCGTGGGTTTGACGATCGCTTTCGCGGCGGAATCGGAGATCGCCTTCAGGTCGGGCAATTTTAACAAAGTCGTCACGTTACTGGAGCAGAATGGAAAGACTGACAGTAAGAACTACAAGATAGCGAAAGCGGAAAGTGCTGCCTATCCAGATCGCCTTACAGCACTCGCCGAAATCAACAGTTGGGATCGAATTGTCGAGCAATGGAGCGCACACCCAGATGTGGGATTGATCGGCTCTAATGCTGGATGGCTCGCCGTGGCATTGGCTAAGAAAGGACGAATGGAAGAAGCGGAAAAGTTCGCGGTTCGCTCCTGCCACTTTGATTCCGTGGATCAGGTCTTGCGGATCTGCAATGAGGCGAAAAAAACTGATCTCATCCAACGAATGGCTCCGCTCCGTGCCGCACTATCAGTGCGCGAGGCGAAATGGGATGTCGTTGGAAAAATCACGAAAGAGGAAAAACAACCCGATTCCCCAAGTGTTGTCGGACTGGTAAGAGCTCTGGCCAGATCCGACGTTCTGACACGACTTCCGGGCGATACAAAATTCGGTTCGTCCAGCCAATCGGCGATTTCGACTTTCTTGCGAGACAAATTCATAAAAACGGACCGCGGTGTCTTGGAACCGCTGTTTGCCAAGGAAGTTGGAGCCGCAATCGAGCGCGCAGGTAAACAAGTCGACGCGCTTCAGTACTACGAATCAATCGAAAAACAGTATAGTGATGCCGATTCGTCCTTTGCAAAGGAGCGCTGGATAGTTTCTAAGGAGCGACAAGCTGCCATAGACGAGAAGCGAGGAGACAACAAAACCGCGTCGCAGCGAAGGAAAGAGGCTTCGGAAGCGAGAAAGCGAATCGGTAAAGAAAGTGAGACGCTTTTTGAGTATCCGAGGCTTTCTTCGTTGGATGACCTGATAAACGAGATCGCCAGCGTGTCAGAGAAACTTGAGCAAGAGACCGGTCAAGGTTATCAAGAAGAAATTTTTTCAGAGTCTAATCCTGCTAAGAGTCCGACGAATTCAGGACATGAAACGCCCACATTGGCCGCCCCCGCGAAAATTGAGATCACGAAGTTGCCGTTTCGTTTCGAGTTTTTCCAAAAAGCCGGGCGGCTAAACATCACTCACACCGATACAGGTGAAACCGGAAACATTAAAGCCTGGGGCGCTTCCCATACTAGCGACTGGAAATTGGATACTCGCTTCGCCGAAAAAGGTTCTCGAGAAATCGTTTCCGATCTTCTCCCGTTTTCGATCATATGTGTAACAAATACCTATAATATAACGTTCAAGAATGAGGGCGTTACGTTAATATTTTATGCACAAGGAAGCCGGGAGTGAATTGACTTTCGGCTCATTAGCAATCGCGATTTTTCGCAAAAATAATTCGTTCAGAATTACATAACAAGCTGTTTGCGACATCGGGACTCATGGAAATCAACCAGAACAACAGTCCAGTGCCGGCATCCCCGAATTGCGCAAAATCTTCGAGACGATAAAGTCAGTTGACCTTATACATAGCGGAAATCCCGCTATTCTCCGAGATACCAATCGATACCCTCCTTCGCAAGACTGATTTTCTTCGTCACCCAATCCGCGTGACTTACCCTCAATCAGCCGGTAGGTTGGTTCCCTGTTCTTGAATTTGACCTGACGCGCCAGGCCGGTGCCGTTGTTGCCAGGTACTTGCAATATGCGCTACCCCCAGACCGAGCGGATTGCAGCCGGATCTTCGTTTTCCAGTTGAGGTGTACCGCAACAATCGCCCAAGTTCAACTGGTTGATCGAACGCTTGAATGAAGTGCGAAATCGAAAAGGGAAGGCACTGATTTTCACCGAGTATCTGGACTTGCCGGAGTCCTGCAATATTATCCGCGCATCTAGGAGATCCTGTCGCCACGCATTATCAACGGTTCGGGAGAGCGGCGATAAAGCGGCAGAATATCATCGACCGGTTAAAAGCAAGTAACGAATTCGATGCGCTGATTTTGTCGCAGAAAGTCGTCGGTTTCGGTCTGAATATCTAAGTCGTGAACCATGTTGTTCACTATACGCGCGTGTGGAATTCCGCGGTTGTAAAAAGGCTACCGACTGCGCCTACCAAATCGGCAAAACCCGTAATGTGTATGGTTATTACCAGATCGTTCGGGCGCGATTTCAGCGAGCTGTTGATGCTCGGCATGCCGGTATCCGACGCCCGAACCGGCACCTGGTGGTTCGACGATCGGCCGCACCAGGCCGTCACCATCCAGTCGCTTCGGCGCATCCCGGAAATCGGGCTGTTCGGTGCCGAGCGGGCGCGCGGCGATCATGTCTTCGCGCTGTTCGACCGCGCGCCCGAGAACACGGTGATGGCGATGACGATCACGATCCAATCGCAGGACCAGGTGAAAAACCAGCTGGGCCGGATCCTTAGGGCCTCGGTCGGCGATTATCCGGAGGCGAAGCTCGCGGGGCAGGATGCGGAGAAGGCGATGATGGAGGTCGCCAAGGGCAACAAACTGTTCCCGCTGCAAACTGTGTTTTTCCTGCGTGGCGAGGACCTTCACGACCTGCGCCGCAAGACCAACGCGCTGAATTCTCTGCTGCTCGCGAACAACCTGCAAACCATTCAAGAGCGCGACGACCTGCTGCCCTTGGACTCCTACGTCCGGAACCTCCCGATGCGCTACGAGCACGCATTCGACCGGCGCCGCGCGCACCGCTCGCGCCCGCCCGACCCTGGTCGTCACCGACGAGGGCCACATCATCACCACCAACCCGCTGCTCGCGCCCTATGTGATCAAGATCGTCAAAATGTGGCGAAAGTTCGGCGCCTGGTTCTGGATCGCGACCCAGAATCTCGAGGATTTTCCGGATGCGAGCCGCAAGATGCTGAACATGCTCGAATGGTGGCTGTGCCTGGTGATGCCGAAAGACGAAGTGGATCAGATCGCACGCTTCAAGAACCTCTCGGACGAGGAGCGCTCCCTCCTGCTTGCTGCGAAAAAAGCACCGGGGCTCTACGCCGAAGGCGTGGTATTGTCGGATGAAGTCAAGGCCTTGTTCCGCAATGTGCCGCCGCCCCTGGCGCTGGCGCTCGCGATGACCGAGAAGGATGAAAAGGCCGGGCGCCGGAAGCTCATGAAAGAGCACCGCTGCAGCGAACTGGAGGCAGTCCATCGGATGGCCGAAAACATCGCGAAGCAGCGGGGGGCCAAAGCATGAGACTCCGCTCGATTACCGCCGTTTCACTCGCGGCTCTCCTTGCCGCGCAACCGGCCGGCGCCGAACCCGTCCAGGTCGAAGTCTTCAGTGACGCCTTCCATCCGGTCGCGGGGATCGCGGCGGCGCAAGATCCGGATGCCTGGATCACGAACTACGATCTCGACGCCGCGGTCCGGCTGACCCGGGAACTCGGGGCCGGGCTTCCGCGCACCCTGGAGGAGGCGAAGGCCTTCGCGATGGCCCGAATCGATGCGATCGGTGTGGATGAAGTCAAACGGCGTTATCAGGAGGCCTATGGCGGACTCTTCAAGGCTTTCGAGTACGGGATCCGGCGCTATCCCGCGATCGTGTTCGACCAGGGCGCCGCGGTCGTCTACGGCGTAGCGGATCTGAGCGAGGCGCTGCGGATCTATCGGAACTGGAAGGCCGCGCAATGAATGGCACGAGGATTCCAGCGGTCGTGCTGGTCTTGGCGCTGTCGCCGGCAACCTTACCTCCCGCGGCTGCCCGGGGAATCCCGTCCGACTGCCTGCGCTTCCTGCCGGTCGGAATCTGCGTCTGGCTGACCTGCGCGGGGCCGTTCTGCAGCCTCGACACCTCGGTCAAATACGGCCACTTCAACCCGGACCTGCTGGTCACGGTGAACAACCCGCAGGGGGACAACCGCGCCGAAGACGCACATCGAAGCGACACCCACACCCGCAACCACCAAAACCTGATCTACCGGGAAGTCCATGCGCTCGGACACCCGCTCGCGGGCCAGATCTACTGTCCGTCCCAGGCCAGTGCGCTCAACCCCTATTTCCTCTCGGAGCTGGATAGCCTCGGTTGGCGCTGGGGAATCCCCGATATGCTTTCCCCGCCCTCCTTCGTTCCGGGGCTGCGCGAAATCGGTCACTGGCCCTTGAATACCTGGGGCGCGGTCTACCCGAGAACCGGCTGGACCATTCAGGCCGACGATCCGAAAGCGGCCGCCGTCGTCGCCCACCGGGCCGGGGACATCATCACCCGCAGCGGCGAGCCGCACGTCTACCAGGCCCTGACGGGACCCGCGACCGGCGGCAACAAACTGACCTGGCCGCCGCTCCTGTCTTTGACCGAGAATACCAACCGGGGCGGCGACTGGCAATTGGAACCGGACGCGGGTCAACAGAATAATCAACAAAACAGCAAACTTCCGAGCTGCGAGGTGTTCGGCGAGTTCGATCCGCTCCGGTCGCGGGGCGGCGGCAAGGTATCCAGTGACGGCGACTACCTGTTCACCCTGTGGCGTCCCTACACCTGCTGCGAAATCGAGGGCGCCAGTCTCGTGTTCACCGCGGATTTCATCGCGTATCCGCCGCCGTCACCGTAACCCCTGAACCCGAACTCCGGAAGGCACCCGATGCACGCTAAAATGCCTGGTCGCTCCAACCCGATGGTTGTCCTGATCGCTTTGACCTGCGCCTTGCTCGCCAGCGCGCGCGACCGCCCCGGCCGCGGTCAACAGTAAGTTCTACTATAAGATCGGCGGCGCGGATTCCATCACCGCGGCGCCCAATCCACAGGCCGCGGTCCGAAGCTACCGCGCCTCGGCAACGCTGGGCCTCGGCTACAGTTGCGGAAAATTCGACAAGACCCTCGGCGTCGCGAACCTGATCAACACGCTCCAGAACACCGGGAACGCCTTGGTGAACGGCGCGATTTCGGCCGTCAGCGCGGCGATCGGCTCGCTCCCGATGCTGATCCTGCAACGCGTCGATCCGGGTCTCTACGATCTGTTCCAGAACCTCCTGATCCGCGCCGAGGCGGTGATCGAGATCGCCACCGAATCCTGCGAGCAGTTGGAGCGCAAGATCGCCGAGGGCAAGAACCCGTACGAGGACTGGGCCGTGCAGGCCAAGTTCAACGACTGGAAAGCGCAGATGGGGACGGGGGGCTTCAGCCTTTCCAAGGTCGACGCCAAGACCGCCCAGGACAATGTCGAGAAGAGCAACGGATCCAACGGGGTGCCCTGGATCGGCGGCGCCAATGCCGGCGGCAAGGGCCAGCAGCCGATCCAGACCACATCCGACGTGGTGGTCGCGGGCTACAACATCACGCTGAACCGGTCCGTCACCGACAAAACGGCGCCGTCCAACAATCCGAACACGACACCGCTGGTGAACCATTGGCCAAAACCGGGCGACGCCGCCGGTTGGGCGGTCGAAGTGCTCGGCGAAGCGTTGATCCGGACATTCGACGGACGGGTGACCGACACCACGCCGGGACTCGGCCTGCTGAAAAAGATCGAGGACGAGAGGACGATCGTCACCGGTGCCCTGAACACGCTGGTGGCCAGTTCCCAGCCGCCGGATCTCCAGGCGCTGGACAACCTCTCCACGTCCGGCACGTTGATCACCCAGGACGTGATCCGCGCGCTGCGCGACCTGGAATCCGCCGACCGGTCGGTGGCGACCGGCAAGATCGCCGCCGAGGTGGCGATCTCCCGGGTCATGGAAAAGGCCATCCTGCTCCGCCGCCTGCTGTTGACCGGGAAGCGCGAGCCCAACGTATCCGCCACCGAGGCGCCGAAGTACATCGACGAATCGGTCGCGGTGCTGGATCAGGAGATCGAAAGCATCCTGTTCGAAAAGCGCGTCAGGAAGGAGTTGTTCGCCGACACCTCGGCCGTGCTCCTCGACCTCGATTCGAGAACGGCCGGAGGATCCCTGCCGGCTCTGGATCGGACCAGGGAAGACGCAGCGCCGATCCGGGACGGCGCGGTGCCGGCGCCGTGA
>JBOICY010000391.1:0-9548 GCA_050740335.1 Methylococcales bacterium | reverse complement strand
GGGTTTGATAGACACGCAATCCATCGCACAATGAGGTTTCGCCGCCATTACGCGCCGGTTTCAAACAATAGAAAAACAGGATGGCAGGGTGATAGCCCTGATAAGACATATCGGAATGCATCGGCAGTTCCCACATATACTGTTTTTCTTGGCCCATATAGATATTGACCGAATAGACGGTGTAGTCTGTCTTTTCATTTAATATCTGTCGGTCATGAGCCCCTCCTTGATACAGCATCCAGTCCGAGCAAAACTGGTCGGTAAATTGCTCGAAGCTACGCATATCCGGCTGGAAACCGGTAAAGAGTACCGCAGCGTTGGTCTTGAAAAGGGATTTAATTTCCTTCACCTCCAGATCTATTAATCCAATTCCAGGTTCCCAAGCTTCGACTTGGATGATCGAAGGGTCAAGCTTTGTGATTGCTATTTTTGACGGCGAATTCAAATACATGATCGTTATTTCAAATCCTAAGTAGTGTCTCGAGCGGGATGTTCTTGCCCGGCTTACGAACAGGAGAAAACACTTTACCTGTACAAAAAATTTATTCAATCGGAAGCCATTAGTCAAATTGTTTTTGCTTTGCTTATTGCGGTGCGGCACAAAAACTGAGAGAATCCTCGCTCAAAAATGCGTGGGCAATGCGTGTTCGGGCGCCGGAGTGAGTCAGATTCTATCCGCGTAAACGTTTCGTGCAAGCCACAGAAATTGAGATAACGGATCACGGCGTACGTGTTCCTGGATTGCTGGATTGCCTGTCGGCGCTTACTCGATGATCAGGACACGTTTGAAACATTCTTCCCGCACTAAAAGCCGGCATCAGTCATCCGCTAATTTTTTTATAACGGAATAAGTTTCATGGTTTACGAAAATTGGCACACAAAATGATGGTTATTCATCCATGAAGGAGTGACCACAAATGCTGTCGAAAAATTTTACAGTACTGTGCTGAACTCTCTATAAAATATCTTGTATAAACGATGATCAGTATTTTATATAAGTTTATCAGAGAGTTGTTTTTATACGGCATAAATATTGCTTAATAAACGTGAACAAGAAACGGCTGTTTCTTGTATCTATCGGTTTGAGACCCATACAGTCCACGCCGACTGAAGTAACCAAATAAAAAAACGATGAACCGTCACGTCAGTTAAACATTGCTGTGTGACAATCATACGCGATTGGCTTGATGTCAGGTAGGATCAATACGCCCCAATATGGTTCAGGTACGATAAAAATGCCTCAAGATGATAAAAGCGCTTCCGCAAAGACTTATAACAATTTTGTATATTTGGTAATGGACAGCTGCAGGTACGATAGCGTTCTGGCAGCAAACACGCCGAATATGGACAGAATTGGTCTGCTCCAATGCAGATATTCCTATGCATCCTGGACATCCCCTTCGCATTACGCCTACCTCATGGGTATGGTGCCGCACACCAATCCGAGCCGGGTTTTTGCCTCCGAAGTGTATAAGGGTGAATTTGCGAAATGGGTTGACCGGCTCGGCATAGAAGGAATGTCTTTTAAAAAGTTCGTTCCGGAATTATCCCTCCCGAAGGTCCTGAAAAGTCACGGATATCGAACCGTTGGACGGGTTTCGTTACCCGTATTAAATCCTCTGACCAGCATCAACAAGGGCTTTGACGACTACAAACTCATGGACGACCATAACGACTTCGCCGGGATGGTCGATGAAATTGGATTTCTCGACGATCGGCCAACCTTTTACTTCTTGAATTTGGGTGAAACACACTACCCCTATATGCTTGCGCCCGACGAGCTTCCGCATATTTCGGGTGTGCATGGAGTCTTTAAACGGTTGGATGACAACCTGGGAGCCAGCGGCGGATTGGAAGATCAGTTCTTCGATCAGAAGCAGATGGACCGGTTACATGAGCAGCAAATCAGATGCGTCGAATACGTCGATAAACTGCTTGGCCAACTTTTCGATAAGAGTCCGCTCAATACGCATTTCATTATCACGGCTGACCATGGCGAGTGCTTTGGTGAAGAGGGTTTTTTCGGGCATGGGCCGATTGTTCACGAGAAAGTATTTGCAGTGCCTTTTCTTGAAGGGCGTCGTCCCTAATTGATACTAGAGTATGAGGGGTAAAATTTTATGGAAAAATTTGTACTGTCGCTGCCGGGAACTTGGGATCCCGGAATCCCGATCGCTGCCGCGCGGGCAGGCGCGGTTGGTATCCTTGATTTAACCTGGCTTGACGATCCGCATCACGCTTATCGCTCGGTAAAACGTCTCGTTAAACAAGCCCGAATGCGCTTCGGGCTCCTGCTTCATGCCCGAATCGGGGCGGTCGAACGCTCGGCGCTGGATGCCTTGAGCGATTGCGATACAATTTTACTTGATCCAGGGACCGATCGAGCGACCGAGTCGGTTGCCAATGAACTCCGTCAGTACGCCGCGCGGATTGGTTTGGTCGTAAACTCACTGACGCACGCTAGATTGGCGGAGTCCTGCGGGCTCGATTTGGTTGTCGCAAAAGGGCACGAAGCGGGTGGTGTCGTCGGCGAGGAGACTACTTTTGTTCTCGTACAGCGTTTGCTCGATAACTGTAAATTGCCTGTGGTCGCCTGGGGAGGAATCTGGGGCGGCAGTGCCGCCGCTTGTCGCATGGCGGGATTGCATGGCGTGGCACTTGACTGGCAGTTGGCGCTGGCGCGTGAATCACCACTCGACGATCGGGTCAAATCCCGCATCCGTCGAATGGATGGCAGTGAGACATCCGTCATTCAATGCCCTGACCACACGCTGCTCCGATATTTTGCACAACCAGGTTTCGGTGCGCAAACCGCGCTCGAGACGCTTTTCGCGGATACTTCCCTGCCGGCCCGCGACGCAGCGGAAACGCAAGACTGGTCTAATCAGCTAATCCGGCTGATCGGCAATCGAGATCAAAAACAGCGTTGCTGGCTGGTCGGCCAGGACGCTGCATTCGCACCGGGCGAGTTTTCCGCGTGCTCAAACGTGGCTCAGGTTCTAGCGAAACTCGATCAAGATATCAATCAATTCATCGAGGGTGCCGTAGAGGCGAAAATACTCGCCGAAAATTCGCCGTTAGCGCTTTCGCATGGCACGCGGTTTCCGGTTGTCCAGGGGCCGATGACCCGAGTCAGTGATGTTCCTGAATTTTGCCGCGCCGTATACGACGCCGGAGGCTTACCATTCCTCGCGCTGGCTCTGCTGCGGAAGGAAGCGGTCGAGGACCTGTTGCGTCGAACCAGCGAACTGATGGGAGACCACCCATGGGGTATCGGAATTCTGGGCTTCGTGGATCGCGATCTGCGGCGAGAACAACTCGAGGTGGTTGAGAAAGTTCGACCTCCGTTTGCGATCATCGCGGGAGGCCGCCCTGATCAGGCGGCCTCCTTGCAAGAACGGGGTATCGCCACCTACTTGCATGTCCCTTCTCCCAGAATGCTGGAAATGTTTCTATCCGAAGGTGCACGCCGTTTTGTTTTCGAGGGACGTGAATGCGGCGGACATGTAGGGCCCCGTACCAGTTTCGTGCTTTGGGGGCTCATGATTGAAGCCCTGTTGAACGCAAAACTCAGTGAAAATGAAGCGAGTAGAGTCCACGTTTTGTTTGCGGGTGGAATCCACGATGCAATAAGCGCTGCGATGGTTTCCGTGCTCGCGCAGCCGCTCGTCGGTCGCGGAATGAAGGTCGGGGTGCTGCTCGGAACGGCGTACATTTTTACCGATGAAATCGTCACGACCGGAGCCGTGGTTCCCGCGTTCCAGGATGTAGCGCTGACTACGGATCATACGGTACTTCTGGAAACGGGACCCGGCCATGCGACCCGTTGCGCAAACACCGAATTCTACGATTATTTCAAAGCCGAGAAGGCCCGGCTGATTTCCGAGAATAAACCAGCCGAACAGATTCGCGATGAGCTGGAGCACTTGAACCTCGGCCGCCTGAGAATCGCTTCAAAAGGCCGGAAAAGAGTGGCCGATGGCGCGGGAAACGGTCTTTCAAAAGTTGACCAGGCGGAGCAGCTTAGAGAAGGGATGTATATGCTTGGCCAGATCGCCGCGATCAAAAATGAACGATTTTCGATTCGCGATTTACACAACGATGTATGTAACGAAAGCCTCGCTTTATTGCGCAGCGTTCCGCGCGAGGAGCCCGCATCCATTAAACGTGTGGGTCCCGAAGCTCTCGACATCGCGATTATCGGTATGGGTTGCTTCTTGCCGGGAGCGAATGACCCGGAGCAGTTCTGGGAAAATATTTTATCCAAGGTGGACGCGATCACAGAGGTACCGGAAGATCACTTCAACGTGGGCCACTGGTACCATCCTGACGGTGACAACCGGGACAAAATAAACAGCCGGTGGGGAGGATTTCTCGACCGGATTGAGTTCGATCCGATCAAGTACGGCATCCCGCCGGCAGCCATGTCCAGCATCGACCCGGCGCAGATCATGGCACTCGAGCTTGTGAATCAGGCCTTGATTGACGCAGGTTATCGGAATCACAATACAATCCGGGAACGGACCAGCGTAATCTTCGGCGTAGGCGGTGGAATCACCGAACTCGGTCTGCATTATGCGTTTCGATCTCTTCTCCCCAAGTTTGTCGAAGAGGTCGATGAACGGGTACTGTCCCAGCTTCCCGAGTGGACAGAAGACAGTTTTGCCGGAGTTCTCGGTAATGTCATTACGGGCCGTGTGAGTAATCGCTTCGATTTCGGAGGGGTCAACTTCACAACCGATGCCGCCTGTGCATCCTCTCTCGCGGCAATCTATCAGGCGTGCCGGGAGCTTTCCGACCAGACCAGCGACATGGTCATTGCGGGAGGCTGTGATACCGTCCAGAATCCTTTCAGTTATCTCTGTTTTGCGTCGGCGGGAGCCCTGTCTCCGCGCGGGCGTGCGCGAACCTTCGATGCCTCCGCCGATGGTACCGTGATCAGCGAGGGATTGGCGGCGGTCGTATTGAAACGACGCGACGACGCGGAGCGCGATGGCGACCGAATCTATGCGGTTATTCGGGCGGTGGGTGGTGCCTCCGACGGTCGCAGCAAAGGTTTGAGTACGCCGCGACTGGAAGGGCAGGTGCGCGCGCTCGAACGTGCTTACGAGCAAGCGGCTTTCCCCCCGACTACGATCGGTTTGTTTGAAGCGCATGGAACCGGCACGGTGGTCGGCGACCGGACCGAATGTCTGGCGCTCAGATCATTATTGAACGGAACCGAACAAAAAAGCATTGCCGTCGGCAGCGTCAAATCAGCGATCGGCCATACCAAGTGCGCGGCCGGCACGGCGGGCTTGATCAAGGCGGCACTTTCACTTCAGCGGCGCGTACTGCCCCCGACCCTGCACGTCCAAACCCCGAATCCCAAGGCAGGTCTGGACGATGGACCGCTTTTTCTGTGTGCCGAACCACAACCCTGGATCCAAAGCGAATATCCCCGTCGCGCGGGTGTGTCGTCCTTTGGTTTCGGTGGCACCAACTTCCATGTCGTGCTCGAGGAATATGACGGTGATCCCAGAGGGGAACGCGCCACGGGATTAAGAAAAAACCGGCCCGGAGAACTGTTCATCTTCAGCGACAACTCCCGCGCCGGGCTGTCCGCGAAAATTACCCGTTTTTCAACCGGCTTGAAGCGGGCGCTGAAGGCCGGCGCCGAACTGCGCCTGTTGGATCTCGCGTACACGGTACACCGTCAAATGGACACGGTGAGCCAGGCTACCCATGTCGCATCGATCGTGTCATCGAGCGTAACCGACCTCATCGATAAACTGGAGCGGATAGAACGCCAATTGAACCAAACCGCGCCGTCTCGCGTTACGGAACCCTTATCTAAAGGGATCTTTCTGGGTGAGAATCTATCGGCCGATCAAGTCAGGATCGCCTTTCTTTTTCCCGGTCAGGGATCGCAATTTCCAAACATGCTGCGAGAATTGGCGATCGAATTCTCGGAAGTATCGGAAACTTTCACTGAGGCGGATCGTGTCTTGTCCGAACAACTGGATCGGCCGCTCAGTCGCTTCATCTGCCCGCCTGCCGTGTTCACCGATCAAGACCAAAAGGCGGCAGCGGACAATCTCAAGGCTACACACATCGCGCAGCCCGCACTGGGGGCATGCGATGTTGCGATACTGAGACTGCTCCGCTCGTTCGGTGTCCTGCCCGATATGGTTGCCGGGCACAGTTATGGTGAATTGGTGGCGCTGCACGCGGCCGGATGTATCGACGCCCCTACGCTTTTTTCGCTTTCCTATGAACGTGGCCGGGCCATCATGGATTTGACAGTCGGTGCACCTTGCGATCTCGGGCAAATGCTTGCCGTGACCGCCACGGAAACCGAAGTGCTCGCGGCCTTGGGAAATCTTTCCGGAGTGGGTATCGCGAATCGAAACAGCCCCCGGCAATTGGTATTGAGCGGTTCGACGCTCGGCATTCAAGAAGCCGAGCGAAGGCTCTTGACTGCTTCATTCAATTGTGTCCGGATTCCGGTCGCCTGTGCGTTTCACAGCCCGGTTATCGAACCCGCTCGAAGGCGTTTCGCGGAAGTGCTGTCCGGCACTGATTTCGATTCCCCGAAGCTTCCCGTTTACAGCAATACAACGGGAACGATATATCCAAAGGACCCGGATCAGATTTCAGAACTGTTGTGCGACCATTTGGTTATGAGTGTTCATTTCGTTGATCAGATACAGAATATTCATCGGGAAGGAGCCCGCGTTTTCGTTGAAGTCGGGCCGAACGGTATCTTGAGCCGGCTGGTGGATGAAACGCTCAGTGGCGAAGCTCACACGGTCGTTACCACGAGTCCGCGTAATGAAGCGGGATTACTGTCATTTCTGGAAGCCCTCGCAAAACTGTCGGTGGCGGGCATCCGAGTCGATCTCGAACGGCTTTTTGAAGCAAGACAACCGAAAATACTCGATTTGCCCGCGGAGGCGGAAGCTTGCAAAGTCGGACGCCCCGCCCACTTATGGTGGGTTAACGCGGTTCGTGCCTGGCCGATGTCGGCGCGGGTTGAACCAATCCTGAGAGTTCAAATGATGGGTGACAAACCAAACTTACCTTCGAATCCGGACATCGCAGCCGCCACGGTGAAAGGATCTCCGAGGCAACGAATCGATCCACACCGTTCTGCATCCACGCCGGTTGCAACCAACAGCGAATTCGCGGAAAGTCCAGTCGCGGACCTCGAAATGGGTGACCTGATGGAATTCCAGGTCACCATGCGGGCTTTCCTGGAAACCCAGCAGAAAGTGATGGAGGCTTATCTACAGGGCGGTCAGGTTCAATCACTACAATTTTCATCATTGAACCGGGCTGGCGCGATTGCGTCCGTATCGGCTCCGTCCGATGAACCTGAAGAACAACCTCTCAAACTAGAGCCCTCAATCCCTCTGATGCCGGCGCTTGAACATCGATCGGATAAAAGCGGGACCTCTCATTCAGAGGCAGTCGTCGATTCAGGCGCGGACGTTCGGCTTTCGAGGCCGGAACTCGAGCAGCGGCTGTTGGCCCTGGTCGCCGAGCGAACCGGATATCCGACCGACGCATTGAGCATGGATGTCAATCTCGAGGCGGACCTCGGCATCGATTCCATCAAGCGGGTCGAGATCATGGGCGCATTCCGTCGCGTGCTGCTTCCGTCCCTGGATGAACCGCCGAAGGGCTTCATGGAGCGCATGAGTCAATCGCGCAGCCTGAACGAGATTCTCGACACGATGCAAACGCTGCTCGACGGCGAAGCGGAAGCCGCGCCAAAACAGCCCGCGCGGGCCGATGTCCCGGCAATCAAACCCGGTATCGGAGTCGGACCTTCGAGGCCCGAACTCGAGCAGCGGCTGCTGGCCCTGGTTGCCGAGCGTACCGGCTATCCGACCGACGCATTGAGCATGGACGTCAATCTCGAGGCGGACCTCGGCATCGATTCCATCAAGCGAGTCGAGATCATGGGCGCATTCCGCCGCGCGCTGCTTCCGTCGATGGACGAGCCGCCGAACTGGTTCATGGAACGCATGAGTGAGACCCGCAGCCTGAACGGGATTCTTGAGGTCATGGAAACGTTGCTGGAGACGCCCGCCGAAGCTGAAATTGAAAAGTTCCGGGAAGCCGGAGCAAGGAAGCAGTCCGGGCTTCAGCCGGAGCCCTGCTCAGACTCCTGCCCTTGTTGTGTGGTTGTACCCGGATATGCTCCTGTCGACGCCGAAGCGGCTATTGATCTGATCGGACGGGTGTTGCTCGTCACTGACGATGGTCGCGGAGTTTCGAAAGCAGTGTTGGAGGAAATAACAAGGCGCGGTGGGGAAGCCCGGATAGTGCCAGAGGAACATTTGGTAAATGCCGCTTCTGCCAAGGAATTCGTTCAGTTAACCAGGATCGATTCTGGCCGTGTCGATGGGCTCATTCATCTTCTGCCCTTGCGGCAGGTATCGGCATACCCGGGGATCGATAATGAGGAACTGAGAAATTGTGTGCAATCCGAACTCAAGGGACTCTTGTATCTGATACAAGCGTTGGCTTCGGATTTTGAAAGAAAAAGGTCCGGTCCCTTCTGCGTGCTCTGCTTTAGTCAGGGAGGAGGCGAGTTCAGCGGCGAATCAGCGGACGAGGCAATTTTCCCGTGGCGCGGTGGGCTTGCCGGTATGCTGAAGACAGCAGCCAAAGAATGGGATTTTGTACGCTGGCGGTCGGTCGATGTCGATGAGTTACCCGACGTTTCACAGGTTATGTATGAGCTGGGCGTGACAGGGAATGTCGAGGTCGGGATCAGGAACGGAAAACGGATGGTGAACGAAGTGAAAATCTTCGACTCCGGTTTGGAAGCCGGTTCGGATGCTACTGACCTTCTCAATGAGAATTCAGTGGTGTTGGTCACCGGTGGCGCCAGAGGAATTACCGCCGAAATCGCCAAGGAAATTGCATGCCGTTCCGGCGCGAAGTTCATTCTGGTCGGACGCTCTGTCCATCCGGGTAAAATAGAAGATCCCGTTACGGCTGGCCAATTGGATGCCGGAGGACTTCGTGGTGCCTTAACAAAGCATTTTCGCGCCAATGGCCAGAACGCGTCGTTACGGGAGGTCGAAAAGGAGGTCCACCAAGTTCTCGCCGCTCGCGAAATTCGGAGAACTTTGAAGGAACTCGCAGATTCCGGATCCAAGGTGGAATATATCCCTTGTGATGTTGCCGATCAGCAGTCCTTATCCAGGCTGGTGGAAGATGTTCAAGCAAGGCATGGAACCATCGATGTGCTGGTTCATGGAGCGGGTACCATCGAGGATCGCTACATCCGGGATAAGACGGACGAGTCTTTTGACCGGGTGTTTGATAGTAAAGTGGGCAGTATCAACACGCTGACCCGGCTGCTCGATTTAAGCAAGCTGAAATTAGTGGTTTTATTCTCGTCCGTGTCCGGATTTATGGGAAATCCGGGGCAGGTGGATTATGCGGCTGCAAACGAGACCCTGAATCGAATCGCCCATCGGCTTGCAAAGTTTTGCCCCGGAAGAGTCGTTTCTTTGAATTGGGGCCCCTGGAGCGGGACAGGCATGGTA
>JBOICY010000390.1:0-7498 GCA_050740335.1 Methylococcales bacterium | reverse complement strand
GGGTATAGGAAAATTCCAGACAGGTCACCGAAACCATCACCTCGGCCGATGTCAATATTAGATAGGCGAGAATCTGCCAGACGATGCTCGGGGCAAGCCCCGCATCGATTTTCGTCTGAATCCAAGTCGTGAGCGCAAATGCGGTAGCGGTCACAAACATGCCGATCGCAATCTTGCGCAGCGCGGTCAATTTGATCCGATGGCCGAGCGCGGGATACAGATATGCGTTAAACAGCGGGATCAGCAACAGGATCAGCAAGGGATTGGCCGCCTGGATCTGAGAGGGCAAAATCTCGAAACCGAAAATTTCACGGTCCATCTTCTGGGCCTGAAGTACCCACGAAGATCCGGTCTGGTCGAACAGCGCCCAGAACATCGCGACAAACAAATAGATCACGGACAATCTGCCGACCGAGGCCAGACCGGTTCCACTCAAGGTTTCGCGCACGAAATTGATTCCGCCCGGGGCAATATGCACGAATTTGTAGCGCCCGGCCCGGAATACCAGGGTCGCGCACAGCATCAGAATACCGGGCACCGCGAATGCAACAGGCGCACCGAATCGGCTCAGAAGCAGTGGCGTAATCAGCATCGAGGCGAAGGCGCCCAGATTGATTGCGAAATAGAACCAACCGAAGACCGGGGTCAATAAATGCTGGTTGGTCTCGCCGAACTGATCTCCGACATGCGCCGATACACAAGGCTTGATTCCGCCCGCGCCCAGCGCGATCAGCCCCTGCCCGATCATCAGACCGACCCGGGTGTCATCCACCGCGAGTGCCAGATGCCCCACGCAATAGACCAGCGACAGGGTAATAATAGTTCTGTATTTGCCCCACAATCCATCGGCCAGCAGCGCTCCCAGCAATGGGGTGATATAAACCGCCGTTACAAACAAATGGAAATAGCCCTTCGCTTGGTCTTCGCTCATCGCGGCGGGATGGCCGCTGGAATCCATCAAATACTGGGTCATGAACACCACCAGAATCGCCCGCATACCGTAGTAGCTGAAACGCTCCGCGGCTTCATTCGCGATGATATTGGGAATCCCGGCCGGCATCTCCGGAGAAGCCAGGGGAGCAGTTCTGTATTTTGGCATTTTGCGACCAGGCGTCGAACAATGGAAAGGGCCTAAGATCATAGCGGTTGTAATTCTCCGAATTCAACACCATCGACAAAATGCAATGATTGACACGGCTAATTTCCAATTCTAGCGGCTCGGATTAGAATAGTCTTCGTCGAAGCGGAGGATATCGTCATCAAATCCCATTACGCACCTGAATGGCTATTCCCGGCGGTGATCCTATCGTTAACACTCGCGGCATGCGGAAATATTACGACGATCACTCCCGATGGCCAGGAAACTACGCGTTCGCGCGAGGAATTTGAGTCCTATGTGGAATCGGTATTTCGCCGCCAGAACCAGGCCTCGGTCGAAGCCGGGCAATTAGTGAACGAAGAGATCCGCCCTCGGAACCGCGGCGAGCTTGAAGCAGCGGAGCGCAATATGTTGCGAGCCTGCAGCGCGTTGAATCAGGTCGTCAAGCTGAAAATGGAGCAGCAAGATCCCGGAATCTTTCTTGAACTGGAAGTCCGGGATACCATCGGCGATTGTGATTTCGCGACCCGGATACTGGAACAATTGATTGCGTTGCAGGAATAAACTCGCAAGCTTGGCTTTACATCGGTAGATCCGAGTGCGACGGCGGTTTCTTCGAAACAAGCGCTTCGATCAGATATCCCTGGACATCCTCGCCGAGTTCGCGCCGCAGAACCACGGATTCACAGGAAATGATCGAAAAGCCCGATGTTTCAAGAGTCGATCGCAGATAATGCTCGGAATGACAATAGCGACCATGCGGTTGAAGTTCGAAAGCCTGATTGCGATCCGATTTTTCCACTGTAAAAATAAGCGTTCCGCGCGGCCGAAGAGCGCCGAATGCGGCCTCGAATACCGGTTTCAGATCGCCGAAGTACACCAGGGTGTCTGCGCAGAGGATCACATCGTAGGCGTTTGACAGGGTCGCGATAAAACCGGTCAATTCAGCCTCGAACAGGCCATCGTACAACGAGCGCTGCGAGGCTTTTTCGAGCATTCCGGGCGAAATATCCACCCCATCCAGTCTGGCTACCGAGGCTCTGATCAGAGGACCGCAGAGCCCGGTTCCGCATCCCGCATCGAGTACCGAGGGGTGTTGCGACGAAGCCAAAAACCGCGAATTGATCAAGGCGCTGACCAGTTCGGGAGCCCGGTAATCGAGACTCTTCAGGACCGAATCGAAGCTGTTCGCAAAATCGTCGAATGTCTTGCGCACATATCCGTCATTCGCGCGCATTGGAACGGTGTCCGGGCTGAAAGTCGCGCGTAAATGTAAGGCCGACAAGTTATCGGGTTCCCGTTCCAGCCATTCCTCGATCAATTTGAAAGCCTTCTCCCTTTGTCCCGCTGCGTACAAGAGATGCCTCAGGTAACTGTATTCCCCTTCGTCGTAGGGTCGCAACCGGATCGCTCTCCAGTAACCATCGATCGCCTCATCAAACCTTTCCATTTTGCGATAGCAATTGCTGAGATTCTGGTAAATATCCGCATTTTCCGGCGTTTGTGTCAGCGCTTTCTCGAAAGCCTCGATGGCATGGTCGTAGTCACCGTGGATTTTCAGAATGACCCCCAGATTATTCAACGCATCCACATGATTAGGCCGCAATTCGAGGACCTTCCGGTAGCATCGGGCGGCTTCCTCGGATTCTCCAAGTTCCTTATGGATATTGCCGAGATTGTTCAAGGCATGGATATTCCAGGGATCGATTGCCAGGGACCGATTGACCAGTTCGAGTCCGGCACGACTGTCGCCATGCCGGTGCAATAAAATCCCGAGAAAATGAAGCGCGTCCGGGTGACCCGGATGAATCTCGAGAACCGAACGGTAACATCTTTCCGCTTCATCGAGCCTGCCTTGTTTGTGCGCCGCCTTTCCAAGTACCATGAGTTGGCCCGGACTCACTTTCTTTTTCTGCAACGCCCGTCTTTGTTTTCGGTTCATATTCCAATCAACTCCAAAAACCGGTGAGAATAATTCGGAAATTCCTGCTTGGATATCTGATTATATCCGGACTTGCCGCGCACGGACTGGCAATGGCCGTGATTATGCTGCGTCCGGATCTGACCCTGCGCGCGCAGATGTCGGTCGAGAACTGGCTGGCCCGGCGCTGGCCCGAGGTGTTTGCAAGCGATGCTCAACTCGCCGCTCAAACCAAAGTCGACCTATTCGAAGTGGTCAGACCCTGGCCACCCGCGCCGGCCCATTGGCAAACGCCACCCGGCAAGGCTCGAATATCGGATCGGATCTTCGCTTCGATCCTTGAAGCCTCCAAGGCCTTGACCGATGGAGAGACCCTGTACATCGGAGCCGGCACCTACACGGAGCCGATGATTCTCACGGCCAGCCGGATCCGAATCGTCGGGGACGGTCCCGTCCATATCCAAGACACCCAGGCGGAGGGTAAGGCGGCAGTGCTCATGCGCGGCCACGATACCGGCATCTCCAACATCGAATGCAGCGGTATCCGGGTTTCGGACGGAAACGGGGCATGCGTTCGTCTGGAAGGCAGGAATCTCGATCTGGATCATGTTTATTTCCACGATTCCCAACAAGGTATTTTGACTGGCGCGGAGCCCGGCGAGGTCGTGATCCGGAACAGCTGGTTCGTGCGCCTCGGGCAGGGTGGTTCGTCTCACGGGATCTATATCGGAGGCGGAAATCTGGAGATTTACCGGAGCATCTTTCTCGCTTCGCGGGACGAAGGGCATGAAATCAAGACGCGCGCGCGAACGACCCATATCGCTTCCTGCGTGATTGCGTCTCTGGACGGGGTGGACAGTCGCTTGATCGATGCTTCGAACGGCGGCCGGCTGACGATCGAAAACAGCGTGCTCGAAGAAGGGCCACTTTCAGCCAATCTCGATGCAGTCGGCTACGGACTGGAAAAAGACAAGCTCCATAACGAGAACTCCATCACCATTACCGACAACACGATTATCCTGGAACGGGTTGGGGGAAGTCGTCTGCTAAATCTCGGAATCGAGCCGGATGCGCTGACAATCTCGGGAAACGTGATCGTCGGCCCGGATGCGCCCGATCCGCCCGGCGACAATGAATACTACTCGAATCGCAAGGAAGCTGGACTACGGGCTTATCCGATACTCGGACGTTGATCGACCGAAGAAGCGATCACGTCGTGAAGGTCGGAAAGGATTGCTGTACCGGCACCCAATACGATTAGGGTTCACCCGGATTTCATTTGACAGTTAACAGTTGACAGTTGACACGCTAGTTTCGGCGATGATCCAGAGTTTCAAGGATCATGGCATGAGACCGCTCTTGGAGAAAGACAATTCGTAGGGATTGCTGGAGGAAGAGGCAAAGAAAATCACACGCGACCTGGCCCGTCTTGCCGAAGTCGCCGAGGTTTCCGGGATGGATGTGCCGGGCTTCAAGCTGTATCCGCTGAAAGGCAGACTCAAGGGCTTCTGGGCGGTGGGCGTTTCCGGCAACCTGGAAAGCGTGCCGAAAAGGATCGGCTCGACAGTGAACCGCACCGGCAGAACCTCCCCATGCATAAGGACATGACCCGAGCATGACCCCCGGCAATGAAGCCTTTTCCCGTGTCGTAATCGACGCCCGGCTCAAGGATCAGGGCTGGAACGTGCACGACCAAAACAGCGTCCGCTACGAATATGTGCTGCCGGATCGGAAAAAAGCCGACTATGTGCTGTGCGACCGGCACGGGCGGTCCATGGCGGTGATTGAAGCCAAGCGCTTCTCGATCAGCCCCGGCGATGCGGCGGAACAGGCCAAACACTACGCCCGTCAACTGAATGTCCCCTATATCTTCCTCGCCAACGGCCAGGAAATTCTGTTTTGGGAATGGGAACGCGAAGCCTTCCCGCGCGCCGTGAAAACCTTCTTCAAACAAGCCCACCTGGAACGCCGCTTCGCGACCCGGCAGGTGCGGCAAAACCCGGCAAGCGTGCCGATTGATGGCCGGATTGCCGGGCGCAGTTATCAAAAGAATTGCCTCGACACGCTTTGCCGGGAACTGAACCAGGGGCGCCGCAAAATGCTGGTGGAGATGGCGACCGGCACCGGCAAGACCCGCACCGCGGCGGCCTTCATCAAGCGTCTGTTTCAGGCCAGCGCCATTACCCGCGTGCTGTTCCTGGTCGATCGGATCCCCGCTGCCCAAACAAACCGAGGATGCCTTCGCCGAACATCTGCCGGATTATCCCGCGTATGTGCTGCGCGCCGGGCGGCGCTTTCAGGACGAAAAACAAATCACCATCACCACGCTGCAAAGCATGATTAATATTTACGGCGACTGTTCATCGGGCTATTTCGACCTGATTATCAGCGATGAATGCCACCGCAGCATTTACGGCAAATGGAGCGGGGTGCTGAAACATTTCGACGGGATTCAGGTCGGCCTGACCGCGACCCCGTGCACGGCTGGCGAAGCATTCGACGACGCGGAAGACATGCTGTTCGTGCGCGATACGCTGCGCTTCTTCGAGGTGGACAGGCCGACTTTCTGTTACAAACTCAAAGACGCGATTCGCGACGGCTATCTGGCCCTGTATCATATCTATAAAGCCCTGACCGTAAAAACCGCCGCCGAAGGCGGCTTCGAGGTCAGGCGCGACGAACTGGACTGGTCGGCCATGGATGCCGAAGCCCGCGCGGAATTGGAAAACCTGTTTGCGGGCAACGCCAGCATCACGATTGACCCTTCGACACTGGAACGGCGTTTCACGATCCCGGAGCGCAACCGCGCCATTGTACGCGAATTCCGGCAGGTGCTGGATCACGGCTATCGTGACCACAAGGGCATCCTGAGGAAACCCATGATCGGCAAGACCATTGTCTTTGCCGTCAACAAACGCCATGCCGACACCCTGGAAGAATTCACGGCGGGGCATTTCGCGTTTCGCCCCTTCACCCTGATGGGCGGCTATCCCGAAGCCGTGCGCGTCTTTGGCGGGGAAGATCGGCTCTATGCCCTGCTGATCGGCATGAATGAAGCGGTGTTCCCGAAACACGCAACCGACAACCCACAAAGCGCGGTCAACCGGCCTGCGCTGCATTAACCCGAAAAGGATACCTCGATGCCTTTAACCCCGGACATGCGCCGGTCGATCGACCAGATACGGGATTATCTCTATGGCGGCGGCTATCCCGATCCGGTGACGAATACCGAACAGCTCTCCTTCCTGTTCTTTTTCTATTTAGTCGAGGGAATCGATGCCGAAAACCTCCTCAAGGCCAGGGTCTTGAAGCAACCCTATGAAAGCATGTTCAAAGGGACCTGGACCCTCAAAAATCCGCTGAACGCCACAGCACAGGGCGAAACCACGATCCCGCGCCAGCGTTTCCGCTGGTCGGTTTGGGCGCGGGGGCTTTCCGGCGAAGGCCTCGTCCGCTTCCTGCGCGATGAGGTGTTCGCCTTTTTCGGCGAATTGGGCGAGAAGGCCGCGCATAATTTCATGCACGGCGCGCGTCTCACGATCGACGAGCCGACCGTCCTGACCCAAATCGTCAATCTGGTGGATAACTTCCGGCTGGGTCATTCCGATGCCGACACCAAGGGCGATTTGTTCGAGCATGTGCTGAAGCAGATCAAACAGGCCGGCGAGCTGGGCCAGTTCCGCACGCCGCGCCCCATCATCCGCGCGATTGTCGGGATGATCGACCCGAAAATCGGCGAAACCGTCTATGACCCGGCTGCGGGCACGGCGGGCTTTCTGGTCGCGGCCTACAACCATATCCGCCTTGCGAATTCTTCTCCCAATGCCATTCAAACCGTTGAAATCGACGGCAAGACGCAACGCCGCGGCCTCGGCGACAAGCTTTCCGCTGCGCAAGTCTCGGCCCTGCAGACGGCGACCTTCTTCGGCAACGATGTCGATCCGAAGATGATCCGGCTCGCGACCATGAACCTGGCCTTGCGCGGCCTGCCGAATGTGCGCATCCTGCTGCGCAACGTGCTGACGACAACCTTGGATGCCGACAAGCGGGCCGAATATGGCCTCCCGGCAGACGGCTATCACGTCGTCCTTGCCAATCCGCCCTTTTCCGGGCGGATGGACAAAGACCGCATTGTCGAGGATGTGAAGGTTGGCACCTCCACGGCGACGGAACTCCTGTTCATGAAATACATGATGGACAGCCTCCGCCCCCGCGGGCGCTGCGGAGTCATCGTCCCGGAAGGGGTGCTGTTCGGCTCCACCACGGCGCATAAGGAGCTGCACCGGCAGCTCATTGACAACAACCGGGTTGAGTCCATCCTGTCGCTGCCAGGCGGCGTGTTCCAGCCCTATTCCGGCGTGAAAACCTCCGTGCTGCTGTTCAGGAAAGGCGGCAATACCGAAAGGGTGCTGTTTCTCCATGCCGACCAGGACGGCTACAAGCTCGACCCCAATCATGACACGCCGATCGAACAATAC
>JBOICY010000389.1:0-3332 GCA_050740335.1 Methylococcales bacterium | reverse complement strand
CTTTACGGTGGCCAGATTTTCGCCGCCGACCATGCGGAAGCGCCCTTGGTGGAATCCGACCAGGCCTCCGATATCGCGGATGTCTATGCATTTCTCGATCCCAACGACAACGCGAAAGTGATACTGGCTTTCGATGTGCATGGATTCATCGTGCCGGGCGAAAACGGCAACCTCGGCGCCTTCGATCATGACGTGCGCTACCGGTTCAACATCGAGAATACCGGCGACGCCAGACCCGACAAGATCTTCGTCGTGACCTTTTCGGCGCAAACGTCGCGTTCACAGCCGCAGACCGCGACAATAACGATGTTCGGAAAGAAAAAATCCGACACAATCAGTTTTACGGCGCCGACGACCGTATCTTCTTCCACCGCGTCCACTGCGCCGGCGCCCGTAGTCACGACCGACAGCGCGTCCGAGATCTCATTTTTTGCCGGATTGACAGACGATCCGTTCTTTTTCGATATTCCGGGTTTCAACCGCTTTACGGCTTCGGTACTGGGTGGAACGCCGGACCTCAGCCTGCTGTCGCGCGGCCGCAATACCTTTGCGGGTTACAATGTGCAGATGATCGCACTGAGTGTACCCGCTTTTCTGCTTCAGGGTCCGGCAGATAGTATTATCGGCGTCAGCGCCACCACTCTGCGGCAGCGCAACGTACATTATTCCAACGATCGCGATCCATTGGTCTCCGGTCTTCCGGCGCCGATTGATCGCATGGGCGTACCGGCCATCAATACCGTGCTCATTCCATTCGCACGCAAGAACGAGTACAACCGCGCCACTACCGCGGACGATGCCGCGGGAACCTTTGCTACCGACATTATCAATACCCTGACATCGCTCGGTACGGACAGCACTCATATCGGTATCCTCGCCGGCGTCGCGGTGACCGGAGGCGACCAGTTGCGACTGGACACGTCGATCCCGAATACCGGCACGCAGGGGGGGCTCGATCCGGTCGCCGGTTTTCCGAACGGACGGCGTCCGGCTGACGACGTGATTGATACGATTTTGTTTCTCGTCACGAATGAGGCGCTGACTACCGGCGACAATGTAAACGCGAACGACGTACCCTTCCGCGATACCTTCCCGTTCTTCGCAGCATCGCAGCAACCGTTCCCGAGCGGGACGCTCGATGACAACACGCGCAATTAACCGTTGCGCGTTGATTGCCGGATTGGCATTGGCCGCGCTGCCCGTATCCGGCGGTGCGGCCGATGCCATGCTCGAGTTCCTCGAGGCGCGCGTACAGGAAGACCCGCTTGATTTCACCGCCCAAAACCGGCTCGCCGACCGTTACATCAAATTGATGCGCGAGACGGGTGATCTGGCGACTCTCGATCGTGCTGCCAGCGCGGCACGCGCCTCCCTCAGCGCGGTCCCAGCAGAACAGAATCCAGGAGGTTTGGCGGCGCTCGCGATTGTCGAATTCGAGTCGCATCATTTCGCCGATGCGCTCAAACTTGCCGGGCGCAGTTACGACATAGACCCGCGCAACTTCTCCGCACTCGCGACGATCGGCGATGCGCAATTGGAACTCGGGAACTACACAGAAGCCGGTACCGTGTATGCCAAACTTGCCGAAGACAGTGCCGCGCCGCCGATTCTGGCGCGTCAGGCCAAGCTCGCTGAACTGAAAGGCCACAACCAGCAAGCCATCGAATTGTTGACCCGCGCCATCGATGCGGAAGCCGGACCGGGAGTCTGGTTCCACGTAAGGCTCGGCGAATTGTACTTTCGCACCGGCGGTCTGAAGCAGGCCGAGGCGCAATACCAGGCAGCATTAGGGCAAATGCCCGAGAATTTTCTCGCGCTCGAACACCTTGCCGAGTTACGCGCCGCGCAAAGCCGATATGAGGAAGCCGTCCTGCTCTATCAAAAAGTGATCGCGCGCGTGCCGCGTGCCGAGTTCTTCCAGGCGCTCGGCGACCTGTACAGATTCATGGACAAACCCGATGATGCCAAACCCTGGCACGAACGCGCACTGGCCGCATACCGGAAATCCATCGAACAAGGCAACGCGCATTACCTGCACCACCTGGCCGTTTTTTACTGCGATGTTCAGGAGAATCCGGCGGAGGCTCTGCGTTGGGCGCAAAAGGATCTGAAAGTGCGCCACAGCCTCTATGCCTATGACTCGCTGGCCTGGGCGCTTTATAAGAACGGCGACTATTCCGGGGCACGCGACGCCATGGACAAAGCGCTGATCCCGGGAACGCAGGACGCCCACTTGTTCTACCATGCCGGGCTGATTTACTCGCTCGCGGGCGACTTGCAGCAAGGCCAGACCTATCTAAAGCAAGCTGTGGCCATCAATCCGGTTTACAACGCCTTCCACGCGCACCGATGAAAGGGATCGTCGGGATTGTTTTACTGCTTCCGGTTATCGTCCTCGCGCATCCGATTTCCCAAGGAGCGCTCGATGTCGAGCTGTCGCCCGGCATACTCCGGGTTCGTGCGCGAGTGCCGGTTGAAGAAGCCCTGGTCGCCAACGCTTTCGCGACTCGTAACGCCGGATCGCTTGCCGAAGTATGGAAGGAACACGGTCAATATTTCTTGCGGCATTTCCAGGTCAGCGCCGATGGCCGCGAACTGGTGGGTGAAGTAACCGGCCTGACCGAAGCGGACACTAAGCAACTCGTTTACGAACTCGATTATCCTTTGCCGGCTGCGCCGGATCGATTAAGTTTCCGGCAGAATTTACTCAACGAATTTCTGTTCGCGCCCGGTAACCCCTGGGAAGCAACCTTCGTCGTGCGAATCCGGGAGCAGGGGCGGCTGCGCCATGAAGGACTGTTGCTGACTTCGAAACAAGCACTCACCGTGGACAACACGGCTAGCGGGCAGGACCGCCGGCGGATGTTTGGCGAATATCTCCGGTATGGAGTCACGCACATACTGGAGGGCTATGACCACTTGCTGTTTATCACCGCGCTGGTGCTGGCCACGCTGACGCTTTGGGATTTAATCAAAGTCGTCACGGTATTCACACTCGCGCACACGGTCACGCTGACCTTGTCGGTACTCGATATCATTCGCCTGTCGTCCGAGGTGGTCGAGCCGATGATCGCCGGCAGCATCGTGTTCGTGGCTATTACCAATATCCTCTGGCCGCAACGCAGTCGCGGGTGGATCCGCTTGAGCACGGCGTTTTTCTTCGGCCTGTTTCACGGTCTCGGCTTCGCGGGCGGACTGCTCGACGCGATGGAAGGCATGCCGGGTATCGCGATCGGCGTGGCCATCGTTGCGTTCAGTCTGGGTGTGGAATTGGGTCACCAGTTGGTCGTGTTGCCAGTGTTTGCGGGATTGAAACTGATGCGTTTGATCCA
>JBOICY010000388.1:0-2284 GCA_050740335.1 Methylococcales bacterium | reverse complement strand
CGCAAGGAATATCACAAAGCGCTCGCGGTTTTGAATGCAGCCTTGAAAAAACATTCGCACCAGCCGGAGTTGCTCTACAGCCGGGCCCTGGTCGCGGAACGGCTGAATCTTCTGGATATTCTGGAAGCGGATTTGGGGATACTCCTGGAGAAAAACCCGGACGATGTGAATGCACTGAACGCCTTGGGCTATACCCTGGTCGATAAGACCTCGCGTTTAGAGGAGGCGCAGAAGTATCTCGATCAGGCGATCAAGTTGAAACCGGATGACCCGGTGATCATCGACAGTTATGGGTGGCTGCAATTCAAGTTGGGGCATCACCAGAAAGCCCTGGAATATCTGCGCCGCGCCTTCAATGAGAATCCCGACCCGGAAATCGCGGCGCACCTGGGTGAGGTTTTGTGGGTTTCGGGCCGAACCGGCGAGGCCAAAGACGTCTGGCGTAAAGCCTTGGCCGCTGATCCGCAAAGCGATTATATCCTGAATATTAAAAACCGCTTCCCTGCGGCCTTTATCGATTGAAAGATTGGTCCATAAATTAAGGCATGCCTGTTTGGATTATTTTGCCGAGCTTTGGTAGGGATATATGTGTTGGAATAGCCGGAAGCTTCATTGCTTTATTCTGAGCCTGCTCATGATATTGCCCTCGTGCGCGGTAATTGAGCCTGGCCCCGACGTTTTTCAAGGCGTAGAAACCCGGCGGCAACTGGCCGCGCTCGAAAGCTGGCAAATGGATGGACGGGTCGGGGTGCGCAGCGCCGCTGAGTCCTGGCATGCGAATCTGGTCTGGAATCATGATCGCGAGGTCGATCGTTTAGTTCTATCCGGTCCGTTCGGACAAGGGGCGCTCGCAATCAAGGTTTCCGAACGTTATATTCGTGTCGCGTCGGCGGATGGCACTGTCGAAGAATCGGAGGATCCGGAGCGCTTGCTCGAATCCATTACCGGGATCGCGGTACCCGTGCCGGCTTTAAGGTACTGGTTGTTGGGCCTGTCCTATCCCTTCGCCGAGTCCGAATCTGAATATGATCGCCTGGGCAGACTGATCAATTTAAATCAATTGGGTTGGGTGGCCCAATACCAGGACTATGAAACAGTCCAACAATGGTCGGTGCCGAGAAAGCTTACGGTAAACAATGGGTCGGCCAGGCTTAAAGTGGTAATCGACGGCTGGCTGTTTCCAGAAAGCGGTCATTGAACGAAAGCGGATCGCTAATCGGGTTATCCCACCCATTCCGCACCTCACCAAAGTATTATCCAATCCGAACAGCGGCTTGGGTGATGATGAAGCGTGAGAAAATAACAACCGGTTTCAAGCAAGCGATTATCTGGCATGAACGAAAACTCGAAGGCGGTGTGGGGTGAACGCTGGCCGGCCCCCGCAAAACTGAATCTGTTTCTGCGGGTGATCGGGAGGCGCAGCGACGGGTATCATCTGTTGCAGACGGTTTTCCAGTTCATCGATCTGGTTGACCAGATTTCTTTTTTCCCGAGGTCGGACCGGCAAATTCGATTGAAGAATCCCTTGCCTGGAATTGCCGAAACGGACGATTTGACGGTTCGTGCGGCACGATTGTTACAGGAACGCAGCGGGCTTCGCACAGGGATTGATATCGAACTCGAGAAAATTCTACCGATCGGAGGAGGGCTCGGCGGCGGCAGTTCCGATGCCGCAACCGCGCTGATCGTACTCAACAGGATCTGGAATCTCAGGCTTACAATTCGAGAGCTTATGGACTTCGGTCTGTGCCTCGGGGCCGATGTTCCGATTTTTGTTTACGGACAAGCCGCCTGGGCCGAGGGCGTCGGTGAAGTTCTCGAACCGATCAATCCGCCCGAGTGCTGGTACGTCGTGGTGGTTCCGGACTGCCAGGTGTCTACCGCGGAGGTATTTCGATCCGAGAAATTGACACGCGATCATTCGCCGGTCACAATGGCGCGTTTTAATTCCGGCTTCGCCTGTAACGACTGCCTGACCGTAGTTTCGCAATTGTATCCGCCGGTGAAGAGGGCGCTGGATGGATTGTCCAGATTTGGTGAGGCTCGATTGACGGGGACCGGTTCGTGCGTGTTTCTGGCCTGTGATAACTCTGACTCGGCGTTGACAATCGTCGGTGAGCTTGAAGATCAGTATACTGCTTTTGTAGTGAAAGGATGTAATCGTTCGCCCCTGCACTCCAAAGTAGAATGCTTCTTCAAAGAAACTCAATAAGCTGTTGGGTGCGTTGTTTGTTTGTAGATTGGTTATTTGGGGCGTCGCCAAGCGGTAAGGCACAGGGTTTTG
>JBOICY010000387.1:0-19770 GCA_050740335.1 Methylococcales bacterium | reverse complement strand
TTCAATCGTGACCCGTTGGCCGTGTTCGATGCGGCCGGACATGGAATTGCCGCCTACCCGGAAGCGGACGGTTTCGCCACGGGCCAGGTTTTGAATGATTGGCTTGATCAGGGTCGTCATTTTGATCCTTATCATTGTTGGGTTTGCTTCCGTCCGTCATAAACATCCGTCCGCCAGCCGGGGGCAATGGACCAAGCGGATCCGCCGATACTCCCTGTATAACGAAGATAGCTGCGTGCCCGCCGCTGGCTTACACAGAGCCGGTTAACCTAACGGTTATGGAGAGCGTTCGGCACCCCGGAAAATGAAAGAAATGTAGGATGTTCTATCACAGCAAAAAAAGCCGTAGACGTGCATAGCAGGCCGTTCGTGCCGAGCGTGTCGAAGTGCGAACGGGATATTGAAAAACTCTACGGCTCTTTTAAAGCAAACCGAGCCGGAAACCGGTTCCAAACTTTGGTGCCAGTTTCCTGAAGTCATTCGTTTTCAAGAGAAATTTGCGAGTTCCTGCGCCATCTCGCGAAGGCCGATCGCCTCAACCCGGTCGGTTTTGGGGTATCGATCGTTTCCGCCGTAGACAATAAAAGCTTTTTCAGGCTGCACGTCCTCAAGTGCCTGGCGATAGCCGCGCTCCATTTTGGGGGCTGTACCTCGCTTCACCTCGATCGCCCATAGCCGGTCGCCCGGCAATTCGAGGAGCAGGTCGATCTCGACACCCGTGGCAGTGCGATAAAAGCTTGCTTGAGTTCGCTGAGGGGCTGCGCGCAACAGGTTTTCGATGACATGCCCTTCCCAGCTCATGCCGATCACCGGATGCCCGAGCAACTGGTCCAGGTTGTCGATCCGCAGCAGGCTGTGCACCAGACCGCTGTCGCGCACATAGGTCTTCGGGGACTTGACCAGGCGTTTCCCGACGTTGGCATGGTACGGGGGTAAACGGCGGACCAACAGTAAATCGACCAGCAGATCGAGGTAACCGGTGATTGTCTTGCCATCCACCGCCAGATTGCGAGCCAGTTGGGCGGCATTCAACAAGCTGCCCTGACTGTGCGCCAGCATGATCCAGAACCGCCGCAGCGTTTCGGCCGGAATGCGGGGACCAAGCAGGGGAATATCCCGTTCCAGATAGGTTCTTATGAAATGATCGCGCCACCGAAGGCTCTCCGTATCATTGTCGGCCAGGAGGCTGCGAGGAAAGCCGCCACGCACCCAAAGATCCGTTTCTTGTTCCGGTTTCAACTCCAACGCATCCAGCGGTGTCATTTCGAGATAGGCGATGCGTCCCGCCAGACTCTCGCTCGATTGGCGCATGAGATCGATGGAAGCGGAACCCAGTAACAGAAATTGACCTGCGGTCCGTCCCGCCAAACTCCTTTCGTCGATAATGCCGCGCAGTACCTGGAACAGCCCGGGCAGCCGCTGGATCTCATCGAGAATCACCAGACGGTCCTGGCGTTGGCGCAAGAAACCTAAGGCATACTGGAGCTTTTCCAGATCGATCGGGGTTTCAAGGTCCAGGTATTCGGGAGGCGGGCCTTCGGACAGAGCCGCGCCGAATTGTCTCGCAAGCGTGGTTTTGCCGACTTGGCGCGGCCCCAACAGGGCAACCGCGGGAAATTGCCGGAGATGTTCTTGAACGAAAGAGGTAAGCCGACGAGACAACATCCTTGTAATTATGGAACAACAGTCCACGATTGCAAGGAAAAAATCCAAGTATGCTCAAAAAGCCACTGAAACCTGCTCTCTCAATTGCGTTGATCATAAAAAGATCTGTTGACGTGCCTGGCAGGCTGTTCGTGCTGACCGAAGTCGAAGCATGATCGGCCTGCTACGGGATCACTGTGTTCGTGAGTCCTGCCAAATCCCGCTTGCCCTTCGACCAACTCGGGCGAACGGAATTTGGAAAGACTCGACTGCTCTCATTAGCTGAAATCAAAGTCTGCATCAATCTGGCTGTAACATTACGAAAATTCTTCCCGTATTGACTCCATATGGAGCCAAACAATTTCGATCTTCATGATGCTCGCGGAAAGAAGCCCGTGCGCAGGTGAAGAAATTGAGCGGGAGCTTTTTATGAGCAATCATCCTTACGAATATACCCGGGAAATAGTGAACCTCTATCCCGACGTCTCGGAGCGCTGGTGTCAAGGCACCCTGGTACCTGCCCAAGTGGAAATCCACTTGCCGCCCAGAAGCAAAAGGCTTTGCTGGTTGCAATGCCCGCATTGCTATACTCACGGGGGTCTGGTCCAAGGCGAGACGATCGACGCGAATCGGATCGTAGCCCTGGTGCGTCAGATTGCCGCGGGAAGCCCGAAGACCGGCGAAGGCCCGAGAAAAATTATTCTCTCGGGCGTGGAGACGGACCCGATGAATTCGAGTGCGATCCATGAAGTTGTAGCAGCCGTTAAAACGGAAGGTCTTGCACTCGGTATTCATACCAAGGGCCTGAAGATGGATCCAGCGCTCATCGCACGGTTGGTTAACGATAACACCGCAGAGGACTACATTTCATTCAGCATCGATGCCGGTGACAGCCAGACCTATAATCTGGTGCACGGAATACCGCAAAGCGAGGCACTCCTTTATGAAATAGTCAAGCGCAATGTCGAGCGCCTGGTGGCCGCTCGCAACGCCTCAGGCGCGCGGCTTAGCATCCGGGCAACGTATCTGATCACAGGCCAGAACGCCGGGCTCGACCAAGCGGCGCGGTTTATCGACGACTTCACCGCGATCGGTGTCGATTCGCTGCGGTTTTCGGTTCCGATTGTCCCCAAGATGGGACAGCGCGACGAGAGCGGACGATTTCCCCAGATCGCGCCGGACGAGCTTGGTAAGATCGAACAACGTCTCGCGGCCAGGAAGCAGGATAACGCGCGGATCGTATACCAAAAGTTCGACGCCAACACCCGCCGGACGCTTCCCTGTTTCACGCGCTGGCTGATGCCGGCCATCGGCTATGACGGCTATTTGTATCCTGTATCCGTGCTGCACCGTGGCTACAGCGGAGTTTACGGCCTTGCGGATCGGCGACTAAAAGGTGCAGGATTTCTGGGCTGCCTAATTATACGGATCGAAATCTGCCGTTCGAAGCGGCCAACTGCCAGTGCGATCGCAAGGCGATGGAGATCAATAGCAACCTGGATAAAATCGTCTCGTTTCGGAGGCAACCAGGCGCAGCGGCAAGAGGCGTTATGATTCCGAATTTCGATCACGAAGCGGTGTCCGAACCGGGCAATGCTGGCAAAATGCAACTTGCCGCGGTGGAATAAACAGGGTTCTTTACCGACAACGCCATAAATTAGATTCCAAGAGCCGCTCTCTTCGGGATAGGATGGGGAATTAAAATGTCCGCTTAGGGCGGCAACCAGTAAGCGGAGACACGAGACCCTACTATGAAACGTACATTTGTTATCGGCGACATCCACGGATGTTATGACGAACTGATCGAACTCATCGATCAAATCGGTTTACGCGATGAGGATTGGCTGGTTTCCGTCGGCGATATTCTCGATCGGGGCGGAAAATCACGGGACGTGTATCATTATTTCAAGAACCGGCCCAACGCGAAAGTGTTAATCGGAAACCACGAACGCAAGCATCTGAAGCGAATCCTCAGCTATTCCCAGGAGATTGTAAAAGTTCAATTTGCCGAAGAATATCCGTCGCTTTTGCAGTGGCTGAGGGGATTGGATTATTACTTTGAAAGCGACGAAGCGATCATCGTCCATGCGGCTTTCGAGCATGACCGATCGCTGGATGAACAGAAAGAAGCGGTGCTGACCGGTTCCGTGTCGGGTGAAGCGTATTTGCAAAGAAAATACGGGCCGGGGACGCATTGGAGCGACTATTATGCCGGCGAAAAAGCCGTTATTTACGGACACCGGGTAGTCGGCGACGAACCTCTGATCAAAAACAATACCTATGGCTTGGACACCGGCGCCTGTCACGGTGGATATTTGACCGCCATCGAACTGCCGGGGTTCGTCATCCACCGGGTCAAATCCCATGCCGACCATTGGAAACTCGAGAAACGAGCGTGGCAGGTCCCTGTTCTGAAAGCAAGAGACTGGGGAAACATGGAAATCAGCGCGATTGAAAAACAGATGACCAAGTTCGATCAGATCAACCAAGAGGATGTCAAAGCCTTTTTTGCTTCCCTGAAAACGCAGTTGAACAGCCTCGACGCCGCTCTGGTCGCAATAAACGAGCGCATACACGATTTGACGGCGGATCTGTCGGCGGCACACGGGGATGACTTCAACAAGATCGCAAGTCAATTCAAGCACGGCATTTTGCTGATCAGATGCAGAAAAAATATCCTGCGTGAAAACGAACCGCGGAAACAGCTCAACACGCCGAAAAAGATAGTCGCCATGGCGAGGCAGTTAGGTATTTTTTTGACTTTTGGTCCGGTGGCATCCGGGTCTTGAGATTTACAAAGATTAACGTGTGTATGGTCTTTTCTCTATTTTGTCCTGATGTGGATGAATAGGGTTTCTCTCGTCTTAAGCTGTGTATTCGTCACGGGTCGGGGACTTCCGGCGGAATGAGTCTTGCTGCTTCGACGATTCCTTTTTCTATACACTTGGCGGATCGCCGGGCTGATGTTCAGCCACCTGTCAAGAACGGTTTGCCGCTCTTGACGGCTAGGCGCGTGAAAGCCCGGTGAGAGGCCGCAGATCGCCTTGAATGATGAAAGCACCCCAATAACGAGGGTGAGCAAACGGGATGCTGGCATCGGGCATCGGGACGATCGCATCGAGTTCCCCGCGGATCGAGTCGTGATCGGCGGATCGGAGTTCTTGCATATCGCCGGATGACCAGCGCCTCCGCAATTCACTGAGCTTTACGGTGCGGACATAGTCCTGCGCCGACCGCAGTGCTTCGTCCTTGTCCATGCCGCTCAGTAGATTCTGGTAAAGAGATCGCATCAGAATTGCCGTCGCGAGATCGGAGACTTTCCATAGACTCATGATGATCGCGCCGGCGCCCGCAATATTGAAGGCTCGCCGCAGACCCAAAACACCTTCACCGACTTGAATCTCCCCGAGCCCGGTCTCACAAGCGGACAGCACGACCAGTTGCGTCGCGACCAGGTCCATATTCATCACCTCCGCGGCGGTCAGCAGGCCATCGTCCGCGTCGGCCGGGCACGATCCCGCATGGTTGGCTCCGGCAAACGCGAGGCACGAGCGCAATAGCGGATCTTCCAGCCGTTCCAGCTTCCCGATCCACGCGGGTGTCTGCTTTTGCCGATCCTTTTCTTCCTTGGGAAGATAAAAACCATGGGTCGCGATATGTAGAATGGCGGGGGAGCGTTGCCGTTTGAGCCTTTCCTTGGAGGCTTGGTCTCCGAACCAAGGCGGTACTCGAAGCATGATTGCAACGATCTCGCCTTCTTTGCGGCTGGCGGGCAAACGACCAAATGGTTCACCGTTTGGTTCCCCGCCCTGAGCCGGGAAGTCAAAATCCGGATCGGCGATGACCAGCGGTGGTCCAGCCCGATGCGAGGTTTCAAGCCGCCAACGTAACAGGTCTCGACCGCAACCCAGGTAGCTCACCCGGTAATCAGTCCAGAAGTACTGCCCATCCCCAACCGGCAGCGACTCGAAGGGCAGTTGCGACAGCTCGCCATCCGGCGCGATCAGGAGCCGCGTCCCGGCAGGCCAAGGGCCATCGGAGGGAAACAACGGATCCAATACCAGGGCCCGCAGGCGCACTCCCGTCGCCCTCGATTCCGGTTCGGCAGGCTCCTCGGAATCCGCCACTTCAAGGCCTTTCTGTGCATACCCGCGCGCCGTCAGTTGCGTACGGTACAGCATGACCAGCCGGTCGATCGCTTCGGCCAGCCCCAGATCGACCATCGCCAGTTGTTCCGGCGCGCCGGCCACAACCACGAACGCAATATAGCGATCGGGTTGAATCCTCTTCTCGCCGCGCGATTCGACGGCCGTCAAGTCGACCGTGGGTATTTTCAGATATTCGATCAACAAGGTATCGGCGGGCAGTTGTTGTGCGATGATTTTTACATCGACGCCACGCATTTGTTGATCGAGATCCATTTCCGGTATTTGATTCGCCAGTTCCTTCTCCAACCGGCCTTTGCGCGCCTGCCATTCCGGAAGACGCGGGTCCGGTTTGCCGGCGACAGCCATTAGGCTGCGCACGATTTTCTCGGACAGGGTGTTGTATTCATCGAGCTGGGCGCGAAGATGAGGATGGCGCCCCCCAAGTACTGCGCTTCGCTGCAGCGCGGAGAGTTCCGCGCCGATGGTTTTGTAGCGCAGAATGAAAGAATACAATTCAGCGACGGCTGCGCTATCTTTTCCCGCACACCGTTGAACCAGGGCGTAATAGTTCGCGCAATGAATTGGCACTCGTCGCAGCAACTCCGAACGCTGTCGCTCGGAAGTATGAATAAATATACTCCGCATACGTTCATTCGAAAAGTGGGTTGACCGATTCATATAGGTTAATGCGTGCTTGCATTGGTCAGCGCGGGCATGGGCGCGCCCAAGATCGTAGTAATCTACTCCTAAATCCGTATGATAATGGCCTAACCTGCTGATCGATATCCAGGACCCGTTTGCGCAACGCTACTAATTCGCCATCACTCCATTTGCCTTGACTTTCCAGTACGCTGGCCAGGCGATCAATGGCTTGCCCTGTTTTGATCGTCAAATGCGGATACCCCGTTTCATAGGTTCGTAGCGCGGCCCGGAGTTCCCGCTCCGCTTCATTCCAAAAACCATCTGCGATCAGTATATCGCTATAAGCCATCCGATCTTCCGCGATCCGCTCATGATTGGGGCCCCAATACTTCCGATCGATTAGACGCACCCGTGCAAAGAGTTCGCGGGCCTCATTGTTATCATCCGCCTTGGTCCCGCCTCGCTGATAGCGGAGCCAGGGTGACTCTCTCATTTTATGGCGGTTCCAGAGTAGATCCGCTAGATTGTGCATGTCGGTGATGGTGTCCGGGTGTTCCTCACCCAGGATAAGCCGGTCGATCGCATACGCTTCCCGGTAGCAGGACTCCGCTTTATCAAAATTGTCAAGGAGCTTGCACATCGCTGCGAGATTGGTCAGCAACTTCGAAGCCAATTCGCCAAAGGAACCCTGCTCTTGCCGTGCAAAGGCCAATGCGCGTTCGAATATTTGCTCGGCTTTGGGATCTCCATTCTCACGGTAAAAAACTCCTAGATATCTCAAACAGTCAATCGTTAACGGATCTCGTTCTCCGCACAACCGTTTCGCCAGGTCCGCCAGGACTTCGAGTTGTTCCACGGTTTCAATGATCGATAAGCGCTTTGAAGCGACAATGAAACGTCGGAGGGCCAATTCGTACCGAATGCGCCCGATAATCGTCGCGCTCCGGGCGTTCGGCTGATAGCTGATTTTCGGGGCGCCATGAAAGCCGTTAATGCGATGGCTAACGGCTTCCAACGAGGCGTGCACCGCCGGTTTCGTCGTTTGATTATCAAGCCATTTATTAAAGTACGGGAGCGCGGGCGTGCCGATGTTCACTAACGCGTCGGCGGTAGTATTGAGTAAGACCAAGCACGAAAGGTCGCGCGACACCTTAAAGTCACTCGCGGCATCGGCAAGTACGCGTATTAACAACTCGGTGCCACGCTCGTCGTCCAAAAGGCCGAGTATTTTTACACGTCGTCCCATTCTATCCAGCATTTTCTGTCGCTCGGCTCCACTCAGCGGGACGGTCGCCGAACGCGTGAGAATTATTCGATTGAGCGCCATAATCGAATCAACGACACGCTCGTATAACTGCCATTTACTTAAGCGCGTTGCGTCGAGTATGTGATCGACTCCCTCCCACATTTTTACTTCGCAGTGATCAAAAATCCACTCACTGTGCTTTGCGGTATCCTTGTCGGATAGGCTATCGTTGGGAAAAGAATACTTAGTCCTTGACATTTGTTATCCCGCGAGTTCGTCGGTGTGCCGTATTATCCACCGCCAACCCCCGAAAGATAGACACCGTTTCCAGAATGGGGCTTTCAGAAATCGGAAACCTTGTGACTGATAGTGTTCGATTACTTGACTCGCTTGTATACGGACGACTGAATCACCTTCTTGTGTAGCCGCCTCGAAAAGGCGTTTTAAGAAAGCCGGAGGGATCGTTCTGGGATCCAAGTCTTGAAGCGTCCTGAATGCGCCGATTCTTCTTTGCCGGTCGTTATCGTTCAATGCAGGCGCGAGTTGCTTTATGATCATCGGGGTACTCGCTTTGAGCACATGCTTTTCAAATGCCGCGACCACAATCCGTTCCAATGCCGCGGATACCAGCCGCCAGATCCTTTCATCTTCGACGCCATTGCCCCTAAGAAGACGATCCGTAACGTCTAATGGCGCCGATTCAACTGCAGGGAGACGACCTATTTCTGATACTCATTCGTCCAACCCTTCTAGCAACCCTTCTAGTGTGGGTGAGATCCCTACCAGATCCGCCTTCTTGAGCGTCCAATCGAAACTTCTATCTCGTAGATCAGTCCTGAGGTTCCCTAGAACGGCAGGAATCTCCATCGTCGGTTCGATGTTGCGAAGCGCGTGGTATGCCTCAGTCCGCACTTGCCAGTCGGCATCTCCAATGGCCTTCTTGAGGCTGCTTATGACCTCTGAAAAGGATGCGGTTCCTGGGCCTAAGTTACCGAGCGCTTTGATGGCCTTCACTTTTACTTTGCATTCCGGATCATCAATCGCAGTTATGAGAGCGTTAATGACTTTAACAGTAACCGCCGCGGGACCCAGATTACACAAGACTTCCGCTACTCTCGATCTTATTCCAGCGTTTTGGTCTCGCAGAGCAATCGCGAGAAATTCAAGAACCACGGGGGTAGCCGCTCGGGGACCAATCTTGGCAAGCGCCTCGGCTACCTGTAATCGAACGTGCGCATCCCGATCTTCGAGAGCCCGCGCAAGATACTCAAGAACCGCGGGAATCGCGGCATTTGGGCCCAAGGTAGCTAATGTGTCAGCGGCGAGCATCTTTACATACGAGTCGTCGCTCTGTATGGCATCGATCAACTTGTTTAAAGCTTCGGGGGTCGTGACGACGATTTTACTGAGTCCTTTGAGCGCAAGGTTTGCAATATCCCGCTCATTGTTAGTGACAGACACGCCCAGCGCGACGGCAAGGAGCCGTTCTAAACCCATGGGCGTAATGGCTGCAGGGATTAACCGGCCCAGCGCTTTGGCGCCTATTATCTTAGCGAACCCGTTCCTGTCCGTCCGTAGCACCATGTTAAGGAGAGCTTCTACGATTATCGGGTCGTTGGTGGTATGACCGATTTCGCCGAGCGCCATCGCTCCATTCGATCGTATCACGGGATCATTATTGTCCAGCGCATTGACGAGAAGGCGTGGAAGTTTTCCGTTGCTCCCGGTGATCCCGTCATCCAATTCGCACCAAACTGGAAGGCAGTGCCATATATGGGGCATGAGAGGCCAAATGGATGAGGTTCGATAAGTTGCCCAAAGCGACTCGATGTCATTCGAGATGCGATGTTTCAAACTTCTGCTTAACTTTTTCCTTGTATCCATAGACATTTCCGCTATTCCCCGTATGGCGATAGCAAGACGTGGGCGATGCATATCGTCCTTTCCTTCTTCGGCCAAATCATTGATCAAAGGTATAGGGTTCGACAATAGACCGTGGAGAAAAACGATGACTTCCCGCCAGGGATGAAGCCAAGCGCGTTTATCCACGAACTCATCGATATTCTCACACCCATTTGAGGCGAGCGCGCGAGCGGTCAAATATTCCAGGAATGTGCGATGTAGAAAGCTGAGTCGCTTTTCACCTTTGTCATCGAAACCACTTTCGACAAATATTCCACAGTCGGTAATCTGTTGAATAAGCATCTCTGGAACTAACCGCAATTCCTCCTTTGAAAACGGGACACCAAGAACTTTGAAACGCTTCTCGAGTATCCAAGGTAGCGGACAATTCCGCACGGATTTAATTTGTTCGATGATTTCATTCCGAGCGAATTGCTTGGAAGTTGGGGCCTTCTCGAATAGCCGTAAAGCGATGCGCTCCAAGAGTCTTACAATCCTATAAATATGGTCCTCCTCTCCACGCGGTAAAGAATTTTGTTTCCACGCGCGTCGTATCAGACCGCGCAAGACGGTTTGATACAGGTCTACGCGTCGGGTATTCTTTGTGATGGCATGCTCTTCATGAGCGAGACAGGTCAGCGTAAGCAATATCGGTATTCTGCAGGCATGACGTAACGTAAAATTACGATCAAGGGCGTTGCGTAGCGAGTCCTTGCGCGCCTCGTCAGCCGCAAACCATCTTTCAACAAACGACTGGATCTCTTCCCGGTTGAATGGGCAGAGTTCGTATTTGGTGAATTCAGACCAGGAGATGTCCTCGCGTTTGTAGTTGGCGGTGCGGCAGGTTATTACGCAGCGACACGACCAGGCTTGGGTGTCCATTGCTCGCAGGCGGCGCTTAAGCCGCGGTAAGGCATCGTGCGGCACCTCGTCTAGCGAATCCAATATCAACCAGACCTGTCCAGTTCGGAGTCGCGGTTTCAACCACTCTTTAAAGCGAGGTGTGACACAGTAGTGATGTTCGTTGGCGGACAGTAGTTCAAGAACAGCTTCGGCCAGATCGTCGGGTAAATTATCCGACGCGAACTCGGTGCAGGTGAAATGAATCGGGACCACTAATTGATCGACGGCCTGCGAACGCCGATCGAGGGCCTCGTGGCTTCTGGATGCCAAGTCAATAGCCAACGTTTTTGTTAGAGACGACTTGCCACTGCCCGGACCGCCGAATACCACGGCTCGCGTAACTCGTTGTTGTTCGTCAGCCCAATCCACTTCGATGGCACTTTTGGCGCCAGTCGGTTCTTCGTATAAAGGCGCGGTTACCGGGTCTATTTCGATCGGTATCGTGCGCGTATCGTTGACGCCCCATTCGAAACGGTTAGTACCGCGCTCCGAATCGATTCGGGTATCTTCCTTGAATACTCTGCGGCGAATTTGGACTTCACGCAGCGATATCGGAAGGTCATCACGGTACCAGGGCATCGCGTCGAGATTGGTTATTAAGGACGCGTAGTAACGAAGGAGATCCTCTGCAAGCTGCGATTTGATGTCAACCAGTTGAGAAAGTGTAGCCATGACGACGATTTAAACGGGGATACCGTGAGCGTTATCGTCCCTGATTGTGATCTACCCTGTGCTTGGAATCGTCAGAGTGTATAGAAGGGTCCCCTATGTTGCAATGTGTTGGCGCGACTGCCTACTGACACATCCAACAAGTTGGTGCGTTTGATTATGTTTCCGAAACTGTGGTTCAGTGCCGATCAACTCGCAAATTTCTGTCTCAGTAAATTGTTCCATTTCGCAACTAAACCTGTTAAACCACCGGAACAAGAAGTCCCAACACCGATAAACGACTACGAATCATGATCATAGGGCCAGTTGCTACGATACCGGCGCTGGCTCAACGAAACCCTGGAAATCGCCCCGCGCCGCTCAGGGCGCCGCCTCGCGCACGGCCTCTTCGATCAACTCCGCGGGCACCCCGCGCCGTTTTAGCGCTTCCGCCAGGCGTTGCGCCGGACCGAAATAATACCGTTCTTCGTCGCGCACACGCTCAGGGCGAACGAGGTTTTGCAAGGCTCAATGGATTTTTTTAAGACTACAGGTGCGACAAACCGGCCGCGATAATCGTTTCTGATAACATGAACAGAAAAACAGCAGGCATCCCTGCCCGCCATTTCACACTACGCTTAGAGCTTCAAAGGAAGTCTCAGTACGGCAACCTCGTTTTGGCCCGGAATCGGCGCAAATCCGCGGGTGCCACAATGCGTCACCGCGACGTAGCCCGATGCCGCGATGGGCAATGACGCCGAGGTCACGAAGCTCTTGGTGTTGATGAACAAGAGATCGCTTCCATGGGCCACCATGGCGTAAGTGTTCAACGGGGACAGGGTGATGTGTCCGACTCCCAGGTTTGGAAAGGCCAGGGTCTTGATCACGCTGTTATCGTAGGTACGAATCACGTTGATCACGCCCGCCGGAGCCGCAGGACAACCCACGAGGTCATAGTTGATGCAGGAATCGCCGCCGTTGGCCCACACTTGCTGGCCGTCGGGCGATACGCTCGTGGGGCTGCCGACATTCGCCATGCGTGTACCGTCCGGTAGAAACGCGATCGCACTCTTGAAGCTCAGATTCATGCCGTCGAAGACATAAATCGGGTCGTGCCCGCCGCTACCCGGACTCGGTGCACACTGATAGTTGACATAGGCCTTCGCACCATCCGGCGTGAATACCACGGCTTCCGGACACGCCGTCGAATTGACGGTACTGACCGCCAGGGTGCTGGTATCCACAACCTTCAGTCCACCAAATTCCATGGCAACCAGCAGCTTCGTGCCGTCCGGTGACAAGGCCAAGTCGCGTACGGGCGCGCCAATGGGGATCGTTGTAACCGACTTGTTCGAGGTCGTAATACGCGAGATGTCGCCACCGTGTTGGCCGACATAGACCGATTTGCCATCCGGTGAAACGGCAATGGCATCCGGCTGCGACCCGACGGGGACGACGGTTTTGACCGTCAAGTCTCCGCTTCTGATCACACTGACCGTATCATCGCCATTATTGGTGACATAAACCTCTTGGTTATTCGGGGTGATCACCGCACGCGACGGCGACACCCCGACCGGAATGGTCGTTACGACATTCGGAGGCTCAACTGCTGAAGCTGCAACAGCAAACAGCATACCCACAATGCCGGAGACGAATTGAATCGACTTCTTCTTCATAGGATTTCTCCTTTTACTACAATTTGGAAGCACCGACACAGGAGCACGCTCGCAGGCGCCTCAAATACGAGCTGGATTCACTGCTCCTATTGAGAGTGTAGGGCGGCCATCGCGAATCGGTTACATCGAGATGACGGAGTAACCTATCGATTAAATTTCACCCTATGTTCTTTTGTGTACTGCAACGCAGCCGGGAAGTTTCGAAGGATGTATTACATGACCACACGATTATTCACGTACGAGGATAAGGCCCAACCGGACTGGGCGTATGCCGAACCAATAGTGGTTGATCGGGAACCTTGGAATCGGTGGCAGCGGAAAGGTCAGGTAATCATGAAATCCGATTCATGGCTGCTAATCGAGCGGCGCGATTGCGTTTACCGAGCCGGGCGGTACAGTTCGCTTGGAATTTCGGCGAGAGGCCAATTTGTTTGATGCGCTTAAACATTTTTCCAGGAGAAAATCCATGCAACTGTATACGATAGGTTACGGCGGTCGGTACCCAACCGATTTCATTCATGCGCTGGTTGAGCACGAGGTACGCGCAGTCGTCGACGTTCGATTGCGTCCGGACCGCGCCGCGATGGGAGTTTACGTGAAGGCCAAGAAACCTGAAAAAGGCATCGTCAATTTGCTTAACCAACACAACATCGCCTACTACTCCATACTCGAACTCGGGAATGTGTTCTTGACATATTCCGATTGGGCTGAACGCTACCAGCGGCTGCTCGACCAAAGCGGGGATCTCCTGACAGCCCCGCTGCAAAATTTCCTGGAACCGTTTTGTCTGCTGTGCGCCGAACGCAGGGTCGAGCAATGTCATCGAAAGCAGATTGGCGACTATCTCGCGCGGAAAGGCTGGAGCGTTCAACACATCGAATAGAAACAGGTGGATGGATTTATACGGGAATGCTGTTTCAGCATGATAAGAAAACCGGAATTCGCACGTATGCGGCCAGTCATGTTAAATCGAAGTGCTTCGTCACACCAGCAGAGCCTGCCCCGTACTTGATACGGGGAGCCGAGATCCAGAACACAAGGATGTGGTCGACGCGGCTTCCGTTCTTGGCTACTGGATTCGCTTCGCGCTCTATCGTGTCCGGCACAAATCTGTCTGGAACAGAGTTGCATTCATCCAAAGGGCGTCAGGCAGGATAACCTGACATGAACCCCTGCCGGAATGATGGTCCCAGGCGATTCATGTTGACAGCCAGCCGAGTTTAGCTGGGTTTCGTTCCTGAACCCAACCCGACCGGGTTATGGAAATCGACATTTGCCGGCCATCCAATGCGGTTGGATATCGATACTATCCGGCGATAACGTCTCGGAATGAACCTAAAAAGAGCGGTTGACGTCCCAAGCAGGTCGTTCGTGCTGAGCCAAGTCGAAGCATGAGCGGCTTGCTACGGGATCACCTTGTGGGGGTGGGTCTTTCAGAATCCCGCTCACTCTTCGACAAGCTCAGAGCGAACGGGATTCTGAAAGACTCAACTGCTCTTTAGTTTAAACGGTTTTTAAGAGCGTTTTGTCTGATTATCTTTATGGGCTTCGTAATAGGAACGCAAGACCGCATTGATCCGGGATTGGTAACCCCGGCCATGTTTTTGAAACCATTCGAACACATCGTGATCCAGACGCATTGTAAAATGCTTTTTGGGTCTTGAGGGAGGCCATTGAATCGCTGCCTTTTCGAAAAAGGTGTCATCCAGCTCAGGGATGTCGGAGTAGTCGATCTCCTCATCCTGAATGGCTTCAATCTCCCATAGTCTTTTTTTCGAGATACTCATAGTATTTTCTGCGTTCACGTTGATTGGCTTTTCGGGCCGAGATAATCCGTATCTTTCCGTTGCGCTGCGTGTGGACCACGACGAGCATGACATCAGGGCTTAAAGGACCTATAGTAATGAAACGATCTTCATTGTAGTCCTCTCTCGCATCTGGAAACGTCCAGGAAGGATAGTGTCCCGAAAAGACTTCTTTTGCGTCTTCGAAGCGGATTTTGTGTTTGTCAAAATTGGCTTTGTTCTTTTTTTCGTCCCAATCGAACACGCTTGGTCCTTTCGCGATCTGTTATTACAATTGTAGGCACATCTTGTTCCGGTAGTCAATTATTATTTGTTTGGCCTTCATTTGATAGGTTGATTACTCTGATTGACGCCAATCTTGAATTAGCTTGTATCGCCAGATTGACTTCCTCTTCGTTTTTATGTGATGCGACGACAATCGTATCGATAGGAATGATTTCACTATCGTTCGCGCGGAACGTGCTGCCGTTACCCAATCCGAGAACCTTTTTTTCAATCCCATCCACGTATTCGAGTGCGCCATTTTCCGAGTTCTCCCGGCTTATCGCGGACAATACCAGGATACGCCCGTCGGGTACTGTTTTCTGTAATGCGTGGTACCAACCGAGCGCGGCGGCACCACTCGCTGAGCGTCCTGACACTTGATCTAATCCAGGCTGTACGTGCAACTTCCACCATCCACGATAGGCAAAGCCGTCAGTATGCTCGTTTGTCCCGGCGCACTGAAGTGCTGCACGAAATGCACATTCCATGGATTCGAAGAAATTATTATCTACAAATAAACCCTGAAAATCTTCAGGGTGTCGACCGGCTACAAGATCTACGGTTGATTTATTCTGTTTACCTTCGCTTGGTAGACACGCAACTTCCAACTCCAAATAGGCTAAAGAAGGACTGCCAGATTCCGGATGTTCAACAGCTATCGGCACAGTGACTGGACGGGTACGCTCGCAGACCAGACGAAAACCTTCTACACTTTTAAGGCGCTGACCGAGGTAACCCTGCCAATACCAAAGACAATCCGTAGTAAAAAATGCAAAATTACTTTCCGGAGGAAATCCATTATCTAATTTATTCTTTACGTCTGTCCATCGTACTTCTGTATTTATAATGCAATCTGTCGTGTTTGAGTTTATTAACTGATGACCGCTCCATACTAGCGCAAAAAGACGGTCCCACCGACTTCGTAGAAAAATGTTATTCTCATCTTTTTGGCAATTCTCGACCCATTCTTTAAGCCTTTTTATCTCGTTAATCGGACTACTTAAAACATATTGTCGAAGTTCTTCAATTGCCAATGTTGAATTAATCCATTCCTCGCCCAGAGTCGGATCTTTGAAATAATTTTCGACAGCTTCGCGCAAAGTCGTTCTGCTAGTGATATTGGTTGACGAAGAGATCATATGCGATTCCTTGTAATAGCCAAGACTATGGAATCTCAATAACAAGATCTTGATCTGTTGGCCAATTTTTCCAAATATTTGTCTGAATTGTCGTTCGCGCAAGCACAGTATTGCTTAACCTTCGTTCGAAGGTTAATTCGTCTGACCAATTCGCTATTGAAAGCGTGACAGGCTTTCCGAAATCATTTGGATTTATACTGGTTACAATGACGTCAAGATCACCATTGCCGGTATCTCGAATTCTAACTTGGGCTGTACCATCACTGTTCTGGCATACAAGCTTTGCTTTCGCATTTCCTTTTTTTGGTAGTAGAATAGGGAGAGAGCCGCAAGCAAATTTAAAAATTATGATAGCGATTTTATCTGGTGGCGCACCATCGATTATTTTACGGTCAAACTTAGCAAGCGCATCACGGACAGCCATACGAACGCCCTCGTCGGGATCCGATTGTGCACGAATTAGCGCCTCTCGTACCACAAGTTGATTGGCTTGAGTTGATGATATTCCCAAGGCTTGGGCGGCAGACTTACGCACGGCCAAGTTCGGATCCGCAAGCAAATTAACGAGTTCCTCCAGAATATCTGGGGTTGCGTCGGCCGAACCGATCGCACCAATTGCTTTCGCGGCCGCGCTGCGTACCTCCCATTCTCCATCTTGCACGGCGGTTCTGAGAGCCGTGACTACGGCGCCAACCCCCGCAGACCCAAGCTCGCTTAAGGCCTCGGCCGCCGCCGCACGCGCGTCTCGTTCGGTATTCATTAGAGCAGCGGCCAGTACAGCCAATACTTCAGAAGTCGCAGCCTTTGGCCCCAACGTTCCAATTACATAAATCGCCGCGGTACGAAGTTCTGGTCGATTGCCATTAACTTTCATGATCAACGCTTGAACAACACCCGTTGTGGCAGCAGCCCCACGAAACTGCGTACATAGCATTCTAAACGCGTCTAGCTGACTATCGCTGTCTGCATTGTCGATTGCCAGCGGCAAAAACGAGAGCACCGCCGGTGTGGCCGCCGCGGCACCGAATCGTCTAACGGTAGTAGCCGCGGCGTATCGTATGGTTCTGTCCGCATCGCATAAGCAATTGATCAGACACTCGATAATCTCAGGACAGGCTGCAATATGACCAAGCATGCCGATCGAATGGATCATTTCGACTCGGACATCTCGATTGTTATCCGACAGCGGTATTCGAAGCAGCGGGAAAAGATCAGGAATCCATTCTTCCGGTTGGGTATTGCCCAATGCCTGCGCTGCCCGTAACCGGATTTCCGGATCCTGGTCGGTCAAGCGACGAAGGAGCACCGCTAATGTCGCGGATTTGTCGCTTACTTCACTTGTGAGCGCCGTACTCGCTTCCGCGTCGCAACTCGCCTGTACTTTGGCAAGCAAGCTCTGCCTCAAATCCGACTGCACCCATTCGCTCACCAAGTCACGGGAGCGCTGCATTTCTTGTTTACACTCCGGACACACCGCAAGATGTTTATCGATTCCCTCAACGTCTTCCGGGGAAAGCAACCGCAACACATATTCTTCGAACTGTTCGTCGTTCAGATGTTCGTCGTCAGGGATATCTTCTATCCATTGGTTCTCAAGTGAGGGAGTGATGTTGGACGAGTGATTAGTCATTGTCGCTTCTCCTATATTAACTATCGCTGGGTATTATTGAAGCATGTCCGGCGGTAACGCGTTGGAGGCATTCAAGCGGATCCTTGGCCACTTCCTCCGCACGCCGATAACACTCCAACAAAATTTCGGCACACACGGTTTCCACGTTGAGTTTCTTTACAATGTCATCCGGGGATGGGTACCTGTTTTTTTCTCTGTGCCTGGTAATTAAACCCTTATAGCGCGTCATCTTGGTTTGTCGGGTTTGGTTCATTAAATACATTGTGTTTATTAGGCGGGCTTCCACATCTGTTACCCCAAATCGTTTCATCAGATCAGACTCAATACCATTCCAGTTTGCTACCGAAACTTTCTGTTGCATCAATGAAATAATTTCTTTAATCGCACGGAGATAGGGTTTTTGTATTGCTAGCACATGAGCTATAATAGCGCCGTTAATCTTTCCGCTAAATATCGAACGTACTACCTTACTTAAAGTATGATGCGTGTCGAAGGCTATTAACCAGCATGCCTGATCCATATCGACATCTAGACATTTCATTACTAATTTTACAGGCGGATATTTATCATCTCTACGGTGATTAAATACCAGTATATGAAGTGTTCTAATAATCTTTTCGTTCTTTACACATCTTTTTACATCATCGCTGGCCACATTATACTTAGAAGCGATCTTCATGACAGATATTCTGTCTTTTAGAAAAACCGGAAGACTTAGAATAATAAGTTTAAAGACGAGGTCAATCCGTAGATCAAATAACCGTTTTCTAATCGTACCTTGCGTTATTTTCTTTGGGGCGAGATTTATATTTTCCTGTGAGGTAATTTCTGCAATGCTCATTTCACATTCGTACCTCAGTTGCCACATCCGCTGTCGAAGATCCGTCAGATTCTTTTTCACCTCTTCGATCTGATCAACTAATTGTTCCAGCGATATTTCATCATCAGATGTGAAGTAATTTGTTGTGTCTATAATTACCGCGACTGGAGGTCGATCAGACTTCTTATTGGTTGCATCCAGACTCTCTGTTTGCGCTCCCAATTGTGACTTCAGCTTGAATAGATAAGGCGTAAAAATATTTTCAAGAATTAAGCGTGTTAGACATTTAATATCGGTCTCTGGATCTTCCATTTCTCGAGAAAAATACCGTTCCAATTCATTCTTAGTTTCTGTATCGAGGTTGGAATTCTCGAATAGCGATCTATCGTATAGAGGCTTATCTTCTATAGGATTACCTTCTGTGTCTTTAAGGTCTCTGAAGTCTTTAAGATTATTTAAGATATACTGATTGAATATTTTGGCGAGTTTAACTTTGAGGTCATTAAGCTTATCTATGAGCTGATTAATTCGCGGAATGGCATGATCTCCGATTAATGTCGCAACATCTTCAATGATTTCCTGCTTTTGTTCCGTTGATAAGCCAGATTGGTCAGGAAATGGATTTAGCCGCATCTTGAGTGCCGACAGCGTTTCGCCATTAACCAACACGGTCTCTGGCTTATCAGCTATCTTTCCATTGATGTCGAAGATACGGATATGCAAGACAGCCCCCCGATAAGGGCGACAACCACCAGATTACGGCCTTTAGCCACAAGATCATTAGCCGTAGCAGTGGACATTAAATGGAGGTCATACTTTTTACTCTTTTCAGCTTCGGTTAATAGCAAATAGGTTTGATCAGGGATCATATCCCGAAGATCTTTAATCTCTTGTTGTTCGTTATCCGGAATCCTATAACGGAAAAATTCGAAAATGTTCTTATTTTCATTAGGCCAGAACAATTTGTCTACCACAAACGGTGGTTCAATGAAGTCGTTTTTAAGAAAGTCCGTTGTACGCTGTCCCTTCCGAAATAGGTTAAGGACTATCGTATATACATACGAATAAAATTCGCCCTTGGTCGGGTCAAAATTTGTGGCGATGTTATCAATCAATCCCCAGATCTCAGTGTGATGGATATCTGCCAATCTTTCCTTTTTTACGCTGTCGGGCAGATTGCTTTTTCTTCTAATAGTAAGCAACATTCTATCAAGGTTACAAACACGAGTGAGTGTTGAACCGCAGGGTCCATTCTGGTTATGGTCGCCCGGATCGATTTCACCGGATTCGACTTCCTCAGAAT
>JBOICY010000386.1:0-5104 GCA_050740335.1 Methylococcales bacterium | reverse complement strand
GCGCTGGACTTGGTTTTACCTTGAGCAGTACCGGACGCCCAAAAGTATTGGCGCTTATTAAAAGTAATTTAAAATTGCCCTTCTGACGTAACCGTTCAGATCCCCTCCTCATTTTTGGATGATTTCTAAACCCGCTCAACGGCGAATCAATCACTTACGGGTAGCATGATGGCTTTTTTCCAGAAAAACATAGGGGGATCTGAACAGTTACCTTCTGACTGTGTCAACCTCCTGGTGAATAATAAGGAAAACCAATAATGCTAAGAGATATTACAGCCAAACAATACATGTCCTCCCACGGGAGGACGATCAGGGTCGGGTCTATAGTCATAGCGCAGGATTACTCGATTGGTGTTAGACGTTCGCAATAACAACGACTTAGCTTAACCGGTTAAAGTCTCGTTCAAGGAGTTGTCCATAATAAACGCGTGACCAGGTCTAGAAACAAGGACTATGATTCTCGGCCTCACCCCATCTTTCCGCCGTGTCAGTCCCGTTAAAGCAACGCAATATGCAACTCCCGACCAACCGCGCGGGCGGCCTTTGACATCGTCGCCAATGTCACGTTGGCAACCCTGGAATCGAGTAAACGATCCAGTTGCGGTCGGCTGGTCTGCATTCTTTCGGCCATGGCTGTCTTGGAAAGTTGGTTATCCTTCATGGCCTGACGCACCTGGTCGGCCAACATTTCTTTGATCGCTTGACATTCGCATTCTTCGAGGATTCCCTGCTCTTCCAGAAAATCATTAAACGAAGAACCAATGTGGGCATTTTTAGATAGGTCAGTCATTTTTCTCTACCTCCTGCATACGCTTGATCGCGCGGCATTGGTCTATTTTCCTGTCAAGTCAACATTAGTGTTGTCATCTTTTATGAATATTGGCATGATTTACGAATTTTAAAATAGAAACTGACAGGAGGAAACATGAGAACATCGCTCAGGGTTATGGTCCTTGGTTTATTGATGTTGACATCGAGCGTCGCCTTTGCGCACGGCCCGGTTCGTCAGAAAGTTGTCGAGAAAATCAATATCGCTGCCGCCCCGGATGTCGTTTGGGGAGCGATCAAGAATTTCGGTGACATGGCCTGGCTGCCGGGGGTGAAATCGACGGATTCCGCGAATCTCCCCGCGGGTGACGGTAAATGCGAGAAAAATTCCACAAACGAACGGGTCTGGGTCGGAACGGAAGAGAAATCCGGCGCAGGGACTACCCCATGCGCCACTCGGACTCTGACTCTGGATGGGGGCGGAACAATCGAGGAAGTCATCAAAGATTACAGCAACAAAAAAATGGAATACGCCTATAAGATCTCCAAAATGAGTACCGTGAAAACCATTCAGTACTCGGGCGAGGAGGTTGTAATCACAGCGCTTCCGGTAAGCAATTACTCGGCGACCATCCAGGTCAAGGAAGGCAAGCAGGGCGGTTGTGAAGTCATCTGGAAGGCCGCGTTTTATCGCGGCTATATGAATAATAATCCGCCTCCGGAATTGACCGAAGAAGTCGCGGTCAACGCAGTCACCGGGGTTTTTCAGAAAGGACTCGGCAACCTCAAAACCACTGCCGAAGGGAAATAGTCGCTCATGAACGCGTTCGGGCGCGGCGCGATTGAAACACTCGGATGCTTCGGTTTATTGATCCTGCTCTATTGCGACCCGGCGCTTTCAGAACCCTTTGCCTATATCACCAACCAGGGTGACAATACCGTTTCGGTGATCGATACGGCGTCCAACCGGATCGTCAAATCGATCCCGGTCGGCGCAAAGCCGGCGGGCGTCGCCGTGTCCACGGATGGTGAGCGCGTTTACGTGACCAACCCGGAAAGCATGGATTGTTCGGTGATCGACGGAAAGACGCACCGGGTTCGGAATACGATTCCGTTTTCCGCGGCGTTGGTTGGCGTTGCGGTGGAGCCATCGGGCCGGCGGATTTTTTTTGCCGATTGGTTCAATCATCGATTATTGGTCTATGATTCGGTGTCGCTCAGGTTGCTGGATCGGGTCGGGGTCGGCAATGCCCCGAGCGGAGTTGCAATCGCTCGGAACGGCAAATGGATCTTTGTCGCCAATCGGGATAGCAACTCGGTATCGATCATCGCTGCCGCATCGCTTCAAGTCATTGCGGAGGTCGAGGTGGGCAGGCACCCCTTCGGCATCAGTGTCGACGGTAAGGGCCAGCGTTTGTATACGGCGAATGTCGAAAGCAATGACGTTTCGGTCGTGAGCATCCCGGAGCGCAAGACCATTGCCACCATCCGTGCCGGAGACAGACCCTATGCGACCGCGCTGGCCCGTTGGGACCGCAGATTGCTGGTTACGAACCAATACGATAATTCGGTCAGCGTGATCGATACCAGGACCCTGAAAGTCGTGAAAACGATCGAAGTGGGCGAATATCCCGAAGGGATTTCCACCCATCCGGACGACCGGCATGTGTATGTAGCCAACTGGTTCAGCAACGATGTTTCGGTGATTGACGCGAAATATCTCGATGTGGTTGGAACCATTCAAACAGGAGAGGGCAGCCGCGCGTTCGGACAATTCATACCGGCCGGTGTCATCTCTCGCCGCGAGTAGGATGATCGCTGGCAGGTGCCAACTATTTGAAGTCGAATGGAGAAGCTATGGTTTCCGAGATAGAAGATTTGAGTGTGGATTACATCGATAACGGAATCCAGACCATCAAGCAATTGGACAAACAGATTCTGTCCAAGGGCGCTTGGACGACGATCCTGTTTCGTTATCAGGATTGGGACCGCAGCAAAAACGCCTATGGTCCCGATAAATTCACGATTCGCCGCTACCAGAAGCGCAACGGCGAATACCAGCAGAAATCCAAGTTCAATATATCCAGTGCCGAGCAGGCCAAAAAAATGATTCAGGCACTGGAAAAATGGGTGGGGGATAGTCTTGACGGGCGCTGATCCGCAGGGAAATCGATCCATGAAAAATCGGCTGTTGTGCATTGTCCTGACGATCCTGGTTGTGACGAGCGGATGTGCTTCGGAAAAAAAGAAGGATAGCTTGGAATCGACACTGCGTCTTTACGAGAGATCGATCAAATGGGGAAGTTACGCGGATGCCCAGACTCTGACCGCCAAGCCGGAAGCTCAGGAGCGCCTGGATCGATACAATGAAATCAAAGTCATTTCCTATGAGGTGCTGCGCCAGGAGATTGTCGGCGATTTTGAGCAGATCAACCAGATTGTTGACATCAAGTTCTACCATGAACAGCAGGGCAAGATCGAAACCGTGCGCGATACTCAGGTCTGGATTTACAATCAGGACCGCGAATCCTGGGTGTTGCAGACCGGGCTTCCGGATTTCATGTCGGTTGTAAGATAGCCGGCTTGCTTCTGCAGCATGCCGAACCCGTGCTCAGCGAAGGCAAAAGCTTCCGCATGAAGGATCAAATCGAAAACCCCCGACCGGACGCTTTCCATACCCATAAAAAAAACGGCCGCCCAGTTGCGCGTCCGATCAACGCAATAATCAATGCCTCCCAATACGGCCTTGTTTTGCCGGAATGAGCCCTTTATACATCAACCGCCAAATCTCACGCGGAGTGGCTACACGGGTTGACTGAATCCGCCTCCGCTTGCGCCACATTTTCGGGATCCCCTTGATTGCATCCCGCTTCGCACGCCATATCACGCTACTTTGCCCGTGCAAAGCGAAGTAAATCACCGTTACGATGTTTAGTGCAAGATGGAGAGGTAGCAAGACCCAGAACAAAAATCCGGGCACATTTTTAGTAAAGGTCCAAACCAGGTTTCGATGGCCATGATATACGGAAAAATCACTGCGCCTGCCGGTTACCGCGGAACCTACATGATAAACCACGGACCCGGGAACATACAAACAACGATGGCCGAGCAATCGCAGGCGAAAACCTAAATCGACGTCCTCGACATAACAAAAAAAGTCTTCATCAAATCCGCCGGCCTCTAGAAAAACGTCCTTACGATACATTGCCGCCGCGGCACAGGGCGAAAAAATCTCCTTGAATTCGACAACCGGGGAGTTAAAACTTTTGCCGTGCCCGGCACGCCATACCAAACCGCTGGAATGATAAGTATCACCCGTACCATCCACAATCAAGGGGTTGATTGCATCCATCAACCGGCAACCGAAAAAGGCATATTCAAGGTTGCGTTGTGCTGCATCGAACAATGACTCCAGCCATGTGGGTTCAGGAAACGCGTCTGGATTCAACAGTACAATCCAGCTGCATTTACGCGACACATTCCGGACGGCAAGATTATTCGCCGCCGCAAAACCAATATTTTCGCCAGCATGAATAACAGACACGGAGTTGAATTTTTCACCAATATGTCTTGCTGATCCATCCGAACTGCCGTTGTCAACGACAATCACCTCCAAAGGCGGCAAGGTTTGTGTGAGCACGGACGCAACACAACGCTCAAGCAAGTCCCCGGCATTCCAGTTGACGATAACAATGGAGATCAAAGCGTGCATCGGTTAACTCAACTTTGGTATGTCACCGCCTATTGCGGCGTGGACTAATCCGCTCGGCCGTTCCATCGAGAGTAAATGGGCGCCAGATGACCCGCCTCTTACAACAGTGAATCGGAGGTCGATCATCATGCAAGATTGGCGGAATCCCATGTGAAATGGTACTGCAAATTTCATGTAATGTTTGTTTCAAAATACGGCTGACGTTCGATTTATGGGGCATAATGGCTGCGGATCCGAGCTTTTCTTCGGGAGTTGTGCTGGCGGGCAGGAGTCGCATCGGTGGAAGGACATGGGATGCCGGATCTTGTCCACTGGTGTTTGAGCATTGCGCCGAAATACAGTATGGCTGACACGGTTAAATTTTTGATGGGCAAACCGGCCATCCGATTTCAGCGTGAGGTTTTAGAGCGGAAGAGGACCTTCGGTGGCTTGCATTTCCGGGCTAAAAGGTTTATTGTGTCAGCACAGTTGATTTAGATGAACGACTGATCCGTGCGGACCTTCGTAACCAGGGACACGCAACGATACCAGTGGGGCAGAGACGCGGTTCCAGGGTCTTTAGACCCTTTCACGAGACTTTTGGCCCCTTCTGGGGCCTGCATCATACCACCCGCTATTACGGGT